>NZ_JAYGGM010000002.1:0-447873 GCF_036314085.1 Microvirga sp. CF3016
CTCGACCTCGATCGCCGCCGCCATGGAGGAGCAGGGCGCCGCCACGGCCGAGATCGCCCGCAACGTCCAGGAAGCCGCCCGCGGCACCGAGCAGGTGACGGGCAACATCGTCGGCGTGCAGCAATCCGCCCAGGAAAACGGCGCTGCGGCTTTCCAGGTGCTCGGCGTGGCGCAGGAGCTCGCCCGGCATTCCGAAGACCTCGGCCGCGAGGTCTCGACCTTCCTCCAGGACGTCAAAGCGGCCTGAGCCTGAAGCGGCTCCCCTCATACAGGATGGGCGCGAGAAGCTGTCGAAAGCCTCTCGCGCCCATTGTCGTTTGCTCAGGACGTCACGCCCTGAGGGCCGGCCCGATCTCAGGCAGCCTTGAGGAGCCCCTTGTCGTGGGAGAAGGCCCAGTAGAGCTCGCGGGCCCGGCGATAGAACGGGCCGGGCTGGAGATCGCGGCTGTCGATGCGCAGCACCGGCATCACCTTGGAGTAGTTGCCCGAGATGAAGATCTCGTCGGCGCTGGCGAAATCCTCGTAGCGCAACGTGCTCTCGACCACGGTCGTGCCGTCGTCGCGCAGGAGCTGGATCACGCGCTGGCGGGTGATTCCGTTCAGGAACGTGCCGTTCGGATACGGCGTATAGACCACGCCGTCCTTGGCCATGAACACGTTGGACGTCGCCGTCTCCGCCACATTGCCGAGCGCATCGCAGACGAGCGCGTTGTCGAAGCCCTTCTCCTTCGCCTCGCGGATCACGCGGGCGTTGTTGGGATAGAGCGCGCCGGCCTTCGCGTCGGTCGGCATGGATTCAAGCGTCGGACGACGGAAGCTCGACTTCATCACCGAGAGCCCGCCCGGCACTGGCATCGGGGCCTCGAAGAGGGAGAGGCAGAACTGGGTCGATTCCGGATCCGGCGCGATGGTGGCCAACCCCTCGGCCTCGCCCCAATACATGGGCTTCACGTAGAGCGCGGTTCCCGGCGCGAACTTCTTCACGCCTTCGCTCACGAGATCGAGCATGGTCTGGACGTCCATGGTCGGCTTGAGGCCGATGGTCGGGGCCGAGCGGTTCACGCGCTCGCAATGCCGGTCGAGGTCGGGCGCGACGCCCTCGAACACGCGCGCTCCGTCGAACACCGAGGAACCGAGCCAGGATACGTGGGAGCGGGGCCCAATCAGGGGCGGATTGCCCTCATGCCACGCGCCGTTGAACCAGTTCCAGGTCTGCGAATGCCAAGCCACTGTGTCGATCCTTTGGGTCAGAATGTCTGTCCCATCGAAGCCCTTGAAGCCTCACCCGTCAATCGTTCCTTCGGCCATCGGGACATGAAGACTTGTGATGGGTTCCATGCCGAGGGCTGATCATTGACCGGATTGCCATCGCTTGCGGCTGGTGCCAACCTGCCTCATGGCCGCGACGATCATCCCGCCCCCTGCCAGGGCCGTCATCTTCGACGCCTACGGCACCCTGTTCGACGTACATTCAGCCGTCTCCCGCCATATGGCCGAGGTCGGGCCGGATGCGGCGCGGTTCTCGGAAACTTGGCGCGCCAAGCAGCTCGAATATTCCTGGGTGCTGTCTCTGGCCGGCCGGTACGAGCCCTTCTGGACCCTCACCGAGAAGGCGCTCGATCAAGCCTTCGCGCGCTTTCCCGCGGTCGACCGCCGCATCCGGCCGCGCCTGCTGGAGGCTTATCGCGCGCTCGACGCCTATCCAGAGGCACCGGACACGTTGCGCGCCCTGCGGGCTCGCGGCCTCAAGACCGGGATCCTGTCGAACGGCGATCCCGGTATGCTGAATGCGGCCGTTGCATCGGCGGGCCTTGCCGACGATCTCGATACCGTTCTTTCGGTCGATGCCGTGCAGGTTTTCAAGACGAGCCCGCGCACCTACGAGCTTGTGCTTCAGGCGCTGCCCGTCACGGCCGACGAAGTCGTCTTCGTCTCCTCGAACCGCTGGGACATCGCCGGCGCCGCCGTGTTCGGTTTCCATCCCGTCTGGGTGAACCGGCTTGCATTGCCGGACGAGTATCGGGAGCTTGCGCCTCGGGCGGTGATATCGTCGCTCGGTGAATTGGTGTGATTGTGACAGGGGTGGCGCCTTAACCTCTCCCCGGTGGGGAGAGGTCGAGCGCAATTGGTCTGCACACGACGAAGATGCCGCGCTCTCTGCACGAATCGTTGCATCTTCGTCTCGCCGAGACCCGCCTACCTCGCCAAAGCCGCCAGGATCCTGGCCCAGGAGCGGGTGCCCTTGTGGAAGCTCTTGAGGTCGTATTTCTCGTTCGGCGAATGGATGCGGTCGTCGTCGAGACCGAAGCCGACGAAGAGGGTGTCGAGGCCGAGCGTGCGCTTGAAATCGCCGCCGACCGGAATCGAGCCGCCCATACCGATGACAATCGGGTCCTTCTTCCACTCGTCGTGCAAGGCTGATTTCGCCGCCGTGATCGCCGGGAAATCATGCGGAAGAGCGAGGGCACGCGAGCCCTTGTGCTTGATGAACTCCACCGAGCAATCGGCCGGGATGCGCTCGCGCACGAAGGCCTGGAAGTTTTCGGAGATCTTCGCCGGATCCTGATCGCCCACGAGGCGGAAGGAGATCTTGCAGCGCGCCTCGGACGCAATCACCGTTTTGGTGCCCTCGCCCGTATAACCGCCGATGATGCCGTTCACGTCGCAGGTAGGGCGAGACTGGATCTGCTCGATGAGCATGCGTCCCTTCTCGCCGGCGGAATGCTTCAGGCCGACCTGGCCGAGGAATTCCTCTTCCGTGAGATTGAGGCTCTTCCACTGCTCCAGAACCTGCGTGGGCGTTTCCGGCACGCCCTCGTAGAAATCCGGGATCGTGATCCGGCCGTTGTCATCGTGAATGGCCGCGATGATCCTTGAGAGCACATGAATCGGATTGCGCGCCGCGCCACCGAAGGAGCCGGAATGGAGGTCGCGGTCCGCGCAGCGCACGATCACCTCCTCGTAGACCATGCCCCGCAGGGAAGACGTGATGGCGGGCGTATCCTGATCCCACATGCCGGTGTCGCAGACGAGGGCCACGTCGGCCTTGAGCTCGTCCTTGTTGGCCACGATGAACTCGGGCAGGAACTTGGATCCGTCCTCTTCAGCGCCCTCGACCAGGAACGTAATGGTGATCGGCAGCGAGCCCGTCACGGCCTTCCAGGCCCGGCAGGCCTCGACGAAGGTCATCACCTGGCCCTTGTCGTCGGCGGAGCCGCGCGCGCTGATCGCCTTGCGGCCGTCGGGAAGCGTGATGATGCGCGGCTCGAAGGGCGGCGTTTCCCACAAGTCCAGGGGATCGACCGGCTGCACGTCGTAATGGCCGTAGAAGAGGACATGCAGGTCTCCCTCGCCCGTGGCGTGGCCGAGCACCACCGGATGCCCGCCGGTCTCGCGCAAGGAAGCCTCGACGCCAAGGCTCTTCAACTCATCGACGAGCCACTCGCCGGCAACGCGGCAATGATCCTTGTAGGCCGGATCGGTGGAGATGGACGGCACTTTCAGCCACTGGAACAGCCGCTCCAGGGAAGCGTCGAGATCGGAGTCGATCTTGGAGAGAACTTGGTCGAGGTGGGACATGAGGAACAACTGCCTTGTGGACGAGGTCGTCCCAAGAGGTACTCTCATCCTCCGGGTAGCCGCAAGTACGAGATTCCGGCTCACGATAAAGGCGTCAGAGCCTTCCTCATATGGACACGCTGGAAGCCCTTCTCCTCGGCTCGATGGGTTTCGACAAATCCCAGACGTTCATAGAGACGGATGTTTTCGCTCATCGCCTCGTTCGTGTAGAGCCGAATGGCCTTGAATCCACGGTCGATGGAGAGCCTCTCCGCAAAGGCGATCAGCAGACGTCCATACCCGCGCCCCTGCATATCCGGACTGACGGCCACATTGTCGAGAAGCATCGTCTCCTCTTCTGGAAGGAGAACCAGCACCCCAAGGATTTTGCTCCGGCTGACGAGGACATAGACCGATCGGTTTTCGATCAGGGCAGAATAATCGTCCCTCATCGGACCGGGCTTTCGCCCGATGAGCGGAATATACCCGGCATAAGCGGCCTGGACGATCTTCTCGACATCGGCACGGTCCTCAGGAGTTGCGAGGCGAATGGTCTGCGTCATCATGCCAACCACGACACCGGTTGATTGTTACCGCCGCAACAGCCCGCCCAGGGTTCCGCGCACGATGGCGCGCCCGATGGAGCTTCCCTGGCGGCCGCCGATGGACTTGCCGATCTCGGCCGCGAGATTGCCCACCGTCTGGTTGACGATGGTGCGCGTGACCTCGCGGGTCACGCGCTGCGTCACCGTCATCGATCCCTTGCGCTGGCCGGTCGAGCCGAAGAGGCCTCCGAGCATGTCCAGAATGCCCCCGCCCCCTTCCGCCGCTTTGGCTTCGGTGGCCGCCTGCTCGGCGCGCTTGGCGAGCATCTCGTAGGCGGAATCCGGATCGACCGCCTGGTCGTATTTGCCTCTCATCGGGCTTGAGGCCACGATCTGCTGGCGCTGGGACAATTCGATCGGCCCGACCTGCGCCATGGGCGGCGCGATCAGCGTGCGTTCCACCATGGAGGGCGCTCCCTTGCCTTCCAGGGTCGACACCAAGGCCTCTCCGACGCCCAGTTCCGTAATGGCCTTTTCGGTCTCGAAGGCAGGATTCTGGCGGAAGGTCTGGGCCGCCACGCGCACGGCCTTCTGCTCGCGCGGCGTATAGGCGCGAAGCGCGTGCTGCACCCGGTTGCCGAGCTGCGCCAGAATGCTTTCGGGCACGTCGACCGGGTTCTGCGTGATGAAATAGACGCCCACGCCCTTGGAGCGGATCAGGCGCACGACGCGCTCGACGGTTTCGACGAGGGCCTTCGGCGCATCGTTGAACAGAAGATGCGCCTCGTCGAAGAAGAAGACGAGCTTGGGCTGATCCATGTCGCCCACTTCCGGCAGCTCCTCGAACAGTTCCGACATCAACCACAGGAGAAAGGTGGCGTAGAGGCGCGGATTGCTCATGAGCTTGTCGGCCGACAGGATGTTGACGACACCGCGCCCGTCGCGGTCGGTGCGCATCAGGTCCTTGATATCGAGGGCCGGTTCGCCGAGAAATTCGTCGCCCTGCTGATTTTCGAGCACGAGAAGCTGCCGCTGGATCGTTCCGATAGTCGCCTTCGACACGTTGCCATAGGTGGTCGTGAGCTCGCTCGCATTGTCGGAGATGAGCTGCAGCAACGCGCGCAGGTCCTTCAGATCGAGCAGCAGCAAACCCTGCTCGTCGGCGATGCGGAACGCGATGTTGAGCACGCCCTCCTGCGTATCGTTGAGGTCGAGGAGGCGCGAGAGCAGCAGCGGCCCCATCTCGGACACCGTTGCCCGCACGCGATGCCCCTGCTCGCCGAACAGGTCCCAGAACACCACGGGGAACTTGTCAGGCACGTAATCGATACCGATTTCCTTAGCGCGTTTGACCAGGGGCTCCTTGCCATTGCCGGGAGCCGCCATGCCGGAGAGGTCGCCCTTGATGTCGGCGGCGAAGACCGGGACGCCCGCGTTGGAAAACCCTTCCGCTAGCACCTGGAGCGAGACGGTCTTGCCCGTTCCGGTGGCTCCGGTCACCAGGCCATGCCGGTTGGCAAGCCTCAGCTCCAGATATTCCGGCTTGGTGCTTTTGCCGATGAAGATCTTCCCGTCTTCGAGCATCGTGTCTCTCCAGAATCCAGGGCATCGGACCCAAAAGTGGATTTGCACTTTTGGGATCGATCCGATGCTCAATCCCTCAAGCGGCGCATCGCTCAGCGCGGAACCGGAGGTCCGCGTCAGCGAAAACCGGATCCACTTTTCCGCTCGATGCGCTAAGGATCTTAGATGTCTCGTGGCGAGTTTCCACTGTCGGGTTTCTTGATTTAATAGTTTAGTTATGAACTATCTGCCCCGTTCCAGTCTCAGGAGAATCAGATGGAAGAACTCATCGCCCGCGTGACCCAGAAGACCGGCCTCGACCAGGCGACCGCCCGGAAGGCCATCGGCATCATCCTGGGCTACCTCCAGAAAGAGGGACCCTCGAGCGAGGTCAACCAGCTGATCGCGGCCCTGCCGGGCGCTCAGGAAGCGATCGATGAAACGAAGAGCGGCGGCGGCGGCGGACTGATGGGCATGATGGGCTCCATGGGCGGCGGCGTGATGGCGCTGGGCGGCCAGCTCATGGGCATCGGCGTCTCCATAGGCCAGATGCAGCCGCTCGGCAAGGAACTCTTCGCCTATGGCCGCGAGAAGGCCGGCGAGGACGTGATGGGCCCCATTGTCGGATCCATCCCCGGACTGTCGCAGTTCGTCTGACCGTCGAAGCGCGCCCTCGCCGGCCTTGGGCCGAGGCCGCGACAGGACCAGCCCCGATCCTCTGCACCGTCATCACCGGGCTCGTCCCGGTGATCCCGATCGGACAAGCGCCACGCTTTTCTGTATCGGGATGGCCAGGACAGGCGCGATGAAAAGGAGCGACGGCCCGCCCGCGCAATCCCGCCCTTTGGGGCATTTCCAGCATCTCCCCGTCCCGGTATTGTCCGGCGCAATTGAACAGCCCACCGGACGGGAACACCCATGGACGATCTCTCTCTCGCGGCCGATTTCCCGCACGCCACCCGGGAGCAATGGCTCAAGCTGGTCGAGGGCGTGCTGAAGGGCGCCGACTTCCAGAAGAAGCTCGTCTCCCGCAGCCATGACGGCATCGCCATTCAGCCGCTTTATCCGAAGGCGGAAGGAGCCGCCCCGATCGTACGCGAGCAGGCCGGCCGCTGGCGGGTGTCGCAGCGGGTCGATCATCCCGATCCGCAGAAAGCCAATGAGCTCGCCCTGCTCGATCTCGAAGGCGGTGCCGATGCGCTGACGCTCGTTGCCCATAAAGCGCCCGCCGCGCGCGGCTTCGGCGTGCGGATCGACAACCTCGACGATCTCGACCGGGCCCTGTCGGGCGTGATGCTCGACCTCATCCATCTGCGCGTCGATGCGGGCGGGCATGGACGCCAGGTGGCGGCGCTGGTGCTGGCCCTCGCCGAGCGGCGTGGCCACCGGCTCGCCGATCTCTCCCTCGACCTCGGCCTCGACCCCGTCGGCGCCATGGCGGCTCAAGGGAGGATGTCCGCCTCCTGGGATGCCATGGCGCGGCGCATGGGCGACACGCTGAGCCATCTGACCGCTCAGAGCTTTGCCGGGCGCGCCTTCCTGGCCGATGGACGCGTCTATCACGAGGCCGGCGCCAGCGAGGCGCAGGAACTCGCTGCCGTGCTGGCAACGGGCGTCGGTTACCTGCGCGCCCTCGAAACGCAGGGCCACCCGCTCGACGCGGCACGCCGGGCGCTGTCCTTCCTCCTCGTGGCCGATGCGGACGAGTTCCTCACCGTAGCGAAGCTGCGCGCGCTTCGCCGCCTCTGGGCGCGGGTGGAGCAGGCCTGCGGCCTGGAGCCGAAGCCGATCCGCCTACATGCGGAGACCGCCTGGCGCATGACCACCCGGCGCGACCCGTGGGTGAACATGCTGCGGGCGACGGTGGCGGCGTTCTCCGCCGGCATCGGCGGGGCGGATGCGGTCACGGTGCTGCCCTTCACGACGGCGCTCGGCCTGCCCGATGCCTTTGGCCGCCGGATCGCGCGCAACACCCAATTGATCCTGCTCGATGAATCGAACCTTGCCCGCGTGGCCGATCCGGCGGCCGGCGCCGGCGGCTTCGAGGCGCTCACCGATGCCCTGTGCGATAAGGCCTGGGGGCTGTTCCAGGAGATCGAGCGCGAGGGCGGCATTCTGCAAAGCCTCAAGGGCGAAAGCCTCCAGGCCCGCATCGCCGCCGTGCGCGCTCAGCGCGAGAAGGCCGTCGCCACCGGCCGGGAGCCGATCACCGGCACGAGCGAATTCCCGAACATCGCTGAGGCGGACGTGACGGTTCTCTTCCCCTCTCCCTTGTGGGGAGGGGCCAGGGGTGGGGGTGTTGGCGCCACACCTTCACAGGCTCTCGCTCACACCCCCACCTCCCACTCCTCCCCACAAGGGGGAGGAGAGCAAGACGGCGCACCGGCTCAGGCTGAGACCAAATTTGCCGCCCTCGTCCGGATGGCGGGACAGGGCGCGACCCTGCCCCAGCTCGCCGGCACGGCCGCCGGCCTCGCGCCCGTCTCCATCGCTCCCCTGCCCTCCACGCGAACGGCCGAGCCGTTCGAGCGCCTGCGCGACCGCGCGGACGCCTATCTGGCGAGAACCGGGGAACGGCCGAGGATCTTCCTCGCCAATCTCGGGCCGATCGCGGCCTTTACCGCTCGGGCGACCTTCGCCAAGAATTTCTTCGAAGCAGGCGGAATAGAAGCCATCATGAACGACGGATTTTCCGACAACGATACGCTTCGTCAATCCTACATCGCAAGCAAAGCCAAGCTTTCCTGCATCTGCTCGACAAATGAAATTTACGAAAAGCATGCCGTGGAAGCCGCCAAAACCCTGCATTCGGCAGGATCGACCCTCATCTGTCTGGCAGGGCGTCCGGGCGAGCACGAAGATGCATGGGTCCGCGCCGGAATTACCACTTACATCTTTGCCGGGTGCGACGCCCTCAAGATTCTGAGTCAGACGCTCGACGAGGCCGGCGCCTGAGGCTTCGAGGCTCCCCCTGGCCATTTTGACCGAGAGGAGCGCGGTTTTGACATTGACGAAACGATTGGCTGTGGCCCTCGGCCTCGGCACCATTTTTGATCGCCACGCCGTGGCCGCCCCGGCCAACCGTCACGACAGCACCTACAGCTATTCCATCGCCATCGAGAACGGGAACGTGCGCTACCTGCTGCAGCCCGGCGATTCCCCGACCACCGTGTCGGGCCGGATCGGCTCCGACGGCGCGGTCGATCTCGACATCCGCCGCAGCATCGCCAAGGTGGATGCCAATGGCCGCCTCACCGGTAAGGCCGGAGCGGGCACCTGGCAGCTCGGCATGCTCGGCTGCTCCGGTCGCTGGACGGCGCAGAAGCGCTCCAGCGACGTCTGATTTGCCTCATTGTCCTGAGCATCGAGAAGCCGCTGCATCAAAGGATGCAGCGGCCTTTTCGCGGCTCACGCAAAGCTGAAAGGCGCCGCCGGAACCCGCGAAAAGACCCGACGTTGGTTCTGCCCATTCCTGAAGTTTTGGAGCGTTTCATGCGTGTGATGTCCTGGCTCGGCGCGGCAGCCCTGACGGCCATCGTCCTTGCTCCCCCGGCCTCCGCACAGGCCAACCGGTTCGACGGCAACTGGAGCGTGGAAGTGGTCACGGAGCAGGGCGCCTGCGATCGGGCCTACCGCTATGCGGTCGTCGTCCAGAACGGCCGCGCCCGTTACGGCGGACCGGAGAACTTCAACGTGAACGGCCAGGTCCAACCGAACGGCGCCGTCTCGGCCAGCATCTCCCGCGGCCAGGACCGGGCCAACGTGTCGGGCCGCCTGTCGGGGAATACCGGCCGCGGCACCTGGACAACCTCGGGCGGACGGGTCTGCTCGGGCTATTGGAACGCGGAGAAGCGGGGCTAAGGTGAACGCGTCATCGCCCGCGGACGGTTTATGGCCGAGACCATCACGTAGGAGATGATCATAAGAAGGTACCAGGAACCCAGCTTCGCCATCGGCACGATGGACCAGCCCTTGAGCTGGTTCGGGTAGAGCCACGCTCCGGTGAACGTGCCGATGTTCTCGGCGAACCAGATGAAGAGCGTGACGAGGAAGAAGCCGAGGAGAAGCGGCATCCGGCGATGCACACGCCAGACCTTGAAATAGACCGTCGTGCGGCCAAAGAGAATGGCCGTCGCAAGGAACAGTCCATAACGAAGATCGGCGATGTAGTGATGCGTGAAGAAGTTCATGTAGATCGCCGCGGAGAGCAATGCCGTGGCCGCGAGCGGCGGATGGTGGGTGAAGCGGAAATCGAAAAGCCGCCATACGCGCGACAGGTAGGATCCGACCGCCGCGTACATGAAACCGGTGAAAAGCGGGACCCCACCCAGGCGGAAGAGGCTCGGCTCCGGGTAGATCCATGATCCCACATGGGTCTTGAACACCTCCATGACCGTGCCGACCAGATGAAACAGAAAGATGGTCTTGGCCTCTTCGAGCGTCTCCATCCTGAAGGCCAGCAGGAGAGCCTGGATCGTCAGGGCGGACAGGAACAAGAAGTCGTAACGCGCGAGCACGGCGTCGCGGGGATACCAGAGATAGGTTGCGATCAGGAGGGCGCACATGAGGCCGCCGAAGAGGCAGGCCCAGCCCTGCTTGATACCGAACCGCAGGAACTCGTAGAGGCCGGCCGCAAGAGCTCCGCGAGCCTCTGCGGCCTGCCCCAACCGCTCCTCGGCCTCTATGAAACCTTCGATCGGAGGCCAGAGATGGGCGGCGCTTTCCGGACGCGGAGGGGGACGGCGAAAGAGCATGGAACTCCGAAGGCTTTATTATTTCACCTTAGGTATAATCGCCCAGACATGTCAAAAGCCTGACGGATGCAAGCTCGGCTTGGCCGACATAGAACGTTTTAAGGATAGCCGCTCCTGGGCGAAGCCCCTAGAATGAGACCTTGAAATCCATCTTGATCTGGTCGCGTTGGTTCAGGCAATGACTCGCATTCCCGACTTCTCAAGCCTCGCTTTCGCCGACGCTCCCCCGGCATCCTCCTCGCAGCCCGCCTCCGAGCCGTGGCTGACGCCGGAGGGGATTGCCGTGAAGGGATTTTACGGGCCGGAGGATCGCGCCGGGCTCGACTTCCTCGACACCTATCCGGGCATCGCACCTTTCCTGCGGGGTCCCTACCCCACCATGTACGTGAACCAGCCCTGGACCGTGCGCCAGTACGCGGGCTTCTCCACGGCCGAGGATTCCAACGCGTTCTACCGCCGCAATCTCGCGGCCGGCCAGAAGGGCCTGTCGGTCGCGTTCGATCTCGCGACCCATCGCGGCTACGATTCCGATCATCCGCGCGTTTCGGGCGATGTGGGCATGGCGGGGGTCGCCATCGATTCCATCTACGACATGCGCACGCTGTTCGCCGGTATCCCGCTCGACCAGATGAGCGTGTCGATGACCATGAACGGCGCGGTGCTGCCCGTGCTTGCGCTTTACATCGTGGCCGCCGAGGAACAGGGCGTGCCGCCGCAAAAGCTCTCTGGCACGATCCAGAACGACATCCTCAAGGAATTCATGGTGCGCAACACCTACATCTACCCGCCCAAGGGGTCGATGCGCATCATCTCGGACATCTTCGGCTATACCTCGGCCAACATGCCGAAGTTCAACTCGATCTCGATCTCCGGCTATCACATGCAGGAAGCGGGCGCGACGCAGGACCTCGAGCTCGCCTACACGCTCGCTGACGGCGTCGAATACATCCGCGCAGGCATCGCGGCTGGCCTCACCATCGACCAGTTCGCCCCGCGCCTGTCCTTCTTCTGGGCAGTGGGCATGAACTTCTTCATGGAAGTGGCCAAGATGCGCGCCGCGCGGCTCCTCTGGGCCAAGCTCGTCAAGGACTTCAACCCGCAATCCGAGAAGTCGCTGCCGTTGCGCACGCATTCGCAGACCTCGGGATGGTCGCTCACCGCCCAGGACGTGTTCAACAACGTGACGCGCACCTGTATCGAGGCGATGGCCGCCACGCAGGGCCATACGCAGTCGCTGCACACCAATGCGCTGGACGAAGCGCTCGCGCTGCCGACCGACTTCTCCGCCCGCATCGCCCGCAACACGCAGCTCTTCCTGCAGCAGGAGAGCGGCACCACGCGCATCATCGACCCGTGGGGCGGCTCCTACTACGTCGAGCGCCTCACCTACGAGCTGGCGCAGAAGGCCTGGAGCCACATCCAGGAGGTCGAGGAGTTGGGCGGCATGGCGAAGGCCATCGAGGCGGGTATCCCGAAATTGAAGATCGAGGAGGCCGCGGCCCGCACGCAGGCGCGCATCGATTCCGGCCACCAGAAGATCGTCGGCGTGAACGCCTTCCGCAGCACGGACGAGGCCGCCATCGACATCCTGAAGGTGGACAACGCGGCAGTGCGCGCGAGCCAGATCGACAAGCTCAAGCGTCTGAAAGCCGAGCGCAACCAGGCCGACGTCGAAGCGGCGCTTTCCGCACTTTCCCAGGTGGCCGCGTCCGGCGAAGGCAACCTGCTCGACCTCGCCGTGAAGGCGGCCCGGGCCAAGGCGACGGTGGGCGAAATTTCCGACGCGCTGGAAAAGGTCTGGGGCCGTCACCGGGCCGAGATCAAGGCGATCTCGGGCGTGTACAAACGGGAGGTCGGCATGGCGTCGCCAGCCGTGGAGAAGGTCCGCACCCTGGTGGAGCAGTTCGAGCACGACGACGGCCGGCGCCCGCGCATCCTCGTCGCCAAGATGGGCCAGGACGGGCACGACCGCGGCCAGAAGGTGATCGCCTCGGCCTTCGCCGATCTGGGCTTCGACGTGGATATCGGCCCGCTCTTCGCCACCCCGGCGGAAGCGGCCCGTCAGGCGATCGAGAACGACGTGCACATCATCGGCGTGTCGTCGCTCGCCGCGGGCCATCTGACCCTGGTGCCGGAGCTGAAAGCCGAACTCGCCAAATACGGCCGGGACGACATCATGATCGTGGTCGGCGGCGTGATCCCGCCGCAGGATTTCGACGCATTGTACGAGGCCGGCGCCGCGGCCATTTTCCCGCCCGGCACCGTGATCGCCGATGCGGCCGTGAACCTGATCGACGATCTCAATCGGCGCCTCGGCTACGGGCCGAAGCAGGCGGCGGAGTAACGCCGCCTTCTCTCCCGTTGCATAGGCCGCGATGCCACCTGTTCCGAGCACTCCAGGATACAAGCAGCGACTTGATCGGCTCCGGCCAAGATGAAGGAGCGATCACCGCTGCCTGCCTGTGGCCGCTCGACTTTAACCACGCTTTAAACATCCGACGAGAATAGGTAACTCCACCTAATTGCCCGCGCTCCGATAAGTGGGAAAACTTGTCCCAAAGACAATGTATTTCATTCATCCCTTTTCGGAGCACCCATGGCCCTTGATCTCGACGGCTATTCGCTGACCTTCTCTGACGAGTTCAACGGTTCTTACCTCGACACCACAACCTGGAACACGAAGTATTGGTGGGGCGGGCGCACGCTCGCCAGCAACGGCGAATTGCAGTACTTCGCCGATCGCTCGACTCCTGTGATCCAGCAAAACCCTCATCTCGATCCCTTCCGCATCGCGGCGGATCCCCGCGAGGCCGGGGACGGCATCCTGACGATCACGGCGCGTCCCTCCCCGGACACCGGTCTGACGGACGGGCTGCCCTATGTCTCGGGCCTCATCAACACCCACGGCACCTTCTCGCAGACCTACGGGTACTTCGAGATCTCGGCTCAGGTGCCTGCAGGCCAGGGATTGTGGCCCGCCTTCTGGCTCCTGCCGCAAAGCGGCAACTGGCCGCCGGAGATCGACGTGCTCGAACTCCTGGGCCACGATCCCTCGACCTATTATGTCGGCTCGCACTGGACCGACACCTACGGCAGCCATGCCTTCCGAACGCAAGGCATCTCCACCGGCATCGATCTCTCGCAGGGCTTCCACACCTACGGCACCATGTGGACCGCGGATGCGATCACCTATTACCTCGACGGCAACGAGGTCTACTCGATGCAGACGCCTGCCGGCATGAACGAGCCGATGTATCTGCTCGCCGGGCTCGCGGTGGGCGGCAACTGGCCGGGATCGCCCGACGGGACAACCCGCTTCCCGGCGGAATTCCGGATCGACTCCATCCGCGCGTGGGCGCTCGACACCACCCCGCCCGCACTGGGCGACGGGTCGACCGTGAGGGGCGGCTCCGGCGCGGACATTCTCGTGGGCGACACCAATGCGAATGCCCTCAACGACGTCATATTCGCCTATAGCGGCAAGGACATTCTGGAAGGCCTGAGAGGAAACGATACCCTGGCCGGCGGACACGACGCCGACACGTTCCTCTACAGGGCAGGACCGAGCGGACACGACGTGATCGTCGACTTCGATCCCATGGGCGGCGATGCGGTGCGCCTCACCAAGGCCATCCTGGGCCAGAAGAACTTTTCGGGCCTCTACCGGGTGATCAAGGACAACGCGGCGGGCGACGCCGTCCTCAAGCTGGCGGACGGCGGCTCCATCACCTTCGAGGGTGTCAGCAAGGCGCAGCTGAAATTCGACGACTTCTTCATCGTCTGAGAGAGCACCATGGGGCGGTCGTCCCGTTACGACCGCTCGATGGCCCGCTTGATCACCTGCTGCACTTCCTTGTTCGTCAGGAAGAGGTCGTGGTTGATGATGCCGCCGCCGAACTCGGAGGCGTCGGCCACGCGCACGCCGAGGGACTCCAGCCGCTCGCGATCCGCCGCGCCGGCCCGGATGATGCCGCCCGCGAGGCGGCTCGAGACGGCGAGCGCCCGGTCGTTGGTGGAGCTGATGACGGTGATCTTCTTCGCGTCGGGTCCAAGGCGCTCGAGGCCGCGGGCGAACAGATCGATGTCGATGTCGGGGGCTGCCATCACGACGGCGCCGATGCGCTCCATGGCGCTTTCGCCGCCCGAGGCGCGCAGCATCCTTAAGGTCTCGAGGGTGAGCAGCGTGCCCATGCTGTGGGCGACGATGTGGATGCGCCCGCCGCTCGGGGTCTTGGCGATGGCGGCGAGCAGGTCCTCAAGGGAATCGCGCGACCACATGGCGCTTTCGCGGTCGGCCACGTAGCTGAAGGTGGACGCCGCGGACGGCCAGGTGAACAGGCCGGTCACCCCGGCGAACTTGATGCCTTCGGAGAGGTCGATGGTCGAGGTCGCGGCCGTCTCGAAGCTTTCCTTGTAGCCGTGGATGTAGAGCAGCAGGTTGTGCCCGAAGGCGGCCTGGGCAAAGGTCTGCGCCGCGTTGCCGCGATCGACGTTCTCGACCTTCGCGATGTTCCAGCGGCTGCTGCCGATGAAGGAATCGGACGGGGGCGTGAGGCGCGCCTCCGCGAAGATCAGATCCGCGGAGCGTTCGCTGCTGAACCAGGGCTTCTTCGGCGGGTCACCCACCGGGAGACGCGTGGTCGCCACCAGAAGCTTCGGGTCCCGCGCGAGACCGACCTGCGACGAAACCGGGCTGGTGAGCGCCGATTCCTCCCCGAGGCAGCCGGACAGGGCGAAGCTTGCAAGGCAGGCGAGAGCAAGGCGGGGAATGGGAAAGAGCATGAGGCCGGGTTTCAAGAGACAATGAGGGCAGTGCTGTTTTGTCCTCGATCATGGCATGCGCAAGGCAGAGTGCCGCCGAAGACACCTTCAATCGGGATTATGGTAACCCGATGGTGAACGACGGCGCCCGCATGTCGCCTTGATGCCCCGGCGGCGCGTCCGTACCTTGGCACGATGCTTGCCTTTCTCGCCCGTGTTTTCCTCGTCGTCGTCGGCCTGTTCGTTCTGCCCCTGGGAGCCCATGCCCTCTGGTGGGCGCTGCGCGACGATGTCGCGCCGAGCTGGCGCGCCGCCGACTGGTCGAGCGCGAAGCTCCTCCCGGCCGCCACGGAGGCGCCCCAGGCCATCGTGGCCGTGTATGCGGCGCGGGTCGGCCGGTGGCGCGGCATCTTCGCCCACCACACCTGGATCGTCGTGAAGGAGGCCGGAGCCCGCACCTATACCCGCTATGACAAGGTCGGCTGGGGCAGTCCGGTGCGCACCAACGGATGGGCGCCGGACGGCCGCTGGTTCGGCAACGCGCCGCATCCGGTCGTGGTGATCGAGGGGGAGGCCGCGGAACGGCTGATCCCGCAAGTGCGCCAAGCAGTGGCGAGCTATCCCTACCAGAGCTTCGGCGCGTACAACGCATGGCCCGGTCCGAACTCGAACACCTTCGTGGCGCATGTGATGCGCTCGGTTCCCGAACTCGGCGCGGCGCTTCCGCCGACCGCTCTCGGCAAGGACTGGCAACCCTGGCGGGACATCGTGGGCCTCACCCCGAGCCGCACGGGGATCCAGATCTCGCTCGGTGGCTATGCGGGCATCGCGCTCGGCTGGATTGAGGGAATCGAGATCGACTTCATGGGCCTCGTCGCCGGAATCGACGTGCGCCGCCCCGCCGTCAAGATTCCCGCCTGGGGACGAATCGGCATGGACCCGATCACCTGGTGAAAGCAGCGTCCGGATGCTTCTTTTCTTGCTTGGCGCATCGTTGAGTGCGGACCCGAAGGGCCGCGTCAGCGAAAACCGAGTCCACTTTTCCGCACGATGCGCTAGAGCTGTCCCATGACCGGGGGCTCACCGAAGACGACAGTAACGGCGGACATGGTCGCAAAAGGCGACCGGGCCTCGCTCGCGCGCGCCATCACCCTGATGGAATCGCGCCGCCCGGACCATCGCGAGGCCGCGCGAACGCTCCTTCAGGAGCTGATGTCCCGCACCGGCCATGCGGTGCGCGTCGGCATCACGGGCGTTCCCGGCGTCGGCAAATCCACCGCCATCGACACCCTGGGCTCCATGCTCACCGAGCAAGGGCACAGGGTCGCCGTGCTGGCGGTCGACCCCTCCTCCACCCGCACCGGCGGGGCGATCCTCGGCGACAAGACCCGGATGGCGCGCCTCGCGGCCGATCCCAACGCGTTCATCCGCCCCTCCCCATCCTCCGGCACGCTCGGCGGCGTCGCTGCCAAGACGCGGGAGACCATGCTGCTCTGCGAGGCCGCCGGCTTCGACGTGATTCTGGTCGAAACGGTGGGCGTGGGGCAGTCGGAGACCGCCGTCGCGGACCTGACCGACTTCTTCCTCGTCCTCATGCTGCCGGGCGCGGGCGACGAGCTGCAGGGAATCAAGAAAGGCATCCTGGAGCTTGCCGACCTGATCGCCGTCAACAAGGCGGACGATGCGGGCGCCAAGGCCAAAGCCGCGGCCGCCGAGTACAAGGCCGCCCTTCACATCCTGGCGCCCGCCTCTGCCACCTGGACGCCCCCCGTGCTCACGATCTCGGGGCTGTCGGGCCAGGGGCTCGACGAGTTGTGGGCGAAGGTCCTCGATCATCGCAAGCGCCTGGAGGCGACGGGTGAACTGGCGGCCAAGCGCCGGGCGCAGGACACGAAGTGGATGTGGGCCCTCGTTCATGAGCGTCTCCACGAGCGTCTCCATCACGATCCGGCCCTGCGCCAGCGCGTGCCGGAGATCGAGACGGCTATCGCGAACGGCACCCTGTCGCCCAATGCCGGGGCGAGCGAGATCGTGAAGCTGCTCGGACTCTAGCGCGAAGGATGCCCCATCCGCCACGTCACCACCGGCCGTGTGCCGGTGATGACGCTGGAGAGGTCGCGGAAGGGGCTACGAACACAGCCCCTATCCGGAATTCCACCTGATCTCTCCCGCAGAATCCGGTTCACTCGACGGCATCTGACGGGCAACTACGCAAAGCGAACCGCGTCGTGATCGATCGGCTGCATCAACTGCCCATTGTCATGGGCGCCGTGATCGTCTGCCTCATCTTCCTGGTGCCGACCCTGATCGGCTCGGCGCTGCTGCAGCCTGCCGCCGCGCGCCTGTTGCGCGGCGAGCGGGATCCGAACACGGTCGTCGGCCTGCTCCTGAACGCCTTCTCGCTCTATTACGGCGTTCTCCTGGCGCTGCTCTCCATCGCGGTGTTCGATAACTACGGCAAGGCGCAGGATGCGGTGGGGCGCGAGGCGTCGAGCATCATCGCCCTCTACCGCACCGTCAGCGGCTATCCGGAGCCGATCCGCGCATCTCTCTCCGAGACCCTGCGCCAATATGTGGATGAGGAAACCGGGCCTGGCTGGACCTCCCAGAGGAGCAATCAGGCTTCGACCCGCGGAACGCTGCTGGTCGATCAGTTGAGCCGTCAGCTCCTGGGCTTCAGGCCCAACCGCGAAACAGGTGAAGACCTGATTCACCAGGCGGCTCTAAGGATCTTCGAGGATTTCATCGAGCAGCGCCGCCTGCGCATCCAGGCGGCCGGGACCAGCATTCCCAAAGTGATCTGGTCGGTCGTCCTCGTCGGTGCGGCCCTGAACGTCTTCATCCTGTGGCTGTTCGACCTGAAGCGGACGACCCATTTCCTTCTCGGCGGCGTCCTCATGATCTTCGTCGGCCTGGTCGTCTACATGGTCGGCGTTCTCGATCGGCCGTTCCATGGCGCGCACGGACTCCAGCCGGACGACCTCCTTCACGCTCGCCAGCAGATGAATCCGAGACCGTGAGCCGTGCCGACGCTGCCGATCCGATCGGCGATGCCCCGGCTTCCGCCCTCGCCCTGGCCGAATCCGCGCACGGCCAATAAGCTGTGCCGTGACAGCAGGTAGAAGGGTCCGCACGCATGGAACTCACGGTCAGAAACCCGAAGGACGGCATCTATCCGGCGACCGACGACTATGTTCACGCGCTGGAGGTTGCGGGCGCCCAGCGGCTGCTGTTCATCAGCGGCACGATGGGGCTCGATGCGTCCGGCGTCGCGCCCGACAGCCTGGACGAGCAACTGCGCCTGATCTGGTTGAACCTTCGGCGCATCCTGGCAGAGGCCGGAATGACGACGGACAACATCGTCCGCCTCACGAGCTACCTGCGCGACCCGTCCTATGTGCAGGCCAACCAGGACGCGCGCATCGCTGCTCTCGGCGACCGGCGCATCCCGACGACGGCCGTCGTGGTGCAGACCCTCGATCCGACGTGGCTCGTCGAGATCGAAGCGATCGCGGCTGGATGACCCGCCCTCATCCGGGCGATCGTCCGCGCTTCTTGGGGATCTAGGCGCCGCCCCTGATCTCCGGCGAGACCCGGATCTGGCCGACCTCGATCCCGTTCCAGTTCTTGAGCACCGGCTGGGCCAGCGCTTCGACGGCACGGCGCTCTGCGGTGTCCAGATTGAGGAAACGCAGGACGAGACCGGCCATCATGGCCTCGGCCGCACGGGCATGACCGTCCTCGACCTTCAGGGCGATGCCGTAGCCGAGATCGGGCAGGCACGCGCAATAGACGCCCTCGGCTCCCACCTTCACGAAGGCGCGCTCGCCGAGCAGCTCCATGAGCCTGGTGTCGAAACGGCCGGTGCCGGCGACCATGAAGGGATGGCGCGCCACCGCCCTGCGGATCCAGGCGGCTGCGGCCTTCCCGTCGCCCGGCAGGCCGGTCCCGGTGCCGAACCGGGCGAAGCCGAAGGCAAGCGATGGCAGCGGGATCGCATAGGTCGGGATGGAGCAGCCGTCGATGCCGCTCTTCTCGACCGTATGGCAGGCTCCGGTGATCTCCTCCAGGGCCTCCCGCACGCTGCGCTGCACCGGATGATCCGCCAGCACATAGCCTTTCGGATTCTTGCCCTGGCCGCAGGCGAGGCAGATGAAGCCCGCATGCTTGCCGGAGCAATTGTTGTGGAGCGCGCTCGGGCTGCCGCCGGACGCAGCCAGGGCCCGGTTGGCGGCCTCGCCCATGGGCCAGTGCACGCCGCATTCGAGACAGCCCGCATCCTGCCCGGCCTTGGCCAGCATGGCCTTGGCGGTCGCCGCATGCTCCGGTTCGCCCGAATGGGACGCGCAGGCGAGCGCGATCTCCTCGTCGGTCAGGCCGTATTTGTCCGCAATCCCGCTCTCGACCAACGGCATGGCCTGGAGCGCCTTCACGGCGGAGCGCGGAAAAACGCGCCGGTCGACGTCGCCGATCGACAGAACCGTGGCCCCCTCGGAATCGACCACCGAGACGCTGCCCCTGTGGCGCGACTCGACCAGGTTTCCGCGGGTGACCTCGACAAGAAATGGATTGTCCATCAATGCCCCGTTTGAAAAGCGGCGGTGTTGTGGAGGCACTTATCCCAGAAGTCAAAGGGGGCATTGTTGCAAAAGCCGGAAAAAGTGCCCCGAAATCGTCTGACCCAACGGGTTGCTGCGCGGCCTTTGCCACTCTAAACCCAAGGTTCGGACAAACAGGGAGTTCTCGATGCGTGTCGCGATGATCGGAGCGGGCTATGTGGGCCTGGTCTCCGGCGCCTGCTTTGCGGATTTCGGACACGAGGTCTGCTGCGTCGACAAGGATCCGGGCAAGATCGAGGCTCTCAACCGGGGCGAGATCCCCATCTTCGAGCCGGGCCTCGACGATCTCGTGGCCAAGAACGTGCGCGAGGATCGCCTGACCTTCACGACGGACTTGTCTCAGGCGGTCCGGAATGCCGAAGCGGTGTTCATTGCCGTGGGCACCCCGTCCCGCCGCGGCGACGGCCATGCCGACCTGTCCTACGTCTACCAGGCGGCTCGCGACATCGCCGCCGCCATGGACGGCTACACGGTGGTCGTGACCAAATCGACCGTGCCCGTGGGCACCGGCGACGAGGTGGAGCGCATCATCCGCGAGACCCGGCCCGACGCGGATTTCGCCGTGGTGTCGAATCCGGAATTCCTGCGCGAAGGCGCGGCCATCGCGGATTTCAAGCGTCCGGACCGGATCGTCGTGGGCACCGAGGACGAGCGCGCCGAGGGCGTGATGAACGAGCTCTACCGGCCGCTCTACCTCAACCAATCGCCCCTGCTCACCATGTCCCGGCGGACGGCCGAGCTGACGAAATATGCGGCCAACGCGTTCCTGGCCACCAAGATCACGTTCATCAACGAGATCGCCGACCTGTGCGAGCAGGTGGGCGCCAACGTGCAGGATGTGGCCCGCGGCATCGGGCTCGACAACCGCATCGGCGCGAAATTCCTCCATGCCGGCCCGGGCTATGGCGGCTCCTGCTTCCCGAAGGATACGCTGGCCCTGATCAAGACCGCGCAGGATTACGAGGCGCCGATCCGGATCGTCGAGACGGTGGCGGCGGTCAACAGCCAGCGCAAACGCGCCATGGGCCGCAAGGTGATCGCCGCCTGCGGCGGCTCGGTACGCGGCAAGACGGTGGCGGTGCTCGGCCTGACCTTCAAGCCCAACACGGACGACATGCGCGACGCCCCCTCGATCGACGTGATCACGGCGCTCCAGGATGCGGGCGCGCAGGTCAAGGCCTACGATCCGGAGGGCATGGAGGCAGCCAGGTCCGTCCTGACGGACGTGGCTTATGCGAGAGACCCCTACGACTGCGCCCGCGGGGCCGATGCCCTGGTGCTCGTGACCGAGTGGGACACGTTCCGCGCCCTCGATCTCTCGCGCCTGAAGGCCACCCTGGCCGCCCCGGTGGTGGTGGACCTGCGCAACGTCTATCGCCCGGAGGAAATGCGCCGCCACGGCTTCACCTATGTGAGCGTCGGGCGGTCCTGAGTTTCTCTTCCCGTGTCATCCCGGCGGCCGCAGGCCGGCAAGGGATGCATTCAACCATACCCTCCACGCCATCACCGGCCTTGTGCCGGTGATCCCGATCCGAAAAGCGCGGTGCTCTTCCGATCGGGATGGCCGGGACTGATCCCCGGATCAAGTCCGGGGGACGGCCATGACGCCGTATTCGGTTGAACCGGGAGGTTCTCACCGGCGCGGTCCCGTGCCATATCTCCCTGACGACAGACTTCCAGACGACGCCTTCGGAGCCCCCATGCAGACCTTCTTCGTCGAGATCAAATGCAAGCTCGGCAAGACCTATGCCGTCGCCAACGCCCTTGCCGACCGGGAGATCGCGTCCGAGATCTACTCGACGGCGGGCAATTACGACATCCTCGCCAAGTTCCACGTGGATGACGGGGTCGATATCGGCCATTTCATCGCCGAGAACGTGCAGGTCATCCCCGAGATCGCCGACACGCACACCATCATCACATTCAAGGCCTTCTGAAGTCTCTGCCGAACGTCAGGTCCGGCCGGACTTCAGGTGTTTCCAAGCACAGCACGGGGTTTCCGCCCGGGATATCATCGAGCATTCTTCAAGGAGAGGCCGATGTCATCTCAAAGGGATTGGCGCAGGGTCTACGACTTCTGGTTTCCGGTCGACCTGTCGGAAGCCCCGATCGCAACGCACTGGCAGATGCTCACCTGGTGGATGCGCGGCGGGGCCAATGCGGAGCTGCACCAGTTCGAGCCGCTGGTCCACGCGGCCAAGGCCGGTGAGCTCGATCATTGGCGTGACACGCCGCTCGGGCGGCTGTCCCTGATCATCGTTCTCGATCAGTTCCCGCGCGGTCTGTTCGCGGGGACGCCGGACGCCTATTCGTCCGACCCGGACACGGTGAGGATCGCCGAGGAAGGGTTCGGGAACTGGCATTACGATGCCCTGACAAGCCCTTACGAGAAGTTCTTCTACTTCCTTCCGCTCGCCCATGCGGAAGGTCCTGACCATCTGGAACGGATGAAGCGCATCGTGGCCGTCTCGGAGCAGGTTCTCGAGGAGGCTCCGGAGCATCTCAAGCCGGTCTGGCAGTTCTCCCTCAGCCAGGCCCGGGCCAATCTCGACATCATCACCCGTTTCGGCCGCTTCCCGCACCGGAATCCGGTTCTCGGGCGCCCCTCGACGCCGGAGGAGCTGACCTATCTGGCCGAGGGCGACTTCGTCCACACCCGCTCGCTGCCGGCCTCGGCATCGTCCGCCATCAGCGCGGTCGGATAATGGGAAGGGGCGATGCCCCTTCCGCATCTCGAAGCCAGTCAGTAGCCGACCGTGAAACGCTGGCGGGAATGGGCGGGCTTCTCCACCTCGTCGACGAGCGCGATGGCATAATCCTCGAAGGAGATGCTGCTCCCCTGCTCGTTGGTGAGGAGCTGGTCCTTACCCAGACGGAAGCGCCCGGTGCGCTCTCCGGGGACGAACATCGCCGAAGGCGAGATGAACGTCCACTCAAGGTCTCTCTCCTGGCGTAGAAGGTCGAGGAAGATGGCGCCCGCCGTCGCCTCGGCCTTGTAGGCGCTCGGGAAATCCGGCGTATCAACCAGTCTGACGCCCGGCGCGACCTCAAGGCTGCCGGCTCCACCCACCACGAGATACCGCTTCACCCCCGAGTCGCGAGCAGCTTCGATTAGCTTCTGGGGATCGCTCTGCGTAAAATGGACGGCGCTCACGGCAACGTCGTGTCCAGCCAGGAGCTCGGACAGGCGGCCCTGATCGCTCACATCACCCTTCGTGGCGGTGACGTTCGGCTGGACCGGCACCTTTTCGGGGTTACGTACGATGGCCGTGACCTCATGCCCACGACGGGAGAGTTCGGCGAGGATGCGCGAGCCGGCGTTACCCGTTGCCCCGATGAGCGCGACTTTCATGATGGATCTCCAACAAGGTTTCGATAAGTTACTAGGTGAAATAAATGCCCGTTGGTGTAAAGAAGGCACCTCGAACTCACCAAGTTACTCGGGAGATACCGGCATGAACTGTCCCAACATCTATGCCGCGACCTGTCCGACGCGCCTCGTGCTCGACCGGGTTGCCGATAAATGGACGGTGCTGATCTTGGGATTGTTGGCGGACGGACCGATGCGGTTCAATCAGTTGCGGCGTCAGATCGAAGGCCTGTCACAGAAGATGCTCTCGCAGACCCTCAAGGGTCTCGAGCGAGATGGCCTGATCAGCCGTAGGGCTTTCGCGACCGTGCCGGTCACGGTCGAGTACAGCATCACGCCCCTCGGCCAGACCCTCGCATCCACCGTGGACGCTCTTCGGATCTGGGCCGAGACTCACATCAGTGAGGTCCTCGACGCGCAAAAGCGCTTTGACGAGGCAGCCTGACGACCGGAAGGCCCGGCAACTGAGCAGAGGCGCATATCCCTGCCCGTCGAAGACGGAGGTGCCGAACGCCGATACGGCAGTTCCACAGTCCCGCTTCTACTGCACGAGCGGCGACGCCTCGGCCGAAACTTCGGCGGTCCGCTCGGACGGACGGGAGATCTCGGCGAGGTAGGGGCCGATGCCCTCGTAGCGGTCGAGGCGGCGGACGATCTTCGAGTCGATCTTGTTGTAGAGCTCCGCCACGCTGACCGGGCGGCGCTTGCGTCCCTTGCCTTCCATGAACAGCCCGGCATTGGCCTTGGCCGCCTTCGGGAACAGCTTGGAGGCCTTCATGTTCGGGTCCTGGTCGAGAACCTCGAGGAACCGGACGGCGCTGGAGGCGCCGAGGAAATGGGCCAGGTAGAGCTCGGCCTCGGCCAGCTCCCGCTCGCCCTCGGCCTGAAGGGCGCGCTCCACGTCCTTGATCAGCTCGCCGGCCATGAGCGCCGAGAAGTACGGATCCGTGCGCAGGCTCATGATCCATTCCCGATCCTTCGGGCTCACCTCCAGCTCGCCGTTGACGTAGCTGATCGCTTCCGCCGCCGCACCGAATCCGTAATCGGCCGCATGGGCGTAGACGGTCTCGATCCAGGTGCTGTCGATGAACTGGAACAGCCCCTGGGCGGACGAGGTCGGCGCCTTGGCCTCGGGCGAGAGGCTCGATTCCACGTCGGCCAGGGTCATCATGTAGACCGGGTCCACCCCGGTCGCATGGGCGGCCTTGAGGATGGAATGGACCAGCCAGCGCGGCACGGTGCGCCCGTTGAACGGGATCAGCTCGTCCGGGTCGCCCGCAGCCACGTCGGGCTCCTCATGGGGCGCCGGCTTCACGGCCCGGGGCTTCTTGAAGGAGAATGCGCCGTCGAGAATGGCCTTGAACAGGCTCGGATCCTTCATCAGCTTCGGGGTGAAGTCCATCGACGCCGTGACGACCGAGCCGGTGGTGAGCGGCTGCAACGCCGAGGCGGCGACCGGCCTCGCCAGAAGAGCGCTCGGGAGAGTGGCAACGGCCGCCGGCCCCGCAGCGAGACCCTGAAGGCCCGCAATCAGGCCGACGGCCAAGGTGACATGAAGGAAACGGCGGCGACGTCCGGACTTGCGCACATCCGCAACAGGCTGCGGAACTGCGCACAGCAGCGTTCTCGCGTTACTCATCATCACTTATCCCGCAACAGCCCGGCCTGATGGCTGGGCCTTCCCTTGTGTCGTTCTGAGACCAGGGTTGACGGGTAGTTGTGACGAGAATCGGTCAGCTTGGCCATACGAAGTAGGATTTTGCTAACCGTACCGGCATTTTCCCCGAAAAAATCTCAGGGTTTGCCGGGAAATTCAGGATGAGGACTGTGCGACGAGCTGTGCATTCGTCCGCTCGAGGCGCTTTGCCAGCTCCCGCATGATGGCCAGGGACATCTGCGGGAACTGGGCCAGAAGCTCGAGGAAGACCCGCTTATCGATTCGCAGGGCCGTGGTCGGCTCGGCGGCCATGATCGTGGCGGAGCGGGGCGTATCCGACAGGATGCCCATCTCGCCGACGAGAGCGTTGCTCCCGAGTTCGGCCACTTGAATATCCCCACCGGGGGTGTTGAGGAGCACGCTAGCCCGACCGTCGAGGATCACATAGGCGGCGTCGGACGGGTCCCCTTGCGAGAAGAAGCGCTGCCCGCCGGAGAACTGCACCCGCTCGCTCGTGAAGGCGAGAAGCTTCAGGCGGGCCGGATCCACATCTCGAAACATCGGCACCTGCCGCAAGGACTGAACCTCTGTCTCAAGGGTCATGCCACCTCTCCTGTTACTCTCTGGGCGTCGTCCGGCTCGGGTCTGGCAGACCTGAGAGCCCGAGCGGCCGCTTCTTCTGTGATGATTTGTCCGTCGCGGAAGCGCAACTGAACATCGAAAGCGCCTGCCTGTCGATCATTCGGAAGGACCATGAACAGGCTTTGTTGGTCGAGAAGCTCCAGCAGCAGCTTCAGCAATTGCTGGCTGCGCGCTTCCTCGAACGGGGCGAGCGCCCCGTCGATCACGAGGATATCCGGACGCTTCACGAGGCAGCGCACGAGACTGACGCTCGCGCGCTCCTGCGGCGACAGAAGCCTGCCCGCCGTGCCGACCTGATAGTCGAGACCGATCCGCTCGATGTCTTCCACCAGGTCGAGCTCCCGAACGACCGTGGCGATGGCCTCGGCCACCCGGATGCGGGCATTGGCGACCTGGTAGCTCACGCGCCCGAACAGGAGGTTGTCCCTCATGGGTGCCGCGGCGCAGTAGCGCTCGGGATCGTAGAACTCCACCCCCTCGGAGATGGACTTCGCGAGGACCTCCCGGACGAGGCCGCGAGCTTCCACGATCCGGGCCGTCAGCGTGTCGTCGAGAAGTCCGAGGCGGTGCCGGGCTTCGATATAGGCGAGCGGCAGGGCCAGAAGCCGCGTCCGGTCCTCCCGCTTCAGATTGCCTTCGCCCCGGGCATGCCGGCGCAGGATGGCCCCGAATTCCGGCAGCTCCTCGGCGCCGATGAAGGAAAACTGCTCGAACAGGGAATGGCCCGGGGGCAGCCCCTCGAAGATTTCGGTCATGGTCTCGGCGATCTGCAGGCCCATGCGGACGAGGTCGTCGGTCAGCCCGGCCCGGTCGATGGCGCTGCGGAACTGGCTGTTCTCGGCCAGATTGCGCCCCTTGAACTCGTCCGAGATCGGCACGCCGAAGAGGAGATTCTCGGCAATGGTGGCCTGGCTGTTGTAGCGCCCCGGATCGAAGGGCTCCACCAGATCGGCCATGCCGTTCGACTGGAACGTCTCGCGCAGGCGCCGCCGGGCTTCGACCACACGCTCGGCCAGAGCCAGGTGGCGCTCCGGATCGATCCTGCCGGCCAGGCCGAAGAGATAGATCGTGTCGCCCATGCCGATCCGGTCCAGGAGGTCGAGGAGAATGCGATCGAGATCGCTTTCGTCCCGTGCGCCGATGCGCTCGTAATCCACCCACCGATCGCCGATGCTCTCGACCGGATTGCCCGTCTTGGAGGCTTCCGCAATCCGGCGCTCCATCTCCTTCTTCTCCTCCTCCGACCGGGCCAGGGGCTTCGTGCGCAGGCCGTAGATCAGGTTGTCACGGATGCTGCCGGGGAAGAGAATGGGATCGACGCCCGCATAGGCGATCCGGCGTCCAACCACGGAAATGGGAAGCTGCGTCAGGTCGCGTTCGCTGATGCGGATCCGGCCGTTGAACTCCGACGTGCGCCGGGCGACGATGCGCGCCAACGAGCTGGCCGCGGCGCCGCCATTGGATACCAGCGCCACTCTTGCGGGCAGCTCGAGGGTGAAGGCACCTCCTTCGATGATCATGTCGCCATGGGGGCCGGCAACGCGGATATCCTCGGCCACAAGCGGACCGACCAGCGGCCGATCGGCCTCCGCTTCCTCGCGGGATTCGAGCAGCGGGGCCAGCCGCTCCTCGGCGAAATGCTGGGTGACCTGATCGTACTTCACCTGAACGTCGAGGCGCTGCTGGTCCCAGTCGATCAGCTCCTTCAACGGCGGAGGCAATTCGCGGTAGGCGCCGATGACGGCGACGAGCTGACCGATGTCGAGGGTGCCGCGCAGGGCGAAATAGCCGCCGATGGCGTAGAAGAAGAACGGCGTCAGCTGCGCCAGGAAGTTGTTGAGCGATTTGACGAAGAATTTCCGGTTGTAGATCTTGAGCCGGATGGTGAAGAGATTGAACAGCCGGTGTCCGATCTCGGCCCGTTCCCAGTTATAGGCGTTGTGAACGTGAACGACCTCGATGCCGTCCTGGACCTCGGCGATGCGCCCGGCCAGCTGGCGCGAGGCCAGCTGACGCTGCTTTCCCAGGCGCAGGAGTTCGCGCCGCAGCCGTGGAATGATCGTGAACTGAATGGCGATCACCGCGAGCGCGATCAGGCCGAGCCACACGTTCTGAATCATGATGAAGGCAAGCGCCGTGATCGCCTGCATGCCGAGGAAGATCGGGGTGATGAAGGCATCCCCGATGAAGCCGCCGATGGGTTCGACTTCGTCCTTGATGATCGTTGCGGTCTCGGAGGATTTGACGTTGCGTAAGGCGTCCGGGGTGAACCGGAGCACCATGGAGAACAGGTCGAAGCGCATGCGCCGGAGCATCCGCTCCCCCAGCACGCCCTTGGCGACGTTGATCCAGTACTTGAACGCCCCGTTGACGATGACGAAGAACAGGAACAGGCAGGAGAGGCCGAAGAGCAGGCCGAGCCGGCCCACCTGGAAGCCCTCGAAGATCTCCACGGTGCCGCCCCCGAGCCATTGCGGCCATCCAAAGCTGAGATGGAGGAAGGGGGCCGTGGGGTTGCCGTCCCTGAAAGCCTCGCCCTGAATGGCCTGGTTCACGATCTGGCGAGGCAGGTCCAGGGACATGAAGTAGAACGGCAGGGAAGCGAGCACTACGGCGCAGACGATCAGCTGGTCGCGCTTTGAATGTGTCCAAATATACCTAAAGAGGCTCTTTTCCATTGCCCAACGGTTACCACTTCTATACGCCTGGATGAACCTCTTTCCGATCGCGGGCGTCGCCTTATTTGATCGACAGGGACCTTAGCGCATCGTGCGGACCCGAAGGGCCGCGTCCGCGAAAAGTGGATCCGGTTTTCCGCCCAGCGATGCGCTACTTGTAGGAAGGAGCATCGGAATCGACCCCGAAAGCGCAGATTCGCCTTTGGGTCCGATGCTCTAGAAGGTAGAGAAGGCGGATGGACCGTCAATTGGTCCGCCCGACTGACCGTAGGGGCAGCCGCATGGCAGACCTGGTGATGGACTTCGATCAGGACGCAGGTCCTTCCCCGGTTCGGCCCGAGAGCGGCCGCGGAACGCGAGTCCTTATCTACAGCCATGACACGTTCGGCCTCGGGCATCTGCGCCGGTCGCGGGCGATCGCCAACGCCATCGTCCAAGACCGACCGGACACCTCGGTCGTCATCATCTCGGGATCGCCGGTCATCGGCAATTTCGAGTTCGACAGCGGCGTCGACTACATCCGCATCCCAGGGGTCACGAAGCTGCCGGACGGGGATTACCGCAGCCTCAACCTCAATGTGGAACTGGATGAGGCGGTCGGCCTGCGCCAGGCCCTCATCCTTCAGGCCGCCAAGGCCTTCAGGCCGGATGTGTTCATCGTCGACAAGGAGCCGACCGGCTTCCGCGGCGAGGTCGTGCCGGCGCTCGACTACCTCAAGGCGGCCGGTTGCCGCCTCGTGCTCGGCATCCGCGACGTGATGGACGAACCGGCCCTTCTGGTGCCCGAGTGGGAGCGCAAGGGCGCCAAGGAAGCCCTGATCCACTATTACGACGAGATCTGGGTCTACGGCCTCAAGGATGTCTATCAGCCCCTCAAGGCCTTGGACCTGCCCGCGCCGGTGGAAGAGCGCATCACCTATACCGGTTACTTGCGCCGGGACGTGCCGCCGACCCCGTCCCTGACCAAATATCCCAAGATCACGAAGCAGCCGTTCATTCTCGTGACCACAGGCGGCGGGGGCGACGGCGACGACCTGATCGACTGGGTGATCTCGGCCTATGAGAGCGACGCGGAGCTCGACCAGCCGGCGCTGATCCTCTTCGGCCCCTTCATCGACCGGGACAAGCGCCGCTCCTTCGTGGAGCGCATCGCCAAGCAACCGAAAATCGACGTGATGTCCTTCGACAACAAGATCGAATGGCTCATGAAGAAGGCGGACGCCATCGTGGCCATGGGCGGCTACAACACCTTCTGCGAGGCCCTGTCCTTCGACAAGCGCACGCTGATCGTTCCGCGCACCCGGCCGCGGCTCGAACAGTATATCCGCGCCGTCGAGGGCGAGCGGCTCGGGCTGGTGAGCATGCTCAGCGACTACAAGGAGCCGCGCACGCCCGAGCGCATGGCTGCGGCCCTGCGTTCTCTCTCGTCGCAGCCGCGCCCGTCGGACGTGACGGTTCCCGGTCTTCTCGACGGCCTCGACCGGGTGCAGGAGCGTCTCAGGGCACTCAAGGAGCCTCAGGCGCCGTTCGCCGCCCCGTATCATCAGGCAGCCGAGTAACCGTATCCATGCTTCCCTCACTGACAGCCCGGCGGATTGCCGTCGTCGTGAAAGGCTATCCACGCCTCTCCGAAACATTCATCGCCCAGGAGATCCTGGCCCTGGAACAGCGCGGCCTGGACCTCGAGATCTGGTCTCTCCGGCACCCGACGGAACGGGCCGTGCATCCGATGCACAAGGCGATCAAGGCACCGGTCACGTATCTGCCGGAATATCTCTACGAGGAGCCCCTGCGCGTGCTGCGCGGCGCGGTCTGGAGTCTGAGCCAGAAAGGTTTCGGCGCCACGGTCCGGGCCTTCTGGCGCGACCTGAAGCGCGACGTCACCGCCAATCGGGTGCGCCGCCTCGGCCAGGCCCTCGCGATGGCCAGGGAATTGCCGGAGGACGTGCGGCACCTGCACGTGCACTACCTGCACACGCCCGCTTCCGTCGTGCGGTACGCGGCGCTGCTCACGGGCCGCACCTGGACCTTCTCGGCCCATGCCAAGGACATCTGGACGACACCCGATTGGGAAAAGCGCGAGAAGATGGCGGAAGCCCTCTGGGGCGTGACCTGCACGGCCCAGGGCGCCGGCCATCTCCAATCGCTGTCGCAGCAGGAAAAGATGGCGCTCGTCTATCACGGGCTCGATCTCTCGCGCTTTCCGTCTCCTCCCGAAAGCCGCCCGGCTAGGGACGGCTCGAACCCGCTCGATCCGGTGCGCATCGTGTCCGTCGGACGCGCGGTGGCGAAGAAGGGTTATGGCGATCTGATCCGGGCCCTCGCCGCCCTGCCCCAGGACCTCCAATGGCGCTTCGCCCATGTGGGAGGCGGAGAACTGCTCAACAGTCTCAAGCAGCAGGCGCAGGACGCCGGCATCGCCGACAAGGTGGTCTTTCTCGGCTCCAAGGCGCAGCCCGACATCATCGCGCTCCTGCGCGAGGCGGATGTTTTCGTCCTTCCCTCGAAGGAAGCCAGATCAGGCGACCGTGATGGGCTGCCGAACGTCATCATGGAGGCGGCAAGCCAGGGGCTCGCCATCTTAGCGACGGACTTTGCGGGCATTCCCGAATTCATCCGCAACGACGTCGAGGGACAGCTCGTGCCGCCGGGGGATTGGGAGGCTTTGTCCAACGCGCTCAATCTCCTCGCCCGCGATCCGGCGCGGCGCAAAATTCTAGGAGATGCAGCCTTCTCGCGCCTGCGGCGGGACTTTTCCATGGAAGGCGGCATCGATGTGCTCGAAGCCCGCCTGCGGGCCGCGACGCAGAGCCCGAAGAGAGAACCGGAGCGCGTGTGACCATCTCAAGGCCCGTTGCGTTCTACGCCCCCTTGAAGAGCCCGAGCCACCCTCTTCCCTCGGGCGACCGCACCATGGCGCGCCTGCTGATGAAGGCCCTCGACCGGGCAGGCTATGCTCCCTTCCTCGCCAGCGAACTGAGAACCTTCGACAAGGCAGGCGACCGGCAGCTTCAGGAGAGCCTTCGACAGCAGGCGCTGCAAGAGGCCGACCTCCTCATCACACGATGCAGGGCGCTGCCTGACGAGATGCGCCCCTGCCTGTGGTTCACCTATCACGTCTATTACAAGGCGCCGGACTGGATCGGCCCGCGCGTCGCCGATGCACTCGGCATTCCCTATGCGGTTGCGGAAGGCTCAAGGGCGGCCAAGCGCGCGCAAGGATTGTGGGCTCTCGGGCATGAGGGAGCGGAGGCAGCCCTCGACCGGGCCGACGCCGTCTTCGTCATGACGGCCCACGACCGGGAGTCTCTGGAAAGCGCCAGGCCAACGCATCAGGGCCTGATCGACCTGCCGCCGTTTCTGGACCTGCAGGAATGGCCCGCATCGGGTTCTCGTCCTCTGCCGAAAGCCGCACCGCGCCTTCTCACGGTGGCGATGATGCGGGCGGGCGACAAGCTCGCCTCCTATCGCATTCTGGCGGCCGCCCTCGAACGGCTCCAGTCCCTGCCTTGGACCCTCGACGTGGTCGGTGACGGCGAGGCACGGGACGAGGTCGAGGGGCTCTTTTCCGCCCTGGCGCCACGCGTGCGTTTCCATGGACAGGTCGAGAGCAAGGCCGATCTGACGGCATTCTATGAGGCGGCCGATCTCCTCGTCTGGCCTGCCGTCAACGAGGCCTACGGCATGGTGCTGCTGGAGGCGCAGGCTCTCGGCTGCGCAGTCGTTGCGGGTGCCTATGGGGGCGTTGCCAGCGTCGTGCAACACGGCGAGACCGGCATGCTGACGCCTCCCGGCGATGTGGTCGCGTTCGCAGATGCGCTGGGCGATCTCCTGCAGAACCAGGACCGGCTGCGGGCCTTCGGCGCCCATGCGTCCCGTTTCGTCAGACAGGAACGCGATCTCGATCATGCTTCATTGCGCTTGCGCAATGCGCTCGAACTGCTCAGGGATTAGAGCAGGAGAATGGGTTTGCGGGTTCTGATCGCCGTCACGCATCTGTTGGGAGCGGGTCACCTCACCAGGGCTGCCGCCCTGGCGCGGGCCTTTGCGCGACAAGGGCACGGGACGACACTCGTGTCGGGCGGAAGCCCTGCCCGCCTGACCGATCTGGAGGCCGTATCCTTCATTCAGCTGCCCCCCGTGCGAACCTTGGGGACGGATTTCAAGACGCTGCTCGGTGACGACTTCGAGCCCATCGATGCAGAATATCTCGAACGACGCCGAACCCTTCTGCTCGACACGTTGGAATCCGTCAGGCCCGACATCCTCATCACCGAGCTTTTTCCCTTCGGTCGACGCGTCCTGGCGGATGAGTTCTCCGCCCTGCTCGAGGCCGCCCATCGCGCGAGCCCGCGTCCGCTGGTCCTGTGCTCGATCCGGGATATCCTGGTCCCCTCCTCGAAGGCGTCGCGGATCGCCGAAGCCCATGAGCGCGTGCTTCGGCACTACGACGCCGTTCTCGTTCATGGCGATCCGGAGCTGGCTTCCTTGGAAGCCTCATGGCCCGTGGATGAGAGGATCAGGCCTCTCATCCGCTATACCGGCTACGTGGACGAGAACGAGGGTGCTGTGCCGGAGATCCGTCGACACGGGATCGTCGTGTCCGGCGGATCGAGTGCCGCGAGCCTGCCGCTCTACCGCACGGCCATTGCGGCGGCGCGCGACATCACCGATCGGCCCTGGCGCATCCTTGTCGGAAGAGGCGTCGCCGAAAACGACTTCCACGCTCTTCAGCAAAGCGCTCCGGCTCATGCTGTCGTCGAGCGAGCGCGGGCCGATTTCCGGGCCCTGCTCGCCGGTGCCGAACTCTCCGTGAGCCAAGCCGGCTACAACACCACAGTCGATCTCCTGCGCTGCGGCGTGACATCAGTTCTCGTGCCCTTCGAGGAAGGCGGCGAGACGGAGCAACGCCTGCGCGCCGAACGCCTGGCAGCGCTCGGCCTTGCCGAGATCGTACCCGAGGCGGACCTCTCGCGGCAGAATTTGGTCCGGGCGATCCGGCGCGGGCTCGCCCGTACACCCTCCCCGCCTCCGGCCATCTCCGTCGACGGAGCCCGGAGGAGTGTTGCCTTAGCGGAAGGTCTGGCGCTTTCCAGGCCCGCCCTTCACCGGGCCGTCGACTGGTCGCCCCTGGACCGGGCCCTGGACCGGGCCGTGGATCAGGGCTGTCCTGTCCGCTTCTGGTGGCGAGACGACGATGCGGTGGCCGATACGCCCCAGCTCGACCGGCTCCTCGGCCTCGCCCGCCGCTACGATGCCGGTCTCGGCCTTGCCGTCGTTCCGAAGACCATCGAGCTCTCGCTCGCCGTGAGACTGGCCGACGAGGACAAGGTCTTCGCCCTCGTCCACGGCTGGAGCCATGCCAATCATGCACCGGCGGGCGAGAAAAAGGCGGAGTTCGGGACCCATCGTGCCTTGGACGTCATGGGATCGGAAGCGGAACAGACCCTGCAGGTCGCGCGAGAGCGCCTCGGATCGAAGCTCCTGCCGGTCTTCGTGCCACCCTGGAATCGAATCTCCTGCGATTTCGTCCCATCCCTGCCGAGCTTGGGCTTTCGGGGGCTATCCACCTTCACGGACCGGCAGGCTGCTCATCCTGTCCCAGGCCTCGTCCAGATCAACACCCATGTGGACCCGATCGATTGGCACGGCACGCGAAGCCTGGCCGAACCGGCCCTGATCGCTGCCGGTCTCGCCAGCGCGATCGAGCGGCGCGTGGCGGGACTTGCGGATCGCGACGAGCCGATCGGGTTCCTGACCCATCACCTCGTTCATGACGACGTCATCTGGTCGTTATGCGAAAGGCTTATCGCCCACCTCGCCGCCAGAGGCATACGTTTCCTGTGTCCCGATGCGTGTTTCGCCTTGGAAACAAGATCACATTTGAGATCTAATGGGATCTGATGCGTTATGCTCATAATCCCTGGAGGAGCATATGGAAGCGCCACTCCTGTCGGTTTGCCAGCTGACAGTCGACTTCAACACCGACGCCGGTAACTTCCGGGCGGTCGATGGCCTGACGTTCGACGTTCCCAAGGGGAAGACGGTGGCGCTCGTCGGCGAGTCCGGATCCGGCAAATCGGTGACGGCGCAGGCCATTCTCCAGATCCTGTCGAAGAAGGCCAGGATCACCAGCGGCTCCATCGTCTTCAACGATCCCGCGAATGGCGGGGCGGTCGACATCGCGGCGCTCCCGCCCGAGAGCGATGCCATGCATGCCCTGCGCGGCGGGCGCATCGCCATGATCTTCCAGGAGCCGATGACATCCCTGTCGCCGCTCCACACCATCGGCGACCAGATCTCCGAGGCGCTGATGATCCACTCGGACGTGGATCAGGCGAAGGCGAACCAGCGGACCATGGACGTGCTGGCCCGGGTCGGCTTTCCCGATCCGAAGCGGGCCCTGACGACCTATCCGTTCGAGCTCTCCGGCGGATTGCGGCAGCGTGCCATGATCGCCATGGCGCTCATCACGCGCCCGGCCCTCCTGATCGCCGACGAGCCCACGACGGCGCTCGACGTGACCACCCAGGCGCAGATCCTCGATCTCATCAAGGAACTCCAGATCGAGACCGGCATGTCGGTGCTCCTCATCACGCACGATCTCGGTGTCGTGGCCAATGTGGCCGACGAGGTGGTGGTGATGTATCGCGGGCGGATCATGGAGGCTGGTGCGCGGGAGAACATCTTCCGCAACGCGCAGCATGCCTATCTCCAGGCGCTCATGCGCGCCGTCCCGCGCTTCGCCATGGCAGAGAACGAGCGCCTCACGCCCATCCGCGAGGTGACGAGCGCGTCCCTCGCATCGACCGACGCGCCAAAGCGCATCCAGCCCAAGGGCCCCATCCTGAAGGCCGAGCGGCTCACCAAATGCTTCACGCTCCGGTCGGGCTGGTTCTCGGGCAAGAGCCAGGACATCCGCGCCGTCAGCGAGGTCGACCTGACGCTCCCCGCCGGCAAGACCTTGGGGCTCGTGGGCGAATCCGGCTGCGGCAAGACCACCGTGTCCAAGATGATCATGCGCGCGCTCACGCCCAATTCGGGCCGGGTGCTGTTCGACGACGGCACGGGTCCGAAGGACGTGCACAAGCTGGAAGGCGATGCGCTGACCGCCTATCGCCGTTCGGTGCAGTTCATCTTCCAGGATCCGTTCTCGTCGCTCAATCCGCGCATGACGGTCTACGAGCTTCTGACCGAGCCCTTGCGCATCCACGACATCGGCACCTCGGACGAGCGCTATGCCCGCGTGAAGCAGCTCCTCGACATGGTAGGGCTCGATCAGCGCGCGCTCAGGCGCTACCCGCATTCCTTCTCCGGCGGTCAGCGCCAGCGCCTGGGCATCGCGCGGGCGCTCGCCCTCGAGCCGCGCGTGCTGCTGTGCGACGAGCCGGTCTCGGCCCTCGACGTGTCGGTGCAGGCGCAGGTGCTCAACCTGCTCAAGGACCTGCAATCGGCCCTCGGGCTGTCCTACCTCTTCGTGTCCCACAACCTCGCGGTCGTGGACTACATCGCCGATACCATCGCGGTCATGTGCCGGGGCTACATCGTCGAGGAGGCGCCGAAATCCTCTCTCTTCCGCAATCCGGTTCACCCCTATACCCAGGCGCTCCTCGCCGCGGTGCCGGATCCTGACATCGACCGCCCGCTGGACTTCGCCAAACTGCGAACCGGCCGCTTCTCGCAGCCGTCGGAATGGCCCGAGCCCTTCCGCATCAAGCCCGGCGAGTTCGGCCAAATGAAAGAGATCGAACCCGGACACAAGGTTCGCATGGGGCACCTGACAGCCCGGGAGGCTGCGTGATGCTGCTCAACATCCAAACCAGATCGCTCGTCCTTGCCGCCGCCCTCGGATGGCTGGCGCTGCCCGCCGGAGCCCAGGACGTCAAGGATGCTCCCTTCTTTGCCGAACAGCTGAAGACCAAGAAGCTTCCGCCCCTGGCCGAGCGGCTTCCGAAAACGCCCATCGTGGTGGGTGCGGCGGGCCAGTATGGCGGCGACATGGTCACCCTGGTGCCGCGCCCGCGCGACATCCGCTACATCTCCACATTCACCTATACGCGGCTCGTCGGCTACGACAGGAACCTGCAGCTCCAGCCCGACCTTCTGGAAAAGTTCGAGAACGAGGACGATCGGGTCTTCACCTTCACCCTGCGCGCCGGCCATCGCTGGTCGGACGGTTCGCCCTTCACGGCGGAGGATTTCCGCTATTATTGGGAGGACGTGGCTCAGAACGCGGATCTCTCGCCGGCCGGCCCGCCGGAATTCATGCTGGTGGAGGGAAAGCCCCCGCGCTTCGAAGTCCTCGATGAACGGACGGTGCGCTTCACCTGGGACAAGCCCAATCCGCGCTTCCTGCCGCAGCTGGCCGGAGCGCTCGATCCGGGGATCTACCGCGCGTCCGCCTATCTCAAGCAGTTCCACGCCAAATACGCCGACAAGACCGCTCTCGAGGAGAAGGCCAAGCAACAGAAGCTGAAATCCTGGGCCGCCCTGCACAACCGACTGGACGACATGAAGGAGCAGACCAATCCTGCCCTGCCCACGCTCATGCCTTGGCGCGTCATGAACGCGGCTCCGGCCAACCGCTTCATCTTCGAGCGCAATCCCTATTACCACCGCGTCGACAACCAGGGGCAGCAGCTGCCCTATGTGGACCGGCTCATCATGGACGTGTCGGCTCCCGGTCTCTTCGCAGCCAAAGCCAACGCGGGTGAGCTCGACCTTCTGTTCCGCGGCCTCTCCATGAGCGACATACCCGTCCTCAAGGAGGGCGAGAAGGCGAAGGGATATTCCACCCTGCTCTGGCCCTATGCCCGCGGCACGGAGCTGGCGCTCTATCCCAACCTCAACACGGTGGATCCCGTCTGGCGCCAGCTCAACCGGGACATCCGCTTCCGCCGCGCCCTGTCGCTGGGCATCGACCGCAGGACGCTCAACAATGCCCTGCTCTTCGGGCTCGGCACCGAGGGCAACAACACCATCGTGGCGGAGAGCCCGCTCTTCTCGGCCGCGCTGCGCACGACGAATGCCGGTTACGACCCGGGCGAAGCCTCGCGCCTTCTCGACGAGATCGGCCTGACGAAACGCAACGGCGCCGGCATCCGCCTCCTGCCCGATGGGCGCGAACTGGAGATCATCGTCGAGACCGACGGCGAGAGCAGCCTCGTGGTCGACGGCCTGACCCTGATCGGCGAGTTCTGGCGGGAGATCGGCGTGCGGCTTTTCGTGAAGCCGCAGGACCGCACCGTCCTGCGCAACCGTTCCTATGCCGGGCTGACGGTGATGGTCGCGGCCCCCGGTCTCGACAATGCGATCCCCACCGCCATCATGCCGCCCACCGAACTCGCCCCCATGCGCCAGGACAACTACACCTGGCCCAAATGGGGCCAGTACGTGGAGACCAAGGGCAAGAACGGCGAGCAGGTCGACATTCCGCAAGCGCAACGCCTTCTCGATCTCTATACGACCTGGATGAACACCGGGAACCGCGACGTGCAGCGGGACGTCTGGACCGAGATGCTGCGCAATCATGCCGAGAACCAATGGTCCATCGGCACGATCTCCGGCGCGCTGCAGCCCATCGTCGTCCGCAACGGCCTGCAGGGACTTCCCGCCAAGGCGCTCTACAGCTGGGAGCCGACGGCCATGCTCGGCATCTATCGCCTGGACGAGATCCACTGGAACAAAGCCGCCGGCAAAGAGGCCCGTCGATGATCCGCTTCCTGTTGCGTCGCATCGTCACCATGGCGGTGACTCTGCTGATCATTTCGGCCCTGATCTTCTTCATCATCAAGCTGCCGCCGGGCGACTTCCTGTCCAACCAGATCGCCGAATTGAGGGCCCAGGGCGAATCCGCCTCGATCGCGAAAGCGGAATTCCTCATCAAGCAATACGGGCTCGACAAGCCCGCCTGGCAGCAATATCTGGTCTGGATCGGCGTCATGCCCGGGCCGAACGGCTTCTCCGGCCTGCTGCAGGGCGATTGGGGCTGGTCCTTCGAGTATGACAAGCCCGTGGTGGACGTGGTCGGCGACGCTCTGTGGCTGACGCTCCTCGTCAACCTCGCCGTGGTGATCTTCATCCATGTGATATCGATCCCCATCGCAATCTATTCGGCCACGCGGCAATATTCCGTGGGCGATTACCTCGCCACCTTCATCGGCTATATCGGCCTTGCGACACCGAGCTTCCTGCTCGCGCTGATCCTGCTCTACTACATGAACCGCTGGTTCGGCGTCTCCATCGGCGGGCTCTACGACGCGCAATACGCAGGCGAGCCGTGGACCTGGGACAAGACGCGCTCCCTGCTCTCGCATCTCCTGGTCCCGACCGTCGTGATCGGGCTTGGCGGAACGGCCGCCATGATCCGGCGCATGCGGGCGAACCTGCTCGACGAGCTCGGCAAGCAATATTACGTGACCGCGAAGGCGAAGGGGCTCGGCCCCACGAAGGCCCTGCTGAAATATCCCTTCCGCATGTCGCTCAATCCGTTCATCGCGGATATCGGCAACCTCCTGCCGCATCTGGTGTCCGGATCGGTGCTCGTCTCGCTGGTCCTGAGCCTGCCGACCGTCGGGCCGATCCTGCTGAGCGCCCTGAAGAGCCAGGACCAGTTCCTGGCGGGCTTCATCCTCATGTTCGTCGCCCTGCTCACGGTCGTCGGCATGCTCGTGTCCGATCTTCTTCTGGCCTGGCTCGATCCGCGCATCCGGATGGGAGGCGGACGATGAACACGGCTCTCACTTCGAATCGCCACTACGTCGATCCGGCGCCGTTCGATCCGGGCGCGACCGAGCCTGTCGGGGCGGAGAACGAGAGCTTCTATCGCGCCTCGTCCTGGCAGCTGATGTGGTGGAAGTTCCGTCGCCACAGGGTGGCGGTGGCGGCCGCCTTCGTGCTTATCTTCTTCTATGCGATCGTGCCCTTCGTCGAGGTGATCGCGCCCTACAACCAGACCAAGCGCCACGGCGATTTTCTTTATGCCCCGCCGCAGGGCATCCATCTGATGCATGAGGGCCGCTTCATCGGGCCCTTCACCTACCCCTATACCTACAATTTCGACCTGGAGAGCTTCCGGCGCGTCTACACGCCCGACACCTCGAAGCCGCAGCCCATCCGCTTCCTCTGCCGGGGCGATGCCTATCAGTTCTGGGGCCTCTGGGAGATGGACTTCCATCTCGTCTGTCCGCCGGAGGACGGCACGATGTTCCTGTTCGGCACCGACCGGCTCGGTCGCGACCTGCTCTCGCGGATCATCTACGGCGCGCGGATCTCGCTCACCATCGGCATCGTCGGCATCGCCGTGTCGTTCACCCTCGGCCTTTTCTTCGGTGGCCTCGCCGGCTATCTCGGCGGCTGGATCGATCACGTGATCCAGCGCATGATCGAGATCCTGCGTTCGCTGCCGGAACTGCCCCTGTGGCTCGCGCTCTCGGCAGCGCTGCCGGCGAACTGGAGCCCGATCCTGGTCTTCTTCGGCATTACGATCATCCTCGGCCTGCTCGACTGGCCTGGCTTGGCCCGCGCGGTGCGCTCGAAGCTGCTCTCCCTGCGCGAGGAGGATTTCGTGAAGGCCGCGGAGCTGATGGGCGCCTCCAAGCAGCGCATCATCGCGCGCCATCTCATCCCGAACTTCATGAGCCACCTGATCGCCTCGGCGACGCTCTCGATTCCCTCGATGATCCTCGGCGAGACCGCCCTCTCCTTCTTGGGCCTGGGCCTGCGCCCGCCGGTGACGAGCTGGGGCGTTCTGCTCAACGAGGCGCAGAACCTCGCGGCCGTGCAGCTCCATCCCTGGCTGCTCTTCCCGATGGTGCCGGTGGTGATCGTGGTGCTCGCCTTCAACTTCATGGGCGACGGGCTCAGGGACGCGGCGGATCCTTATCATTAGCCCAATGGCTTGTTGTCCTTGCGGCATGGGAATGCGAGACATCCTGCTTCGACAGCGATGACAGAGGTGTTCCGTGGCCGAGTACCGGATTGACGCGTCCCCGGAGACCATCCACTGGGGCTATTTCGATGCCAATCTCGAGCCGCTGCTGACGGTCGATTCCGGCGACACGGTCACGATCTCGACCGTATCGGGCGGTCCCGAGGCGATGCCGAAGGCACCCTTTCAAATCCCGCAAGCGCTTACGGACATTCATGCAGCCCTTAAGCCGAAGCTGCCGGGCCACATCTGCACCGGGCCGGTTGCGGTGCGCGGCGCGAAATCCGGCCAGGTTCTCGAAGTCCGCATCAAGAACATCGAGCTGCATTACGACTGGGGCTTCACCTTTTCCGCACCGCTGAAAGGCGCCCTGCCGGACGATTTCGACGAGATCCACTTCATGACCATCCCGCTCGACCGCGAGCGGATGACGGGCCGGCTGCCCTGGGGTCTGGAACTGCCGCTCAAACCTTTCTTCGGCGTCATGGCCGTGGCGCCGCCGGCCGCCTGGGGGGCGCTCAGCACCCTCCCGCCGCGGCGCAACGGCGGCAATCTCGACAACAAGGAGCTCGTTGCCGGCACGATTCTCTATCTGCCGATCCATGCGGACGGCGCCCTGTTCTCCGTCGGCGACGGGCATGGGGTCCAGGGCGACGGCGAGGTCTGCGTCACGGCGATCGAGACGGGGCTCATCGGCACCTTCGAGCTGCATCTGCGCGAGGACATGCATCTCACGTGGCCCATGGCCGAGACGCCGACCCATGTCATGACCATGGCGTTCGATCCGGATCTCGACGATTGCGTGGTCATCGCGTTGCGCAGCATGATCGACCTGATCGTGACCCGCACGGGCATCACAAAAGCAGAGGCCTATGCCCTGTGCAGCCTCGCGGCGGACCTGCGCATCACCCAGGTGGTCAACGGCAACAAGGGCGTCCATGTGATGCTCGACAAGAGCCTGCTCCAGACCGCGCAGCGCTGATCTTCCAGCATCCCTTTACCTGCCGGGTAATTTCCTTCGTTTCAGCCGGCGGCCATTCTGGTCGTCAGATACGAAGGAGATGACGATGAAGCTCGATGACACGCTCACATCGGCCGTGGTGGAGGGACGCCGAACCGATCCGGTGACCTTCGTGGTGACGATCGCCCTCAAGCCCGGCTGCGAGGAGGAATTTCTCGACCTCCTGACGCCGGTGCTCGACGCCATGCGTCACGAGACGAGCTTCATCAATGCTGTCCTGCATCAGGATCCTGAGGATTCGACCCGGTTCATGATCTACGAGACTTGGTCCGATCTCGACGACGTCGTCGAGATCCAGATGCGCCGGGATTACCGCAAGGCCTATTGGGAGCGGCTGCCCGAACTCTTGAAGGAGCCGAGGCAGGTCCAGTCCTGGAAACCCATGCGCCGGGATTTTGCGTTCTTTGCCGGGTGGTAGCCCGCGGATCATGCCGGCGGCGGCTCGTCCCCGAAGATGGAGCGGCCGCCGTAGGCATGCGACTTCTCCCTCTCCCGCCGGATATGCTCCTCGACATCGGGGCCAGCGGCATGGCGTTCCAGCTGGCGAGCCTGATCGTCGAGCCTCTTGAGGGCGAAAAGCTCCTCCTGCTGCCCGAGCTTTGCCTTCTGGACGGCCGATTTCAGCACCCGGATCGTCTCGTCGTAGACCCGCACCGGAACCGGATACGGGTGCCGGTCCTTGCCGCCATGGGCGAAGGAGAAGCGGGCCGGGTCGCTGAAGCGGCAGGGCGTGCCGTGCACCACCTCCGCCACCATGGCCAGCGCCTGAACGGTCCGGGGACCGACGCCCGGGGTCATCAGGAGATCGGGGAAATCCGCCGGTCCACGGTCAGCGGCAGCGGCCAGGCTCCCGTGCAGGCGGCGCAGCACTACGTCCTTGGCGCGAACGTCATGATGCTCGGGCATCACCAGATGCGGCAGCAGGGGCTGCGGGCTCGCGGCAGGCGCCGTGTCAGCCTCGCGTTCTTCCAGCGCCAGGAATTTCCGCGCGATTCCATCGGGTCCGAGCGAATCCAGGATCTCGATCTGCGCCTTCCGGGAGGCGGCGGCCCGGCGGTCGGTGAGATTGACGATTCTGCCCTGCCCCTTGCCGTCGATCGCCGTGTGCGGCTCGTCGACGAAGCTCTCCAGATCCTCGGACAGCCAATGGTAGCGACGCGCCTGCCGGGACGTGTCGTTCATACCCTGCTGGACCACGGCCCATTTGCCGTCGTCGGTGACGATGAAGCCGTGCAGATAGAGATCGAAGCCGTCCTGGACCGCGGCGCTGTCGACCTTCGCCACAAGCCGGCTGGCATTCGCCAGTGCTGCGCCGTCGAAGCCGACGCGCTCGCCGATGGCGACGAGCTCATGCGGAGTCTGGCGCGAGTTCTTTCCCCGCCCGCCGCAGACATGGATCCCCAGTTCCTTCGACAGCGGCGTTAGTCCGCGCTTCAACGCCCCGATGACGCTGGTGGTGATGCCGGAGGAATGCCAGTCCATTCCCATCACGGCGCCGAAGGACTGGAACCAGAAGGGATGAGCCAGCCGGCGCAGCAGCTCGTCGCGCCCGTAATGGTGCACGATGGCCTCAGTCACCACGCCGCCGAGGCGCGTCATGCGATCGGCCAGCCATTTCGGCACATGGCCGGAATGCAGCGGCAGGTCGGCGCTTCCGGCGCGCTTGGCCATGAAGTGTCTCCCCTTGGAGCGTGGCTTGTGCAGCAGGTTCTATGCCATGGGCCAGACGTCTGGCCCATGGCGCAAGAAAAAGGCGCCCGAAGGCGCCTTTGAGGTTCTTACCGGCGGCGCGGGCTCTTTTCGAGCCAGGCCACCTGGGCGCCATCGCCGCGGCGCCCTTCAGGACGGCTGGACGCAGGCTTTCCTTGAGCGGGCCGCTGGCCCTGGGCCGGGCGCTGGCTCTGCGCGGGCCTCTGCTGGTTCCCGGCAGGCTGTCCGCCATGCGGCTGAGCGTTGCCACCCGGCTTTCCGCCGCGGCCGCGACGGCGCTTGGGGCCGCGTTCGGCGTTCGGATCGGCGCTGCGCGGTTGGCCGTGACCCTGATGCCCGCGGGCGTGGGGAGCCGGACGGCCGCGTTGCGGCTGCTCACGGCGCTCGGAAGCCTCGCCGGCTGCCGGAGCGGCCGGCAGGCCCTCGGGCAGAGGCATGACCGGAACCTTCAGGCGGGTCAGCTTCTCGATATCCTTGAGATAGGCCTTTTCCTCGTCATTGCAGAACGAGATCGCAAGCCCGGTCGCCCCCGCGCGGGCCGTGCGGCCGATGCGGTGGACGTAGGATTCCGGCACGTTCGGCAGGTCGTAGTTGATGACGTGGCTCACGCCCTCGACGTCGATGCCGCGGGCTGCGATGTCGGTCGCGACCAGCACCCGGCAGGAGCCGTCCCGGAACCCGGCGAGGGCGCGCTCGCGCTGCGGCTGGGACTTGTTGCCGTGAATGGCGGCACCCGCAATCCCGGCCTTGTCGAGGCCGCGCACCACCTTGTCCGCCCCATGCTTGGTGCGGGTGAAGACGAGGACGCGTTCGATGGACGGATCGCGCAGGAGCGTTTCGAGCAGGACCTGCTTGCGGCCGGTCTGCACGAAGATCACGCTCTGCTCCACACGCTCGGCGGTCGTCGCCACGGGCGTGACGGCAACGTTGGCCGGATTGCGCAGGAAGGAATCGGCCAGCGACGAGATCGTCTTCGGCATGGTGGCCGAGAAGAACAGGCTCTGGCGCTCCTTCGGCAGCAGGGTCACGATGCGCTTCAGCGCATGGATGAAGCCGAGGTCGAGCATCTGATCGGCCTCGTCGAGGACGAGGATCTCGATCTCGCGCAGGCTCAACGCCCTGCGGTCGATGAGGTCGATCAGGCGGCCCGGCGTGGCGACGAGAACGTCGACGCCGTTGGCCAGCGCCTTCTCCTGGCGGGAGATGGTGACGCCGCCGAACACGACCTCGGTCGTGAGACGCAGGTTCCGGCCATAGGCACGGAAGCTGTCGGCGATCTGGCTGGCCAGTTCGCGGGTCGGGCTGAGCACGAGCACGCGGGGGCTCTTTGCCCGGCGCGGCTTCGGGTTCTCGTTCAGGCGGTGGAGGATCGGCAGCGCGAAGGCGGCCGTCTTGCCGGTGCCGGTCTGGGCGATGCCGCAGACGTCGCGGCCTTCCAGAGCATAGGGAATGGTTTGGGCCTGGATCGGCGTGGGCTTCTCATAGCCTTCAGCGGTCAGGGCCTTCAGGATCGGCTGGGCCAATCCAAAATCGGTGAAGAGTGTCAAAGTGGTATCGTCTTTCGAACGGATGCGGTGAGCCGCAAAGCAGGTTCGGCTTGAAAAAGCAAAGGCGCTTCAGGGCTCTTTAAGGCGAGAGCCCGCGTGATGGGGCCGTCGTATGAGGTGAGCGATTGAAGAAGGGGACCGGGGTCTTCGCCGTTCCGCGAATATCCGTCACGCAGTCCCGCTCAAGCTGCTCAAAGCATCGGACACAAAAGTGTGAACCACTTTTGGGATCCATCCGATGCTTCTTCTCTTGGCTGGCGCATCGTTGAGCGCGGAAAACCGGGTCCACTTTTCCGCACGATGCGCTAGTCGAGCGCCGTCGCCTGCTGTGCATATGGAGGCTAAAAGCCTATCCGTCAACCGGCAGGCCTGACATAAAGGTAAGAATGTCTCTCTCCGGCTCCCTGCCCTGGCGCTTCGTCTCGGCCCTGTCCTTCACGCAGTTGGTCTCCTACGGGACGCTTTTCTATGCCTTCGCGCTCATCATCGAGCCGATGGAGCGGGAGCTCGGATGGTCCAAAACGGCTCTGACCGCGGCCTATTCCCTGGCGCTCGTCTCCTCCGCGTTCTTCGCGGTGCCGGTCGGTCGCCTGATCGACCGGGGCTATGGCAGGGCGGTGATGACCGGAGGATCGATCCTCGCCGCCCTGCTGCTCGCCCTCTGGGCCATGACGGACCGTTATCCGGCTTTCGTGCTGATCTGGCTCGGCATCGGAGCGGCCATGAGCGCCGTGTTCTACGAGCCGGGCTTCGCGGTTCTGGCCTCCCGGCTCGGCCTCCTGACCCGACAGGGAATCACCATCATGACCCTGGTCGGGGGCTTCGCCAGCACGGTGTTCATCCCCCTCACCCATCTGCTGATCGACGCCTATGGCTGGCGCGGCGCCCTGTTCGTGCTGGCGGCCCTGAACCTGGCCGTCTGTGCCGTGCTGCATGCGGCCAGCATCCCGCCTGCCCCCGCCAGACCCAAGCCCGGCGGCGCAGCCCCTGCGACCGCTCATCCGCCGTCGAACCCGCGCCGAGTGCTCGCCAAGCCGGCCTTCTGGCTCTTCGTTGCCACCAACGTTCTCCTGGGGATCATCTCCACCGGCATCCCGGTCCACCTGATCCCGATCCTGCTCGAGCGGGGCTTTACCATCGAGGCCACTGTGGCCGCCTATGCGGTGATCGGCCCGGCCCAGGTCGCCGCCCGGTTCCTGACCGGGTTCGGCGAGCGCGCCATGAGCCTGCGCGGCATCGGGGTGGCCACCATGGCTCTCAGCGTCCTGGCCTTCGCGCTCCTGCCTTTCATCCCGGCCGGATCGTGGCTGATCCTGGGCTTTGCCGCGCTCTACGGCGCGGCCAACGGGATGCTCACCATCGTGCGGGCCCTGCTGCCGCCTGAACTGTTCGGCCGGGAGGATTACGGGGCCATCCAGGGCATGATCGCCATGCCGGTGCGGATCGCCATGGCGGGCGCCCCCTTCGCGTTCGGCGCCCTTTGGGCCTGGCGGGGCAGCTATGACGCCGTCGTCATGCTGTGCCTGGGGATGGCCGTGTGCGCCCTCGGGGCTTTCATGCTAATCCTGGTCGCGCCAAGGGGGCCTTGAACAACCTCAAGAATTCGCTTGCTTTAGACGGCTAAAGAAACCATGTGCAGGGCTTCGCACGGCTCGGCGGCAAGGAAAGACATCTTTCGTGACGACAGTGACTGATCTTCTGATTGTGGGCGGCGGCATCAACGGCGCGGGCATCGCGCGCGATGCGGTGGGCCGGGGCCTCTCGGTCGTGCTCTGCGAGCAGGGCGATCTGGCCGGCTACACCTCCTCCGCCTCGACCAAGCTGATCCATGGCGGCCTGCGCTATCTGGAATATTACGAATTCCGGCTGGTGCGCGAGGCCCTGTTCGAGCGCGAGCGCCTGCTGGAATCCGCCCCCCACATCATCTGGCCTCTGCGCTTCATCCTGCCCTACGAGAAGGGCATCCGCCCCGCCTGGTTCGTGCGCCTGGGCCTGTTCCTTTACGACCACCTGGCCCCGCGCAAGAAGCTCCCGGGCACGGAGGGGATCAAGCTCACCCGGCACCCCGCCGGCCAGGCCCTGAAGCCCGGCTTCGACACCGCCTTCGTTTATTCCGACTGCTGGGTCGAGGACAGCCGCATGGTGGCGCTGAATGCCCTCGACGCCTTCGAGAAGGGCGCCGACATCCGGGTCCGCACCAAGCTCGTTTCCGCCCGGCGTGAGGGCGACACCTGGGTGGCAAGCCTCCAGAACGCCGAGACGGGGCGGACCGACGAGGTCCGTGCCAAGGTCATCGTGAATGCCGGCGGGCCCTTCGTGGCCGACGTGCTGAACGCCAAGCTCGGCCTCAACACCACGAAGAACGTGCGCCTGGTGAAGGGCAGCCACATCGTGGTGCCCCGGCTCTTCGACACCAAGGAAGCCTTCATTCTCCAGAACACGGACAAGCGGATCGTCTTCGCCATTCCCTATCAGGAGAAGTTCACCCTGGTCGGCACCACGGACATCCCGGTCGAGTCCGTTCCCGACAAGAAGGTCGAAATCAGCCAGGACGAGATCCAGTATCTCTGCAACGTCGTGAATCACTTCTTCAAGAAGCAGGTCACCCCGGCGGATGTGGTCTGGACCTATTCCGGCGTGCGCCCGCTCTTCGACGACGGCTCGAGCAATGCCTCGGCCGTGACCCGCGACTATGTATTCGACATGGACGCGCCGCCCGGCCAAGCGCCGGTGCTGTCGATCTTCGGCGGCAAGATCACCACCTTCCGCAAGCTCGCCGAGCATGCCCTCGACGAGTTGAAGGCCTACTTCCCGACGATGAAGCCCGCCTGGACCGAGACGGCCAAGATGCCGGGCGGCGACATGCCGGACTCGGATTTCGACCGCTTCTTCGCTGGCGTCCGCCAGCGCTGGCCCTTCCTGCCCGAGCCCGTCGCCCGTCGCCTGGCCCGCGCCTACGGCACGCGGATCGAGGAGCTCCTGGGCTCCGCTCAATCCCTAGCGGATCTCGGCGAGGATTTCGGCGCCGGGCTCACGGCGGCGGAGGTCGATTACCTGGTGCGTCGCGAATGGGCTCGCTCCGCCGAAGACATTCTCTGGCGCCGCTCCAAGCTCGGGCTGCATGTGCCGGTTGACGCTGCGGCCAAGATCGATGCCTACTTGGCCAAGAAGAAGGTGGCGTCCGTCGCCGCGCAATAAGATTTGGGGAAGGACATGGCTCAATACGTCGGCGCCATCGATCAGGGCACGACCAGCTCGCGTTTCATCGTGTTCGACAAGGCCGGTGCCATCGTGTCGGTCGGCCAGAAGGAGCACGAGCAGATCTATCCCAGGCCCGGCCATGTGGAGCACGATCCGCTCGAGATCTGGCGGAACACGCAGGAGGTGATCGAGCAGGCGCTGGCGAAGAAGGGCCTGAAGCCCAAGGACCTCGCGGCCATCGGCATCACCAACCAGCGCGAGACGACGCTGATCTGGGACAGGCGCACCGGCAAGCCGCTCTACAACGCCCTGGTCTGGCAGGACACCCGCGTCGATTCCATCGTCGAGGATTTCGCGCAGGATGGCGGCTACGACCGTCTGCGCGGCAAGACCGGCCTGCCGCTGGCGAGCTACTTCTCGGGATTGAAGCTGCGCTGGCTGCTCGACAACGTGCCCGGTGCCCGGGACAAGGCCGCGGCCGGGGATGTGCTCTTCGGGAATATCGACACCTGGCTGGTCTGGAACCTGACGGGCGGCGTCAATGGCGGCTGCCACATCACCGACGTGACCAATGCCAGCCGCACGCAGCTCATGGACCTCCGGAGCCTCGACTGGGACGACGAGATCCTGAGGCTGTTCAACATCCCGAAAGCCTGCCTGCCGCAGATCCGCTCGTCGAGCGAGGTCTATGGCGAGGCGACCGACGGCCTCGCGGGCGTCCCCATCGCGGGCATTCTCGGCGACCAGCAGGCAGCGCTCGTGGGACAGGCCTGCTTCCAGCAGGGCGAGGCCAAGAACACCTACGGCACCGGCTGCTTCATGCTCATGAACACCGGCGAGACCCCCTATCCCTCGAAATGTGGCCTGCTCACCACCGTCGGCTACCGGTTCGGCCAGGGAAAAACCGTCTACGCCCTTGAAGGCTCCATCGCGATTGCCGGCGCCCTCGTGCAATGGCTGCGGGACAATCTTGGGATCATCGAGAAGAGCACCGATATCGAACGCCTCGCCCGCGGTGTCGAGGACAATGGCGGCGTCACCATCGTGCCTGCCTTCTCGGGCCTCTATGCGCCGCACTGGAACTCCCATGCCCGCGGCCTCATCGGCGGTCTCACGCGCTTCGCCAACAAGGGGCACATCGCCCGCGCGGCGCTCGAGGCTACGGCGTTCCAGACCCGCGAGGTGCTCGACGCCATGGCCAAGGACACCGGCATCGCCGTCAAGGAACTGCGCACGGATGGCGGCATGGTCGTCAACGAGCTTCTGATGCAGTTCCAGGCCGATATCCTGAACGTGCCCGTGGTGCGCCCCAAGGTGATCGAAACGACCGCGCTGGGAGCCGCCTATGCGGCCGGGCTGGCAACCGGCTTTTGGAGCGGAACGGACGAACTGGTGCGCAACTGGGCCGTCGACAAGCGCTGGTCTCCGGCCATGGACGCATCCCGCCGCGAGCGACTGAACGCCGTGTGGGACAAGGCCATCGCCCGCTCGCTCGATTGGGCGGACTGACGCTGAAAAGACCGACGGAAATCACATCCTCCACGTCATGGCCGGGCCTGTCCCGGCCATCCGGATACGGTGAGGCTCTGCGCTTCACACAAGCGGGATCACCGGCCCAAGGCCGGTGATAACGTCGAGGATGATGCAATGGCGGGAGTGGGTTCAAGCAGCAGTGATGGACTCGCGCCGCGATCAACTGGTTATGCCGCCGACAGAGCGGCGCGAACCTTGGACGCGAGTTCCGCCAGGATCTCGGGCTTCTCCATCTCGCCCGTATGGGGCTTCAGCGGCACACCCTCGAAACGAGGGATCACGTGGAAGTGGATGTGGAAGACCACCTGCCCACCCGCGCTCTCGTTGAACTGCTGGATCGTGAGGCCGTCGGCTGAAAGCGCGGTCTTGGCGGCCTTTCCGACGATCTGAACTGCCTTCGCCAGCTCCGCGAGATCGTCCGGCTCGACATCGAGGAGGTTGCGGGCTTTGGCTTTGGGGATGACGAGGACATGGCCGTTGCCGCGCGGCATGACGTCCATGAAGGCCAGCACGCGATCCGTCTCGTAAACCTTATGGCACGGAAGCTCACCCCGTAAGATCTTCGCGAACACGTTGTTGTCGTCGTAGGTCATTCCGCCCTCACCTTCTGAGTTCCGGTCCTTCGAAGCGCTCGCCGAGGAGCGCCTGCGACGAGCCTTTTATATCGATCGCAGCCGATAATCATCTATCCGATGTCCATCGTGTGCTCCGGCCCGGGAAGCTTCCGTCCCCTTCGGATCCTTGCCAGGTTGGCATCGCTGAGGATCAACTACTTACCTTTGCCATAGATCTATTCGCAAATAGAAGGCCGGCCGACGATTGATCCCAAGGTAAGTACCTTTCCGTTTCTTACTCCCACGAACAAGTTGTTGCCACGTTTATTCGGATTAGATCTCCCGGCTAAGCGCAACAATTCGCGAGAGCTGAATATTTTCGCGAAAATTTTTGCAAAGGTTCCCTCAAACCTACCGGAACCATCGAATCCCCTTGCGGTTGAAGAAACACGGACACCGTTGATAAGGAGGCATAAATGGCAGGTGGTTCGACCTCGAAGCGTGGCTTCGCGTCGATGGACTCCGACCGGCAGCGCGAAATCGCCAGCAAAGGCGGTAAAAGCGTTCCCGCCGAGAAGCGGTCCTTCTCCCAGGATCGCGAACTCGCCTCGGAAGCCGGCCGTAAAGGCGGTCAGGCCTCGGGCAACACCCGTGGCAACCAGGAATAGTCTTTTCTGATGCAGATCGGTTTAGGGGCCGCTGAGCGGCCCCTTTACTTTTGAAGATTGCACAGGGCGGCGGGGCGATCTCATCCAGACTTCGCGGTTGTCCTGATCATCTTTTCCGACAGCGACAGAGCCGTCGCAGCCAGCATGATGCCCATGCCGAGACCTTCGGACCAGCCGAACGGCTCGTTCGCATAAATCACCCCGACGGCGACGGCGATGATCGGGCTCACGAAGGCATAAAGCCCAGCCCGAAAGGCGCCCCAGTCCCGCACGAGCCCCAGATAGATCCAAAACGCGATCAGCGACCCTCCCAGAACCAGGATGCTCAGACCGAAGATGGCCCGTACATCGGCGAGGCCCCGAAAATGCGCCGGGTCGTACCCCTCGATCAGCAGGGAGACGGGGACGAGCGCCAGCCCACCGAGGAGACTCTGCCAGAAGGCAAGCACCAGGGGCGGCATGGACAGGGTCAGCGGCCGGCTGATCACCGAACCCCAGGCATAGGAAACGGTCCCGACGGCAACTGCCGCGAGACCGAAGACCGGCATCGGGCCGTGCTGGGCCGCGCCCGTCCGCCCGGAGAACAGAAGAACGAGCCCCAGGATCCCGAGACCGATGGCGGCGACGCGCCGCATCGTGATCCGCTCCTGCCCGTAAAGGGCACCGATGATCACCAGGAAGATGGGCATCAATGACAGGTTGACGATCGCGGACAGGCCGCTGGGAGCTCGCGCGACACCCCAGAACAGGAAGCCATAGCAGCCCGTAGTGATCAGGAGAGAGGCGGCAACCACGCGGCCGAACCGACTGACGCGAAGGGTCAGACCTTGCATCCTGGCGACGGCGAGAAAGCATGGTGCGGCAAGCAGAAAGCGCATCGCCGCGAGAAAGATCGGCGGAACGGCCTCCGACGCCACCTTCATCGGCAGCCATGTCAGTCCCCAGATGAGGGCCATCAGGGCGAAAGCTGCGATGCGACTCACGCTATAGGCCCGAGAACCGTCATTCCGGCTTCCAAGTGAAGGATCTGCGATGAGCCGCATCGTGGCAGCAGGGGGACGATTTGAACAGCCGGCCGCGCAGGGTCGCGAGAGACGATCCGAGTTTCGGAATTTGCTCCGAGCAGGTCAGGTCCTGACGTTGCGCCCTGCCTTGTCCGAGGCGGCCTCCACGAGAACCTCCTCGAACACTCCATCACCCACCATCGCTCTGAATTCCGGCAGGCTTGGAGGCTCGAACACCAATGCGCCGGATTCCATGTGGCAAACCATTTCTCCGGCGAGAGGGCCTATGAAATCGATCGACTCCACGTTCAGGAACGCGGCTGCCTCGCGGGCGAGGTCCGAGGCGGTGTTACGCGCGGCGCAGATCAGCGCCAACAGGCAGTATTCGTCGATGCTCCCATGGCGGGATCCGACAGGCCGATGGGAAAACGGCCTGCCCCGCTGCCGCGTCAGGGCGAAGGCCAGGAGCAAGGCATCGGACACGATCCCCTTGGCGGCCTCCGGCTGGGTATAGGTCGCCAGTCCCTGCTCGGGTCCGTCGAGAAGGGCGAGATCGTATTGATCCTCGAGACTGCTGAGCGATCGGAACACATCGACGACGGGTACGATGCTCGGATGGAGCAGGATCGCAACGGCTCCAGGCACTGTCGGAGAGGAGGAAGCTTCAACCATCACTCAACGAACCTCAGACATGCGCGCGGTTTGCCGTCGGCACGACATGGGGCAATGCGGGAACGATAAGATGCCGCCTCAGCAACAGGGGACAGGTCACTTCATCCTCTGAGCATACGGGGATGATGCCGCTGAGCATCGACGCCACGGACGGCTTGTCTCTCGGGGGAGAACTCGAGGCCAGGCGCGAAAATTCGTCCGGAAGCTCTTCCTGGCAAAGCACCGCATCCAGTTCATTTGTGGCGGCCATGATCGTTTCCTCTGCATTCTCATTGCGCTTGGAACGGCAACGTATGCGCCACCCCCCGGTTCCTTGTGCGGCAAGAAGTCCGGCGCCGCTTGGAGGCTCTTTCAAGCCTGCGACTCGGCGATGAAGCCCTGCGGTTCCGGCGGTATTCCGGAGCCCCTTAGACTGACCGGACAGCGGTGCAATTCGATGGGCAGAGCTGCTTGGTGTGGCCTGGGGCGGGCCACCTGCAAAAAGGAAGCGGCGCCTGGGTTTCCCCAAGCGCCGCCTGTCAGCGAGACCGCTGTTCGTTTTACTGCTTCGGGGCCGTGGTGGTGCCCGTCGTGCCGGTCGTCGAGCGGTTGGCGTTGTTGTCGCCATCCTCGTCGAAGGCAGGAGCAGCCTGCAGCTCGGCCTTGGTCATCCGGAGAACGACGCGCTCGGGCTGGTTCTGGTTGCTCGAGGAGGTGTTCGCGGCCGTGTTGGTCGCGCCGGCGGAGCCGGTACCGGACGTGGTCGTGTTGCCGGTGGCCGCCGTCGAGCCGGTGGTGGTGACGTTTCCGCTGGTTCCGGTGTTGCTGCTGTCCATGGCCTGAGCCTGCTGGCTGCTCATGAACTCGAGCGACTTGAACGGAACGGCCACATCCTTCTCGCCGATTCCGAGGAAGCCGCCGACGCCGACGACAGCGGCCATGATCTGTCCGTTGCGATCGAGGATCACGTCGTTGATGTCGCCGATCGATTCATTATTGGCGCTGACCACACGGGTGCCGATCAGGTCGGACGCCATCACGTGGTTCATTTCCATCTTGGTGATGAACTGACCCTGCATGGCGCTGTTCTGGCCCATGGTGGTCGAGGATTGTCCGGCGGAGGACGAACCGGAAGCACCTGGCTGCATGGCCGGCGAGCCCGTGGTGGTCGAGCCCGAGCCCGAGGCAGCCGGACGATCGGTCGGAGCCGACGGGGACGAAGTCTGTGCGAGGACGGGCGCAGCCGCGAAAGCCGTCACGACGAGGCAGGCTGCCATATGCTTCTTCAGCATCGCTTATTTCTCCTGAGGATCGGTTATAATTGCGTTGTGCACCGAAGTGCGCGGGAGTTTAACGCGCAGCAGAAGAGACCGTTCCGAATACCGGCCCAATCAAGCCAATGTTATCGGCATCTATATTCTGCAATCCAAATATGAATACTTATTAATATTTTACGACGACAAAGCACCCATGCCACCCGCCGACCGACGAGCAGCATCAATCGTGCCAATGATGGCAACCGTCTTGACGGTTGTTGGTTCCGCGGCAGAAGCAAGCGACGTATTTGCAGGTTCCGGCGCCCGGGAATTCTGCCCGGTTGGACCGGGAGCAGGTCGGCTCCTGCCCTGAAGCCGCCACTCTGAATCCATCGCTTGAAGCGGTCGCTGCAACCGTCTTCCGTCGCTTGCTACGACAGTGACTGCTCGAGCTGGGCCAGGCAGAGGCTCGGCATGCGATTGGCGCTCGCCTTGGCGAGAGGACTGACATCGCCCACGCAGCCGATCGGGTTGCGGCTCTTCGGCTTCTGCTGCTGCGGAGCCTCGTTGCCCTCTTGGCGGCGGGTCGGATGCTGGGCAACGGGGCCCGGGCTCTCTTCCTTCAGGGTGACGACCGGCAGATCCGTGTCCCGCGCGAAGGTCGTGGTGCCCGTACGCGGATCCGACCTGTAGAGCACCCTTCCGTCGTGGTCCCGCAGGATCACCGCGGCATCGGTGACTCCGACCAGCTCGACGATCGACACCGTGGACGGCCGACCGGTAGGAACCGGCGCTGCCATCCGATCGCCCTTCGCCGAAACCGATCCAGCGAGAGCCAGCGCTTCCGACTGAACCAGAGGAGATATGGTGAAGGACGATGGGGCGAAACTTCCGGCCACGAAAAACGCCCCAGCCAGTCCGACCAAAGCTACAGGTGTACGGAACATCCCTCTCTCCTGCTATCCCAGCTCAACTATTCGAAAAAATAACGCGACCATATCTTTGATGTTCCTGCCTGCATTCCGTAGGAGTGAAGAATAAAAAGGCGACAAAAAAGCTGGGAACCTTTGATTTCGATAGGGCGTTCTTTAAGCACCGGCCTCCTGGTCCTCCCCGCATTCCCCTTGTGCATTGGCCGGCACCTTAGACGGGCTTATGAGCCCGTCTTTTTTTGCGCTTATACATCATCATAAAAGAAAAGCCCGGCCTAAGGCCGGGCTATTACTTGGTAGTCCTATCAGCCTGAAGGATCAGGCCGTTGCAGCGCGAGGCTCGCGGCGGCGGGCACTCTGCTGGAAGAACAGAGCCTGACTGATCACGGCGGAGACGTTGGCCGGCTGGAAGGGCTTGGCGATCAGGAATGCCGGCTCGGGACGCTCGCCGGTCAGGAAGCGCTCCGGATAGGCCGTGATGAAGATGACCGGAACCTCGAAGGCCTTCAGGAGATCGTTGACCGCATCGAGACCGGAGCTGCCGTCCGCCAACTGGATATCAGCCAGAATCAGACCTGGCTGCTTGGCCGAGGCGAGCTTGACGGCTTCGGTCCTGGTGCGGGCCACGCCCGTCACGTTGTGGCCGAGGCCTTCGACAAGCGCCTCCAGATCCATGGCGATCAGGGGCTCGTCCTCGATGATCAGGATGTCCGTCGCCATGTCGGCCGCCAGCTCGCGGCCTGCCTCGTCGACGAGTTCACGAACGGTCCTCGTATCGACATCTAGGATCTGACCGACCTCTTCCTCTCCGAAGCCTTCGAGGCAGGACAGGAGAAAAGCCTGTCGGGGAAGCGGGGTGATCTGGCCGAGACGGACCTCCGCCGGCAGATCGCGCTGAATCTGTTCGCTGCGTCCATTCACCGACAGGGAATTCCAGATGCGCGTGAAGACCTGGAAGAGTTCAACCTTCACGTTTCCGGAAGGACCGATGGTCTCGGGCTCGCTGACGAGGGTTTCCAGGGTGGCGGCCACATAGGCGTCCCCAGCCATCTGGCTGCCTGTGAGAGCGCGTGCGTAGCGGCGAAGATATGGTAAATGCTGGACGACAAGCTGGGCTGTCGACATTCGCTTCCCCTTAACTGTGCTTTTGACTCGTTGTACCGACGGTCCATTCAACGTGGCAAAGCTGCAAAAGTTCCATGAATGGAACTAGGCGCAGCAGTCAGCGTTATTGCTCGAAACTAATATATGGATATTGCCAAGGTTGGCTATCCCTCTGAAAGATATGGGATGGCAAGGGGACGACAATGACGGTTGATAAGGGGAACAAGCTTGCTCGGGCCATTCTTGAAACGTCCGTGAAGGACAAGCTTGCAACCGATCCCAAACTCGACAGCGGCAGCCAGAAGCGCATTGGCGACCAGCTTCGCGCCATGTATGACGAGCTGATGCAGCAGCCTGTCCCAGATCGCTTTAGGGACTTGCTCGACCAACTGGACAAGAAGAACGGGGGAAAGGAGGGGTCTCAATGACCCCAGAGCCCGAGCCGGAGTTACGGGAGGCACTTCTCGCTGCGGTTCCCAGCCTTCGGGCTTTTGCCATTTCGCTCTCAGGTCAGGTCGACAGGGCGGACGACCTCGTTCAAGACACTCTTCTCAGAGCCCTGGCCAATCTGCATCGGTTCGAGCCGGGAACGAACCTGAATGCATGGCTCTTCACGATCCTGCGCAATCTTTTCCACTCCGAATACCGCAAGCGGCGCCGTGAGGTCGAGGATCCGGACGGCTCCTATGCCGGGCGCCTGAAGGTGCAGCCCGAGCAGGGCTCCCATCTGGATTTCGAGGATTTCCGCAGCGCGCTCGCCAAACTTCCTGCCGATCAGCGTGAAGCACTGCTTCTGGTGGGTGCCTCTGGATTTTCCTATGAGGAGGCAGCGCATATCTGCGGCTGCGCGGTGGGCACCATCAAGAGCCGCGTGAATCGGGCCCGCTTTCGCCTCGCTTCCATGCTGAACGTCGAGGACATCGAGGATCTCGGCCCCGACAGCATGACGAGGGCTGCCCTCCAGGGTTGACCACCTGCTGGCCTCATCCTCCCTAACGGCAATTGCAGAAACGAAAACGCCGCCCTTTGGAGGCGGCGTTCGTGATTGGTGTGCCGTAGCGGCATCACGGGATCAACGTCACATGGGGCTTCGTCCGCGCAACAGGCCGATCACGGCCGAGATGGCGAAGAGGACGATCGCGACGAAGAAGATCAGCTTCGCGATCTCGACGGCCGTGCCGGCAATGCCGCCGAAGCCGAACAGAGCTGCGACCAAAGCGATAATGAGAAAAGTGACTGCCCAACCGAGCATGGTGTTACCTCGCTAACTGAACAATCGGCCGAGAGCCGACGATGTTCAAACAACGCCAAGCGCGACTGTAGGGTTCCACGCCCGGAACATCGTCAACTGTGTTCATCAGCCATTCAAAAGTATTCCGGCAGGCTTTTATTCGCATGGAACCTGCCCCTAGCCCGTACGTTTTCCAGTTCACTTGGGAGAGATGGTCGATGACTCGTTCAGTTGCCCTTCGCGCATTTTGTATCTTTGCCGTTGTTACTGCCCTTGCAGCCATTACCGGTGCGGCCTCTCAGGTCGAAATCGCAGAAGTACTTTTCCTCATCGGCGGCTCGCTCTCGGCCGTCATGCTCTTCTTCGCCTGGACAACGTCATCGGAAAGCCTCGTCCCCGTTCGCGTCCGTCGCAGACGCTGACAAGCCTTGGATGCTTACGACAACGGCGGCTCTTTCGAGCCGCCGTTGTCGTTTCAGGCCTCGGTCGGATCACCGCCGTTCGGATGCAGGACCGAGCCGGTGATGTAGGATGAATCCTCGCATGCCAGGAACAGGAAAGACGGCGCCACCTCGTTCGGCTGCCCCGGGCGCTGCATGGGCGTGTTGGCGCCGAACTGCTTCACCTTCTCGGCCGGGAACGTCGATGGGATGAGCGGCGTCCAGATCGGGCCCGGCGCCACGCCGTTGACCCGAATGCCCTCGCCCGCAAGCTTTTGCGCCAGCGAGCGCGTAAAGGCCACGATGGCCCCCTTGGTGGCGCTGTAGTCGAGCAGGTCGGAGCTGCCGCGATAGGCCGTCACCGAAGTGGTGTTGATGATCGCAGCCCCCTTCTTGAGATGCGGCATGGCAGCCTGCACCATGTAGAAATAGCCGAAGATGTTGGTGCGGAAGGTGCGGTCGATCTGATCGGGGGTGATCTCCTCGATCTCCTTTTTCGGGTGCTGCTCGGCCGCATTGTTGACGAGCACATCGAGCCTGCCGAAGCGCTCGATGACCTGATCGACGGCCGAACGGCAGAAATTCGGATCGCCCACGTCGCCGGCAATGGTCAGGCACGCGCGCCCTTCCCGCTCGATCAGACGCTTCGTCTCCTGCGCGTCCTCGCCCTCGTTCAGGTAAAGGACGGCCAGATCCGCACCTTCGCGGGCGAAGAGAACGGCAGTGGCGCGCCCGATGCCGCTGTCGCCGCCGGTAATCAGGGCAACCTTGTCCCGCAACCTGCCGCTGCCGGGATAACGGGGCTCGTAATCCGGCCGCGGATTCATCTCCGTCTCGCGACCGGGCTGCTGGTCCTGGACCTGGGGCGGCAAGGTCTGTTTCTGTTCGGAGCTCATGGCATCGTTCCGTGAAAGAAGAGGATGCGGGCCCCCGACCATGATGGAGGACAGGTCGCGCAAAATCGAAGCCCGCGTTGTGGCTCAACGCGGGCCCGAAAGGCGTGTTCCTGCGAAGGGACGGAGCTTTATTCCGCCGGGTGCGGGCGTTCGGCCGTCCCAGGCGACATCCGCAGGATGTGATAGAGGATGATGGCCCCGAAGGTGGCCGTGCCGATGCCGTCCAGGGTGAAGCCTCCGACGTTCAGCTTGAAGTTGCCGGCTCCCAGAACCAGGGCGACCGCCACGGTGATGAGGTTGCGCGGGTTTGAGAAATCGACCCGGTTCTCGACCCAGATCCGGCCCGCGGTCGCGGCGATGAGGCCGAACACCACGATAGACAGGCCACCGAGCACCGGCCCCGGAATGGTGCCGATGAAGGCGCCGAACTTGGGCGACAAGCCGAGAAGGAGCGCGAACCCGGCCGCGATGACGAAGACCAGCGTCGAGTAGATGCGGGTCACGGCCATCACGCCCATGTTCTCGGCATAGGTCGTCATGCCCGTGCCGCCGGCAGAGCCCGACAGCATGGTGGCCAGGCCGTCGCCCATGAAGGCGCGGCCGAGATAGGGGTCGAGGTTGCGGCCCGTCATGGCCCCGATGGCCTTGATGTGCCCGAGATTCTCCGCCACGAGGATGATCGCCACGGGCGCGATGAGGCTGATCGCCCGGGCGTCGAAGACGGGGCTCTGGAAGCTCGGCAAACCGAACCAGGCGGCCTGGCCGATCTTGGCGAAGTCGATGGGCTGCCCGAGGCCCAGGACATTGGCGCAGATGTAGTAGATCAGGTAGCCGGCGGCACCGCCGATCAGCACGGGCAGGCGGCGCGCCGTGCCCGGGGCATAGACGGCCACGAGGCCTACGGCCACGACGGTGGCGAGGGCGATCCAGCGGGCGAAGTCGCTGCCGGCCTGATTGTCCGGCGTCACGCCGGAGGCGCTGTTGATCGCGATGGGTGCGAGCACAAGGCCGATGGCCGCCACGATGGCGCCCGTGACCACCGGCGGCATCAGCCGCTCGATCCAGCGGTGGCCGGCCATCTGCACCACGAGGCCGATCAGGAAATAGAGCGCACCGGCCGCGACGATGCCGCCGAGCGCCAGTGGAATGTTCGGGTTGGGGCTGCCGACGCTCGCGCCGGTGGCGACAAGGACGGGTCCGATGAAGGCGAAGCTCGAGCCGAGATAGCTCGGCACCCGGCCGCCGACCACGAAGAAGAAGATGATGGTGGCAAGGCCCGAGAACAGGATCGAGACATTGGGATCGAAGCCCATCAGGATCGGCGCGAGCACGGTCGCGCCGAACATCGCCACCACATGCTGCAGGCCCACGACGATCATCTGGCCGGTGGGCAGCCGCTCATCCGGCATGATGACGCCTTCGGTCTTCAGGCTCCACCGCGGCAGGAAACTGTCGGTCATGAATAATCCCCCAGGTTTTGACTTATCGACCCGCACCGTAGACCCGCGGCGACCGGAATGGCTAGGTGAGAGAAGGACTTATTAACCGTCGCGAGAGCCCGGATTCTGGACAAGTGCTCTTTTGGCCGCCAAACATTCCCGATGGCGACGGACGAGGATGACCATGCGTAAAGACCATGATGTGCCGGCAGGCACGGTGCACAGCCTCTGGCTCGACGGCGAATGCCTCAAAAACAACCTTCTCGGGGACCCTTCCCGCCGTCGGATCGACGTCTATGTGCCTGCGGGCCATGACGGCCGGAATCTGCCTCTCCTCGTGGATCTCGTCGGCTACACGGCGGGAGGCCCTGCCCACACGAACTGGAAGAACTACGGCGAGAACGTGCCGGAGCGCCTCGACCGGCTGATCGGCACGGGTGCCATGCCCCCGGTCGTCGTGGCCTTTCCCGATTGCTTCACCCGCCTGGGCGGCAATCAATATGTGGACAGTGCCGCCATGGGTCCGTGGGAGACCTTCCTCATCCGCGAGATGCTCCCCTTCGTTGAGGAGCGCTTCGGCTGCGGCGGAGACGGGCGCCGAGGCGTGTTCGGCAAGAGTTCGGGCGGCTACGGCGCCATGGTCCATGCCCTGCGGCATGGGGGCTCCGTTTGGTCAGCGGCGGCTTCCCATTCGGGCGATGTGGGCTTCGAATACCTGTATCACCTCGGCGAGTTCGCCGGAGCGCTGCGCCACCTCGTTGATCACACCATGTCCATCGAGGCTTTCCTGCGCAAATTCGAGGCCGGTCCGAAGGCGAAGGACAAGGACTGGCATGTGCTGATGCTGCTCGCCCAGGCAGCGAGCTTCGACCCGGATCCGAGCCAGTTCTACGGCGTCCGCCTCCCGGTGGATCTCCAGACCTGCGAGATCATCGAGGAGCGCTGGTCCAACTGGCTGCGCTGGGATCCCCTGCGTATGGTCGACCGCTCCGAGTGCCAGGAGAACCTGCGCAAGCTGAAGGCCTTCTACATCGATTGCGGCGACATCGACCAGTACAACATGGTCTACGGCTCCCGGATCCTGCGCCGGAAGCTCGAGACCGCCGGCATTCCTCACACCTACGAGGAATTCCACGACGACCATTCCTCGGTCGACTACCGCATGGACATCAGCCTGCCGCTTCTGGCCAGGGCGCTTTCGTGAGGGAGCAAAGCTGACGTCTTTCACCCGATCCGAAGGTGGTGTCTCAACGCAAGCTCGAAGAGCTGTGTGGAGGTTATCCTCAACCTCCACAAGTCTAGCATCAGATCACGAAGAAGTCCGAGGCTGATATCTTCAGGTTCTTGGACAGCGTCGCGACCTCCACGGCCATGTACTTGGAGCCTGTACCATCGGCATCGTAGAGGAGCACGCCCCTTTTCCTGTCATAGATGACATAGTCGTCCTTGTCCCTGGCGTTATCGCCCACGGTGAAGAACTTCGCCGCCAGCCTGGCAGGAAAAGCCTCGGAACCTTGCTTTCCGAGCTTCGTGAAGATCCTGTTGTCGAGATAGATCAGATCGTACTTCACGTCGAAGTCGGCGATCCGGTCGATGTTTGACCCCGTGGCCTTCGACGTGAATGCGAACGCGTCCTTGCCAGCATTGCCGTGCAGATAATCCTTGCCGTCACCACCGTAGAGGATGTCGTCGCCCGTGCCGCCGTAGAGCTTGTCCGCGGAACCGCCGCCTTTCAACACATCCTTGCCGGAGCCGCCATTCAGGGAGTCCTCTCCGGCTCCACCTGACAGTCTATCATCGCCGCTTCCACCGGAAAGGGTATCCTGGTCGCGACCTCCGACCATAACGTCTGCGCCGCTGGTGCCGGTGAGTTTCTCCTTGGCGACGTCTGTCACCCTGACGGTGAAAGCTTTCTCCTGGTAGAGACCCCTCTGATCCGTGACCCGGATGATCACCTGATGGGTCTTGGCCTGCTCGTAATCGAGCTTGTCCCCGTCGGCCACGACCAGATTGCCGTTGATGATCTTGAAGCGGCCGCCTGCATCATCGATGAGGGAGTAACGAAGGTTTGGTGTATCACCCGAATTGTAATCGCCCGCTGTCAACTGCCCCACATACCAACCTGCTTTGGAGCCTTCGGCGATCCTGCCGTAGAGGAGATCAAGGCCGACCGGGGCGTCGTTGGCATTTTCCAGCATCACCGAGGATTGCGTCACGCGCCCACCGGCATCGGTGATGATGATATCGACCGTCGCCTTGGCCACCGGTAGATACCCCAGACCATCGCCACGGAATGCAATCGCCCGGAGCACTTCCGTGACGCGTTCAGGCGTCGCGTTGGCATTGAACGTAAACGAGAGACCAAAGTCGCTCTCGACGGAGCCTATCAGCATCCCGTCGACGTATACCGCTTTGATCCACGGACTGACGGTTTCATAGGTGACCCGGCCAGAAGCCGTCAGGAAGAAGATCCCGAGCACATTGTGCTGAATGGAGTTGTTGAAGCCTACACGGAGTGATTGGATCGTCCCCCGATCATCGGCGACAACGGCATCGCGTTCCAAATCGAGGAATGTGTACTGGCCGCCGCCCGTGACGGTGACCCGGTCCCCTGCTAGGCCCGTCAGGTGGGCGGCGTCGTTGATGGTTGTAACACCGGATGCATCGGTAATCCGGTCGATGCCGTTGTCGAGTAGGATCTCCCGCTCGACTTGGGTCAATGTGACGTTCTCGAGGATCACCCCGTCGTTGTCGGTTGCCTGCCCGTTTAACAGGAGAGCTATGGCGCGGCTATCGCTCCGTACGGTCGTTCCGGCGGTGACCAGGTCGATACGCTCAAAACCGAGAATGGATTTCCCGGTCAGGTTCAAGGTCGGACCGACAAGTGACAACCTGTCTAGATCGTCCCCACCGTCGATGCTTTCGACCGTGGCGATCTGGCTGCCGCTGACGCGAATATCATCCCGGCCTGCGCCCCCTTGAATGATTTCGAAGTTGGTGAACGCGGCTGCTTGCGAGATGTCGAAGTACCCGCCACCCAGGAGTTGGAAGGTATCGCGGCCTGCGCCGCCATCGAAGCTCACGCCTTTGATCTGATAGCCGTAAGCACTGACGATATCATCGCCGTTCGTAGCCATGTCTGGTCGCCCCGTCGGACCGCGGAAAACAAGATACGGTCCTTCCCTAAGGGAATGTAATATCGCGTTTTGACAGACAGGAAAAGGTTCTCCCTAGCCCCTGCGACATAAGTGCGATGCAGTCGGGCCGCTCATACTCAGCAAGAGATCTTGACGTTAACTCTTAGAGCTGAAGCCGGCTTCCGCTGCCAGCGGCATCACGCCCCGTCGGGCTCGTCCTCCGTCGGCAATTCGCAATGGTTGTGGATGTGGGTGGCGGCGAGGGCCGCATGGCCCATGCCGACCACGATCTGATCGAGGCCTCGGACGATGTCGCCGGCGGCGTAGAGACCCTTGACGGTCGTCTGGCAGTGGCTGTCGACCATGAGGCTGCCCGAAGGGTCACTCTCGGCGCCGAGCGAGATTGCGAGATCCGAGCGATATTTCAGGCCGAGAGCCGAGTAGAGCACGTCGAAGCGGTGCTCCTTGCCGCCCATATGCACGGCGGAAATGCGATCGCCCTCCATGTCGAGGGATTCGACAGGGGTTTCGACGATCTTGATCTCGTGCTCCTTGAGCCTCGCCCGCTGCTCCGAATCCAGCTCTAGGCGTTGCCCTAACGTGAGCAAGGTCACGTCGCGGGAATAGGTGCGGGCGATGAACACCGCCTCCCCTATCCCGTGAGCCCCATAGGCAATGACGGCGATCTTGCGATCCCGAGACTCGTAGCCGTCGCAGATCGGGCAGTAGCGCACGAGCCCGCGCTGCACGGCGTTGGGCACGTCCGGCAGATCGGGTTCGATATCGACGGAGCCCGTGGCCAGCACCACCCGCCGGGCCGCGATCTGGCTCGTGCCGCCCTCGTTGTCCTCCACGACCGCAATAAAGCGGTCCGGCTGCTTGCGCAGGCCCGTCACCCGCCCCGTCCGGATCGCAGCCCCGTATTGCTCCAGATTGGCCCGGGCGCGGGCCAGGATGTCCCGGCCGGAGATGCCCTCCGCGAAGACCGGGATGTTATGGCTGGTGGGAATCCAGGCCGCCCGCGGCGTGCCGCTGTCCACCACCAGGAAGCGGCGCTTGAAGCGGGCGAGATACAACGCCGTCGTCAACCCCGCCGGCCCTCCCCCGACGATCAGGCAATCCAGAATGTCCCCGTTCGGCCCCATGCCCGCACGATCCTCCTGCCAGCTGCACAGGAGACTCAACACGCGAGAGCGGGAAAAGATCGCCGGGGCATTGCCGGTCAAGGTCCATCGGTGTCTTCGACACGGATGATGTCATCCTCGCCGGTATAGCTGCCGACCTGGATTTCAATGAGCTCCAGGGGGATGCGACCCGGATTGGCGAGGCGATGGATTGCCCCGGCTGGAATATAGGCCGCTTCACCCTCACGCACGAGCGTGACACTCCCTTCGATGGTCACCTCCGCGATCCCATGCACGACAACCCAGTGCTCCGCGCGGTGATGATGCTTCTGTAGCGAAAGGCTTCCACCCGGCTTCACCACGATTCGCTTGACCTGAAAACGGGCGCCTCGATCAACCCTTTGGTGCCAGCCCCACGGTCGCTCCATGCGGATGTGCTCGCTGGCTTCGGGGCGCTGTTGAGCGCGCAGTGAAGTCACGAGATCCTTCACAAGCTCCGAGCGATGACGCGCAGTAACGAGCACCGCATCGGACTTGGTGACCACCACGACGTCGTCGAGGCCGACCACGGTCGTGAGAATGTCGTCGCTGATGACGAGACTGTTGCGAGTCTCGCTCACTTCCACGTTGCCGCGCAGGCAATTGCCGCTCCGATCCCGGGTCGATACGTCCCACAGAGCCTCCCACGTGCCGATATCGGACCAGGAGAAAGAGACCGGCAGGACACCTGCTCGCTCCGTATGCTCCATCACGGCGTAATCGATGGAAGTCTTGGGAGCGAGCCTCAAAGAGGCCTCGTGAAGGCGGATGAAATCCAGATCGGTGACGGCGTGTTCAAGCGCCTTCCGTGCTGCCGCGAGGGTTGCCGGCTGGAAGCGCTCCAGCTCCTCCAGCATCACATCGGCTCGGAACAGGAAGATCCCGCTGTTCCAGAGGAAGCCTTGCTCGACATAGCTTTGCGCAGTTCGCGCATCGGGCTTCTCGACGAAGCGATCGACCTTGAAAGCGCCTGTGTCTCCAATGGGATTGTCAAGGCGGATATAGCCATAGCCCGTCGCCGGACGGTGCGGCACCACGCCCAGAGCCATGATATGCCCCTGTCGGGCCGGCTCGATAGCGGCCTCGCATGACGCAGCGAAAGCAGCGTCATCTTCGATGACATGATCCGACGCGACAATGAGGACGATTGCCTTGGGATCGCGACGCGCCGCACGGCACGCCGCGACTGCAACGGCTGCAGCGGAGTCCCGCTGGATCGGCTCAAGGATGATATCGGCCTCGACTCCGATCTGCGCCAGCTGCTCGACGGCGATGAATCGGGTGGCGCTCCCCAGAATGACGCTAGGGCGCGAGAAGATCTCGTGCGAGACAACACGCCGGACGGCCATCTGGAAAGTCGAATAGTCACCCAGAAGGTCGATGAATTGCTTTGGCTTACCGTCTCGGGAGGTTGGCCAAAGGCGCGCTCCGGAACCGCCGCAGAGGATGACGGGAAGGATGAGGTTGCTTTTGTCCTCCACCATCCGCCTCTTGTTACAAGGTTAACGTAGAATCTATCGTGTATTTCACTTCTGATATAACATAAGATGCTTGCTGGCGACACACTTTTCAAGCGGAACAGGGTCGCAGTTTAATTGGCGAGAGATTGCTGAAGAGTACCAAGCAATTGTTCTTCGATGGATTTGCTCAGAGTCCGCGCGTAGGTCGCCGTCATGTGGTGACTGTCTCGGTAAACGAGGACTCCACCGATCACGATAGGGCAATGATTCCCATCGCAGAAATATTCAGAGAAATCCAAAATCTTTACGTTCAACATCTTTGCCACGAAATATAGATTATCCTGTCGCAAGACTTTTTTGCGCGCCGGTATGCAGTCCGCTATCCAGTTCTTGGTGCCCTCAAGGCATCTACCGGGATCAAAGGATATCCAGGGGATGTTTCGAACATGGCGAACGTCCAGTCCTTTTTCAAGCAACACCTTCCAAGTCGCGGCGAGCTGCTCAGGCGTGGCATTTTTGTCCGCTGGGGAATGAGAAATGAGAACGACATCCGGACGTTCCCGCGAGAGCCAATCGACAACATTCTTCGACCATTCCGCACATTCCGTATAAGAGCGCTTCAGATCAGTATTGTAGATCGGCTCCAACGAGAAAATGCACGCCGACTTCGCTATGCCACGGAAGTAGATCGGCCGAGTGCGCGCGAGTTCCTCGAAGGCAGGAAACCAATGTGTAGCATGTGAATTTCCGACCATGGCGATCTTCGTCCGGCGCGCGGGATCTCCATAGTCGCAGGTCAGCACCTCAGTGCCCTGAATGGTTTGATGGCACTTAGTCCGATAGGCGGATGACACATCCGCTTTGACCTTCCCAGGTCGCGGCACAATCTTGGAAGGATCCTCCCTCCTCCAATCATAGTGGGGATCCCTCATCGCCAGCGCCCCCCGCGGAGCTTCCGTCCCGGCAACTGTGATTGGTTCACTGGCGTCTCGCGCGAGATAAATCGTCCCGACCATCACCAGGAGCGCGATTGCTGCTGCCCCGGCCATGAGGGTGCGTCCGACGGCAAAGCGTGCGCTTCGGAATGGATCTTCGACGAAGATCTTGCTCAGGTGAGCCAGCGCCACAGAGCCAACGAGGAGAGCGATCCCCGAGCGGGGGCCGATCGCCCGGCTTGAGACCGTGCCATAGAGTACGATCAATGGCCAATGCCAGAGGTAGAGCGAGTAGGAGATGTCGCCGAGATACTGGAAGGCGCGTGTATTCAGGATCCTCCCGACCGACCAAGACGCCGGGGCGCGACAGGACAGGATCACCGCTGCCGCTCCGAGGGTGGGCAAGAGCGCTGCATAGCCGGGAAAGCTCGTCTCATCGCTGTAGGCCAGACACGCGACGACGATCGCCCCCAACCCAACAAGCCCCAGCACCGCCCGTGTGGGCTGAGCCAGGGCATTCCGTACCGGACAGACAGCCAGCATGCCACCCAGGGCCAGTTCCCAGGCCCGGGTCGTCGTCGCAAAATAGGCCACGCCCGGATTAAGCGGCGTCAGCCAGACCGAGTAGGCGAGCGAGCCAAGCCCGATCAAGCCCACGAACCAGCCGAAGGCCGTCCGGGGGCTCAAGGCGGTCCGCCGCGCCAAGTGGAGGATCGGCAGGAGGATCAGCGGCCAGACGATGTAGTACTGCTCCTCGACCGAGAGCGACCAGAAGTGGTTCATCGGTCCCTTAGCGTCATCAGCCAGGTAGTCGACGGCTTGGGCAGCCAGGAACCAGTTCTGACCATAAAGGGCGCTCGCCACGAGGCTCTTGGCGATGTCGGACCATTGAGCCTGCGGGAAGAACGGGATGGACAACGCCACGGCCAAGGAAACAACGGTGGCCGCCGGAAGCAGGCGCCGGATCCGGCGGGCATAGAAGCCTGCAATGTCGATGCCCCCGGTGCCGTCGAACTCCTTGAACAGCGAGCCGGTAATCAGGTAGCCCGAGATGACGAAGAAGACATCGACGCCCCCATACCCGCCGGGCAAGATCTTGGGCCAGAGGTGATAGATCACGACAGCCAGCACCGCCACGGCACGAAGGCCCTGGATCTCTGGAACAAGGTGATGCCGCGAGTGAACCATATCTTAACTTTATAACGTAATTTGCCCTGCTCATACGCAGAAACCGAGCCTGCATCAAGCTTGAGCGAAAAGAATTCTACTGACTTATAATCTTGAGAATATGGAAAAGACTTGTCCAATATCGCCAAAGTGCACTCTCAGTGCTTGCAGTCTGCGCCCTTGCAACCTGAGCCGATTGCTCCAACAGGCTGGGCATCAGCACTCTCTTCCGAGGAGATGCGGGAGCTGGCTACTGAGCTTTCAAGATATCTTGTCACATGAGGTTGCGTTTGAGAGTTCTCACGGATAACGCATTTATCCGGTTATGACGCACAGGCAGTGATGATACGACGCGCCCTTAGATCGGCATTTTTTCTCATTCCTCAGCCTGCCCGGCAGTGGACGAGATCCCTGCTGCCTGACCAAGCCGCGAGAGCCATTGCGGAACGTCTTGCCGCCGCCTCGTCTCCTGCGGAACCGAAATCTGTTAAGGCCTCCAAATCGCCTGGAGCCGAGAAAGAGCAGCCCCCGCGACTGGAACCGGCCCGGCAGCTCTTCGATGGGCCTTGGTACGTGGCCCGCTATCCCGAGGCTCCCAAAGACCTCGACGAGGCATATCGGTTCTACCGTGAGACCGGGATGAAGCAGGGTCAGCATCCCGGTCCGTCCTTCGAAAATCTCCGCTATCCGGGTCATGCCCACGTGCCTCAAGGACATCTCTTCCGGGTGACGGCTTCCCCGATCCTCTGCCGCGTGCCGCCCACGCAGTACCTGGCCCCGTACCAAATCAAGAGCCGATTGCACAAACTCTACAACACCTTTGACGACTATCTCCGCCGGACCATGATCATGCCCGACACCATCGGTCCGGAGCTGTGGGAAAGCGATCTGCGGGTTGTCGCCTATATGGACAACACCAAGAGAAAGCTGGCCGCGGATTATTCGACCGCCCCGCAGGATACGCTGATCAGCATCGTCATGCCGACGCGCAATCGCGCAGCTGTTCTTGGCGACGCGATCGTTTCGGTTCTCATGCAGTCCTACGAGAACTGGGAGTTGATCGTCGTCGACGATGCAAGCGATGATGCCGAGACTGAAGGTGTGGTGAGACAGTTCAGCGACAGTCGCATCAGGTTCATCCGCCTCGATGAGCCTGTTGGAGTTGCAATTGCCCGCAATACGGGAATCGAACATGCGGCTGGTCAGGTGATCGCATACCTTGACGATGACGACCAGTGGGATCCCGATTGCCTGCTCATCCTCCTGAATCAGATGCGATCGCAGGGTGCGCGGCTCTCCTATGGCGCCGAAGTCATGTGGGACAAGTTCGAACCCAATGCCCGGCTGGGTCACGCCTTTAAGGGCATCCGGTTTGCGCCCTTCAACCGCTCGCTTCTGGAGAACAGAAACTACATTGCGCCGATCACGCTCCTTCATGAGCGCGATCTATTGCGGGAAGTGGGATGGTTCGATCCATCCCTGAAGCGATACGTCGGGTGGGATCTCATCCTCAGAATGACTGAGGTCGCAACACCACTTGCCGTTCCCTGCCTGCTCGGTCATTCCTTTCGAGTGAAGGCGGATAGCGTCGTTACGGTGGCTGAGGACACTGCTCTTCGGGCCGTTCGGGCGAAGCTTATGGAACGTTCGGAATGGTCGCAGCCGTTTGCGACAACGGATGAGCAGGAACATCTTGCATTTTCCATCAGCCGCGAAGCACGTCGACAGCGTCAGAAGCGACTGGCCAGCCTGCCTGCCGAGCTGGTTCAAATCGTCATCCCCAATTACGAGTCTCCCGGGGAACTCGAGATGTGTCTGAGGTCGATCGCAGAGCATACGCCAACGCCTTACCATGTTCTGATCGTGGACAACGGATCCTCTGAGGAAACCTATGCGCAATTGGAGAAGTTGCCGAGGTTGTTTGAGAACGTACGCCTGATCAGGGAAGACGAAAAGTCTGGATTCAGCTTCGCCGTGAACCGAGGATTGGCTGAAGTCATGGACCGTGACGAAAAAATCATGATCCTCAACAACGACACTCTGGCGACACCTGATTGGCTCGATGAATTGCGCTATGTGTTCTTCAAGCATGACGATGCAGGCATGGTTGTCCCGCGGCAGGTTCTTCCAGCCAATAATAAAATCACCAAGGTTCACATGCCCGGAGCGGCGCGAGACTTCGAGTGCGACATCAACCTCTCGCTGCATCACAGCAACATCCTCGATCTGGCCTTCGATCATGAGGATGGCCTCGTCGAACTCACCTACGCGCCTCTGTTCTGCGGTCTCGTGCGGCCGGAAGCGATCAGGGCCGCGGGAGGTCTGGACAGCGGCAATGCCCCGCACTACCGCTCTGACTGGATCCTGTGCGACTTCATCAGGCGCCATCTCCAGCAACGGATCGTCTACACGCCACACAGCAAAGTTTACCACCTTCAGGGTGTGGCAACAGAAAAGCGCAAGTCCACGGAAACCGGGTTCCTGGGCCGGGACCGCGCTCGAACGCCTGTGTCAGACTCCAAGGACCATATACAAGCATGACTTTCATCGGAAAGGCAGCTGATTCAACTTCGTCCGAGCCTTCTCAGCTTCGGACAATTGTTCACCTGGTGCAGGACGTTTCGGCGATCGGCGGCATTTCCGGCCGCGTGCGCAACACGGTAAAGGCGGCAGCCGGCCGCCCGATCCACCACGCTTGCCTTTCCGCCAAGCGCGATTCGGCCGCGGTGCCCAACACTTACTACGCTGAGGACAGCGAAGCCGAGATACTAGCTTTTCTGGCCACGTGTCATGCCACGGATACGGTGGTGATCACCCCCAACTCGGTCATCCGCGCCTTCTCTCCCGTCATCCAGGAGCAGCTTTCGCGTCTTCCCTTGCTTCACATGGCGTCGGGTCAGCTGTCGTTCATCCTGCAAGATACCCTGGCGCTCGCCGACCAGGACTACCTCGACAGCTACCGGGTCTCGCGCATCCTGTGCCTGTCCGACATGGATATGGCCTTCCACCGCCAGCTTGGGATCCACGACCTGACCAAGATCCGGCTGCCGGTGGAGACCCGCTCCCACAACGGCTACGATCCAGAGAAGAACCGCTTCGCGACTTACGTCGGGCGCATCGACTTCCACACCAAGGGCGCCGAGCGCCTGGTGCCGATCGCCAGGCTGATGCAGGCGCGCGGCCTGGAGCGGCTGCGCCTCTTCACCACCGACGGCCCCAACTCCCCCGACCTGCCGGCTTTTCTCGCCCTGCTCGAGGAAGCCGGGGTGCGCGACTGGGTCGAGATCCTCTACAACGTCACCGACAAGACCCGCCTCTACGGCGAGGCCTCGGTCGTGCTGCTGCCGTCGAAGAAGGAGTCGTTCGGCAACGTGATCCTGGAGGCGTTCTCGTTCGGCGTGCCGGTGATCGCCACGAGCTATGCGCCGGGTCCGGCGGAGGTGATCCGCCCGGGGGTGGACGGGTTTTTGCTCGACGCGTACTCGGCCGAGGCCGTGGTGGAGCTGCTGGAGGGGCTGACCGCGGACCGGCTGGTCGCATTGTCGCAGGCGGCCTTTGCCCGCCACCGGGACTACTCGATGGAGCAGTACCTGGCCGCCCTCGAGGCCATCGCGGCCGAGACCGCCCGCACCTTCCCAGGCCAGAACACTCTCAGCCCTTTTCCGAAGATCAAGGCTATCCGGACATTGAACGACAAACTGGCTTCGGCCCGTCGCCGTATCGCCATGCTGAAATCCCAGATCAATGAGCTGGAAAGCTCCTTTTCCTGGCGGGTGACAGAGCCCTTGCGCTCCCTGAAGGCAGGTTTGAGCAGAAAGCCCCGCCAATAGCGCCGGGCGACGTTCGGCAGCCTCATTTCAGCCGATATGCCCCTGGGGACCGCCCTACCCGAAGTTGACGGCTCATGGGGAAACGCAATAAGGCGTCTTCCAGCAATGCTTTAATCTATAGACCTTTCATGAACCACGCTTAAGAGCAAACGGGAGGAGACATCTCCTCGGATACCCTCCTCATTCAGGCGACCCGGAAGCAGAGCTGGTGAACGGCCCTATCCTTGCGGCAGCCTTGCCACGACCAGTAGAGATCCCTGCATGAATCCCATTTTGACGGTCGGTGTCACCACTCATAACGAGCGGGAGAATATCAACCCCCTCCTCGATCGTCTCTCCCGGCTCGATGAGTCGCTGATCCATGTCATTCTCTTCGATGATGCCAGCACCGATGGGACCGCCACTCTGATCGCGCAGCATCCGATCTCGAAGAAGCGCAACTTTCAGGCCCAACTGGCCGAGACCAACTTCGGCTCGCCATCGGTTGGGCGGCAATTTATCGCCAGCAACGCCCAAAGCCCCTATGTCACTTTTGTCGATGGCGACGATCTCATCAACCCGAAGGCACTCATGACCCTGGCACGGCGCTTGGCGCCTGGCCTGGACATGATCGTCACGCCCTTCATGATCGGACCGTTGCGGATCTTTCCGAAATCCTTCGACAATGAGCGGCCGATCTCCAGCGACACGATCTCACGCATTCTCTCAGGGATCGGCGGCAAGATCTACAATCGCGAAGCCTTGGTCCTGCATACCCGTGATGACATCAAGGGTCGAAGCGAAGATGTGCGCCTCAACATGCGGATCCTCCTGGGAGGATTCGACCGGGTAAAGATCGAGGATACCGCGCCGTTCTACTTCATCGCCACGTCTCGCAAGTCGACGCTCGCCAAGAATATCCTTTTGCATGAGATCGCCGCGCGAATACAGAACTACCAAGTTCTCAAGGAACGCTACGGCATCAATGACACGTACGTTCAAACGCTGCACCGGAATCTCCTTAAGGTGGTTCGCGAGGATGCATCGCTGAGCGACCAGGATCGGCTCGATCGCTACACGGCTCTGCACGATACGATGCCGTTCCGGCTGAAGACGATCATTCACCTGGTGCAGGATCCCGGTCAGATCGGCGGCATTCCGGGGCGTGTGCGCAACACGGTGAAGGCGGCGGCCGGCCGGCCTATCCGCCACGTCTGCCTGGCCGTCCAAGGTGACCCGACCGGCTCTCTGCCCGGCACCCTGTCCGCCTCCGACGATCCGGAAGGGGTGCTCGCCTTCCTCGGCACCTGTCACGCCACCGACACGGTGGTGATCACTCCCAACAACATCATCCGCAAGTTCCCGGCCAACATCTACCGACAGCTTTCGCGTCTTCCCTTGCTTCACATGGCGTCGGGTCAGCTGTCGTTCATCCTGCAAGACACCCTGGCGCTCGCCGACCAGGACTACCTCGACAGCTACCGGGTCTCGCGCATCCTGTGCCTGTCCGACATGGACATGGCCTTCCACCGCCAGCTTGGGATCCACGACCTGACCAAGATCCGGCTGCCGGTGGAGACCCGCTCCCACAACGGCTACGATCCAGAGAAGAACCGCTTCGCGACTTACGTCGGGCGCATCGACTTCCACACCAAGGGCGCCGAGCGCCTGGTGCCGATCGCCAGGCTGATGCAGGCGCGCGGCCTGGAGCGGCTGCGCCTCTTCACCACCGACGGCCCCAACTCTCCCGACCTGCCGGCTTTTCTCGCCCTGCTCGAGGAAGCCGGGGTGCGCGACTGGGTCGAGATCCTCTACAACGTCACCGACAAGACCCGCCTCTACGGCGAGGCCTCGGTCGTGCTGCTGCCGTCGAAGAAGGAGTCGTTCGGCAACGTGATCCTGGAGGCGTTCTCGTTCGGCGTGCCGGTGATCGCCACGAGCTATGCCCCGGGTCCGGCGGAGGTGATCCGCCCGGGGGTGGACGGGTTTTTGCTCGACGCGTATTCGGCCGAGGCCGTGGTGGACCTGCTGGAGGGGCTGACGGCGGACCGGCTGGTCGCATTGTCGCAGGCGGCCTTTGCCCGCCACCGGGACTACTCGATGGAGCAGTACCTGGCCGCCCTCGAGGCCATCGCGGCCGAGACCGCCCGCACCTTCCCAGGCCAGAACACTCTCAGCCCCTTCCCGAAGATGAGGGCAGTCGAGTTCCTGGCGACGCAGCCGGTCTCCACCTTCCTCATGAGGCGCTATCGGGTCCGGGAAAGGATGTTTGCCTGGCGTGTTTACCTGGTCGAGAGGGTGCTGCCTTGGAAGGTGCTAAAGATCATAAGGTGGGCAAAGGCGAAAATAATCCGGAAATAGAGCCAGGCTCGGGATTGCCCAGACTTCCACTCTGCCTTCATACTCGTCGCAATTAAAAAAGCTTCTCTCTAATGTGCGCTCAGAGATTAGAATTCCCATATTCAGATCGAGAACTGCTCGGCAATAGGTACGACAACCTCGTCGAGTTCAGCTTCGCCTCCTCTTTTGCGTCCTGCTTCAGTCGGAGACGATCAAGTCCCCGGAGGCTTGGATCCTCTCAGCGAGCCCCATTACCAGTCAGACTGATTTCTCCGCGAGGGCCTGTGGCGAATCCTCGTACGCCGTACAGCAAAGTTTAGTATCTGTATGGTCTGGCAACCGAAAGCCGCCTTATCGAGGCGGCTAGTTTCCAACACAATACCGACTTTACGAGCGATCCATTTATCGAAGCGGCAGAGAACACAGTCGTTTTTTATGTAACTTGAATGGCATGTATGACTTCTTAGAAGATGGTGTCCTGCCATTTGCCCATAAGTTCGTGGTTGAAAGCGATTACCTGCACGTGTATCCAGCCTCATGAAATAAAATTGTATATTCGTGAACCCCGTCCAGACCGATGAAAACTGCTGCGATCATCCCGTGCTATAAAGTTCGTGCTCAGGTTCTCACTGTTGTGAGTGAATTGATCGGCCGGGTCGACAAGATTTTCGTGATCGATGACAAGTGCCCGCAAGGAAGTGGACAGATCGTCCAGGAGCATTTTCCAGATAGCTCAACCGTCAAAGTTGTATTTCACGATCAAAACCAGGGCGTTGGTGGCGCTGTCGCAACAGGTTATAAGGCCGCGCTAGCGGAAAACTTCGACATCTGCATCAAATTGGACGGCGACGGTCAGATGGATCCTGGCTACATCGATGTTCTAATTGCGCCTATCCTGCATAAAGAGGCCGACTACACAAAGGGAAACCGCTTCTACGAGATCGAATACTTACAAACCATGCCGCCAATGCGAATCTTCGGCAATGCGGTCCTATCGCTGGTGAACAAATGTTCTACTGGGTACTGGAATATAATGGATCCGACGAATGGTTATACAGCGATACACTCAACTGCCTTGCGAATGATAAACTTCGACAAAGTCGCAAAACGATATTTCTTTGAGTCGGACATGCTATTTCGCCTGAGCAGCATAAGAGCGGTAGTTCGAGACACCCCTATGCCTTCGGTATATGGGAATGAGACGAGCAACCTGAAGATATCTCGCGTTCTAGTTGATTTCCCGAGTCGATACCTAGTCAACTTTTTTAAACGCTTCTTCTATAATTATATCCTTCGGGATATTAGCCCGGCCACCTTAGAGTCGATGTTAGGATCGGTTTTAACTATTACAGGCACTGCATATGGTGCCTACAACTGGATCAACGCTGGCTTCTCCGGAAGCCCTACGCCCACTGGAACAGTTATGTTGGTCGCTCTTATGGTGATCCTGGGCGCTCAACTCCTGCTTGCTGCGCTGGCATATGACATCAACAATGTGCCTAAAGACCCTCTGCAGTCGATGCCAGCATTGCAAATCACTCCCAAACCACTGCGAGGCCAAGCCTTTGCTAAAGCTGAGACATTTTCCGATTCCAGCGATCCCTACGTGGGATAGCTTCACGATCACGACGATCAGCACAATACCAAGCACTCCGCGTTCGTCTCAGGCAAACCGAAGCCCGACCGTTTCACTCAGTTTTTGCACTGCACCAATATAGCGTTGTCTATAGAGCGCGATATCGAGTTCGGGCTCGGTCAATCAAATCCCAGGTCACCACTCAACCTAGGTTAATTGCTCAAATTTCCATGCATGAGGCTCACCTTGAAACTAGATCTGGGCAATATATTGCTCCTTTTAGGCTATGTCTTGTTCATGGCTCTGGGGCAGATTGCATTCAAATACGTCGCAAAGGAACTCGCGAGTTCTGCCTCCCTTATTGACACGGCAATGAGACTCCCATTCAGCATAAGCTTTTGGGCGACTGGGGCACTTTATGGGCTCTCGATGATTTATTGGATTTGGTTGTTATCGAGAGTGCCACTGACAATCGCCTACCCTTTTGCTTCGTTGTCGATCATCGTCTTGCCTATGTTGAGTTGGGCAATTTATTCAGAGCCGCTGAGCCTCAAGTATTTTCTTGGAGTATCTTTGATGATGTTTGGCATCGCGCTGGTCATAACGTAAAGTTGATCCGATGCAAAATTTCAGCGAAGACGATTTTGATTTGTTTCTGCTCCCACACCAGGATGACGAGTTTGGAGCTTTCTTCCTCATTGATACTTCGTTATCCTTGGGAAGAACACCTATCATCATATTTCTAACGAATGGGGCATACGGTCGAGCCACGACGGACCAGCGCAACGGCGAAAGCTCAAAAGTCCTTACGCAGCTTGGTGTCGCATCCGAACGAATCTGGTATTTAGGCACCTCAAAGGCGATTGAAGACCAAGGTCTGGCAGAGAACTTAAAGACAGTTTTCGATGCGATCCTCGCCGCCCTAAACCAGAATGGCGATCTGCTTGCCATAAACTCAATTTATGCGCCAAGCTGGGAGGGAGGACATCCGGATCATGATGCCGCCGCACTTCTGGCCGTCGCAATCGGTCGAGCATTGGGCCGGGAGAGTCACGTTTACCAATTTCCACTTTATAACAGCAACAACAAAGTATTCTTTCCCTACACAGCTCTCAATCCCATTGCCGAAGCGGGATCAGTCAAAGAATTCAGAATTCCAGCAACGCGGCGCCTCAAATATCTGAAGCTATGCACGGAGTACAAGAGCCAAAGAAAGACATTCATCGGATTACTTCCATTCGTTTTTATTCATTATATTACACGAGGAACACAACAAATTCAGGCTTTGACGGCTGCAACTACCTCAGATCGGCCTCATCGAGGTCCATTGCTTTATGAGCGTCGAGGCTGGCAAACCCAGTCAGAGTTTGAGAAAAAGGTTGCGGCATTTCGACGAGAACACGGTCTTTCGTTAACTAGTCGCCTCCGCACTCCTTAGCATTTCGCCGACCACCTTTTGAGATCGGCTCGGCTTGCGCCCCGAGCCTTGATCAGGCAAAAGAGCCGCGGATCAAAGCCATGCGGGATGTAGATGCTGGACGTTCGTGTCGAGCCAATTGAGATAGAGACGATATCGAATCACATTGCTCTAGCTCAAACGACCTATAGCGACCCTACTACGACTGACCCCGACCATTTTTGGTGGAAGCATGGGCAGGGTCACGACGGTCCATCGATCTCTGTCAACCTCTATAACGAGGGCAAGATTGTCGGCCGGTCCGTCATCATGCCAAGAGTTTTTCGCCCAGAACCAGCAACAACTTGTCGTGCAGGGCTGGTTGCCGATCTCCTTCTCGAACCGGGCCATCGATCCGCACTCAACTTTATGTCGCTTGTCCGCGGGCAATCCAAGGCTCCGCAGATCGATCTTCTCGTTCATACGTCCAATGAAACGAGTGACCCCCTTTACCGCAAGTTTTTACGTTACCCGGTAGCATTCAATCTCAAAGCCTACGGTATCCCAATACGGTTCCACAAACTTGCCAGCAAGGTTGCAGGGCGAGAACTCCCTGAGGCCCTTGAAGCACTTGCAGCTCCTTGGCGCATTACGCTGCGTGGCGCCGCGGCCATTGGGCAGAAGTTGAATAGAATTAGTTTTGATACTGGCCTGCCTTCCGACAGTGAATTGGAAAGTATTCTTGACGGTTTTCGCGCTGTTGCCGGGCCTCACTTTGAGCGCTCGCAGGCATTCCTTAGGTGGCGCTTTCAAGAAGGACCAATTTTCAACGGAAACATCGTTACTGTCCGCGTGCGCGATCAGGCAATAGGATATTTTGTTTGGAGAAAGCTTACTTTATCTGGGTTAAACTTTATTATACTTATGGACGTTGCCTTTTCTAATCATATTAACTCAAGCTTGCGAGGAGTTCTCTGGCTTTACTTATCCCGGATCGGCATCCATGAAGGAGCCGATGTGGTGTTCACAATGGTAAATCCAGCTAATCCAATGCTCGCACGCTTGGTAGCCCGACCTCTCATTCCTATTTCAGACAATCACCTCCCGCACCCCACACCGATCTTCCTGTTACCACGGAACCGAGATCTAGCGTGGCTGAAAGGGTATGGGTCGACATACATGACGCTCGCTGATATCGACTACTTTTAAACTCAACTTTGACCACTGCTGGAGACAAAACGTATGCGTTCCCTTGAACTTATTTATAAGGCGATTGACGAGATCAATGCCCAGAATCCCGACGCACCGCCTGTCTCGAAAAGCCCTGATACCCTGCTCCTTGACGCCAAGGGCGGCGTCGACTCCCTTACCTTGGTCAACCTCGTCGTCGCTATCGAGCAGGTCGTTTTCGACGAAACCGGCAAGTCGATCGCTCTGGCAGACGAGTCGATATTCACTTCGGCCGAGAACCCATTTCAGAGCGTCGGAAGCCTAGCTTCGTATCTGGATAATCTCACTGCAGCCGCCTAAAATATGTCTGAGACCCTCAATTCCCACGAAATCCCTAGAAATCCTAGGATTGTGTTGGTTACCGGCTCAAGCCGCGGAGTCGGCCGAGGTCTCGTAGAAGCTCTATTGGCTGAAGGCGATTATGTTTACGGCTGTTCGCGTAGTGGTCAGCAGTTGATTGAGCACAAGCGATATCGCCATGTATTACTTGACGTTGCGAACGAAGCGGCCGTGCGGAAAATGCTCAATGAGATCGTGACGACACACGGCCGTCTCGACGTTGTCGTCAATAACGCGGGCGTGAGTTCATCACGCCTCGGCCTGCTCACCCCGGCGTCCGACTTTATGCATGTCCTAGAGGCTAACTTGGTAGGTGCATTTATTGTAATGCGCGAGTCAATCAGGCTGATGAAGCGCACGAAGTTCGGGCGAATAATCAACTTTTCCTCTATTAATGTACCGCTGGCCAGTGTAGGTGGCGCATCTTATAACGCCAGCAAAGCGGCACTGGAGAATCTCTGCATCACGCTTTCGCGTGAATGCGCCAGCGATGACATCACAATAAACTGTCTTGGGCTGTCGCTCGTCGGCGAGTCCGGTATGGTCGATGCTCTACCTCAGGAAGCTCTTGCTGCCAAACAACAGCAGCTTATTAAACCCGCTCTGCTGAGCGTCCGGGATGTCCTTCACGCAGTGAACTTCTTTGCTTCGCCAAACGCCCGCAACATTACGGGCCAAACTATCTATTTTGGGGGCGTATCGTGAACGTGATTTCGAACATCCACAGAATCACGACCGGAGCTTGGCGGCAGAATGGCTATATCGTAGAGAGCATCAGCCGCCATGCCCTCGTAATTGATCCTGGAGCGGAAGCCGAGCGCTTTCTTGATGTCATTGGCACTCGGAAGCTAGTACCACTGGCCATCCTCAATACACATGCCCATTATGATCATATTGGTGCTGTGTGTAGACTGATGGAGCATTTTGCCGACCTCCCATTCTATCTTCATGGAGCTGATAGAAGCTTGCTTCGTCAGGCGAACCTTTACCGCAGCCTTTTTGGCGAAGGACAATCGATATCGCTTCCGTCCAGCTTCACTGACCTTGCGGATATCATAGAAACCGGTTTGGTAGTGAAAGAATTCCAGGTCGAATGCATTGCGACGCCTGGCCACACGAAAGGCAGCGTCTGCTTTAGGCTGGGCGATCATCTATTCACTGGCGACACCCTCCTCCCGAATGGAGCTGGTCGCACGGATCTGCCAGGAGGGTCGGTTGCACAGATCCAGGAGAGCATTCAACTCCTAGCGAATCTGCCAGATCACCTCACAATGTATCCAGGGCATGGTGCTGTTGGTCCGTTGCGCGAAGCTCAAGCTCGCGCAGCTTCAACAATCGCGCTCACAAACTAGTTGTTCGCAAGCATGAACAGGTTGAAAGATCCTCTCGAGCCCCCCCTGGCTACCAAAGTATGCATTGAGGCCATTGCCTATGCTCTGCCTGAGCGGGTTATCACAAATGAGGACCTCGCACGCGAGAACCCAACTTGGGACATGGTCCGGCTCCTTGATAGGACAGGGGTTGAAGAGCGGCGTATCGCTGCGGCGGACGAAACAGCTTTGGACCTAGGCTACCGTGCATGCCTTGCGCTCGAACAGCGAGGCAAACTGGTCCGAGGGGAAATTGACTCCATAATTTTTTGCACGGAAACGCCCGACCACCCAATACCGCCGAACTCGTGCATTTTACACGAGAGGCTAGGCCTCTCACCACACGTCATGGCCTTCGACATCACCCTTGCATGTTCAGGCTTCGTATACAGCCTAGGTATTGCGCGTGGTCTCATACAGAGTGGAACATCGCGACGGGTTCTCATTGTTACCGCGGATACCTACTCGCGCCTCATTCACCCAGCGGATCGCTCCAGTCGCTGCCTTTTTGGAGATGGCGGGGCCGCGACAATCGTATCTGGATTAACCGATGATCAGCTGAAGATAGCTGACAACCGACTCAATGTGGTTGACGTTTCCTTCGGCACGTCAGGAGCCCAGTACGAGCGCTTTATCGTTCGAGCCGGCGGCACCCGTTTGCCGCGCTCCGCCGACACCGCAAAAGAGGTTTCTGATCGGAGCGGAAATACCCGCACAGCCGAGCATATTGAAATGGATGGGCTCGGCGTATTGTCCTTCTTCAACACCACGATCCCAAAGGCTGTCCGCGAACTGCTCGATCGAAACAATCTTCGCATCGAGGACGTCGGATCGTTCGTATTTCACCAAGCAAGCAAGGTGGCCGTTGACGGCATTTCTCGCTCGCTAGGTCTCAACCCAGAGCAACTCGTATTCGATATGAGGACTCTTGGAAACACGGTATCTGCGTCAGTCCCAATCGCTCTTCAAAGAGCGCAAGAGGCTGGAAAAATCCGCAAAGATCGGCCGATTGTTCTGTGTGGATTTGGCGTCGGCCTTTCGTGGGCTTCGGCCCTGATCAATCCATAACTTTAACGAACTCTTGTCCCTGCGACTTCTCTACGAGTGAAATACGGCAACGACGATGGCAACTGACTTCGGCGATATCAGCTTTCTGATAAACAAGTTTCGCGAGCGTGGTGGAGAGCGAGCTTTCGCATGGCATGGGCAGTACCTCACCTACATTGAGCTTGCTGACCAAGTCCAGCGAGACGTCGAGTGGCTTGCCAATGAGCTCGGTGTCGACGCAGGTTCACGCGTCGTTCTGCTCGGCGACTTCTCGTTCCGATCGATCCCGCTTCTACTTGCGCTCATTGCTCGCCGCGCGATCACGATCCCTCTCACGGAAACAACCTACACAAACGTAGGGGATCTGTTGACCGAAATTGAACCTCACCTTGTTCTCGATGTACGAGATGCACCTGCAATTTCCTCCGATCCTGTCGTTAAGACAGGAAACCCTCAGGCCGAAAGCCATAGGCTGTTTGAGATTTTGTCGGAGCGAGCGGTGCCAGGGCTCGTGCTCTTCACTTCCGGCTCGAGCGGAAAGCCAAAAGGTGTCGTTCATGATTTCTCCCGACTTCTCACAAAGTTCCATAACCCACGCCCTGGGCTTATAACGCTGAATTTTCTTCTCTTCGATCATTGGGGCGGCCTGAATACTCTGCTTGGCTGCCTCGCGAGCGGCACCCTAGTCGTATTTCCGGAGACTAGAACCCCGCAAGAGATTTGCCAGCTTGTTGAGCAGCATCGGATCGAGTTACTCCCAGCGACACCGACATTTCTAAATATGCTCCTGATAAGCCGCGCCTACGAGGAGTATGACCTATCGAGCCTGAAGCTGATCACCTATGGCGCCGAGCCGATGCCGGAGACTACACTTGCCAGCTTGAAGTCGATCTTCCCAGATCTCGAACTCCGCCAAACCTACGGCATGATCGAACTTGGCGTCATGCGCGCCAAATCAAGGTCGAGTGACTCGCTCTGGGTAAAGCTAGGTGGTGAAGGATACCAAACACGTGTGGTTGACGGTATTTTGCAGATCAAGGCAGAGTCTGCAATGCTGGGTTATTTGAATGCGCCCAGTCCTTTCACAGATGATGGATATCTGATCACAGGTGACTCAGTTGAGCAGGATGGCGAATATTTCCGCATTCTCGGTCGAAAATCTGATTTGATAAACGTCGGAGGACAGAAGGTTTATCCCTCCGAAGTTGAGACTGTCATTCTTGAGATACCTGAAGTTGTCGATGCGGTAGTTTATGGTGAAACTCATGTCCTCACGGGAAAGATCGTCTGTGCGGATATCATCGTTTCCGGTGAATTTGACGCAGCCGCCATGCGACAAAAAGTGAAGCGCCATTGTCACTCCAAACTTCAGCCGTTCATGGTGCCTGTCCGTATCGCTTTCCCGAAGGAGGGATTCTATACAAGTCGCCTGAAGAAGAGGCGAGATCGCTAGGATGTACTGCCATTCGCCGGGCTTCGAAACTGGCCACCGCTCAAACTGCGATATAAGTACCGAGCTGGCACAATCTAAATTCTTGGTCCACTCCAAGAGTTGCCACTGCTAACCTTAGGTCTGTCATGAAATGTAACATATGCTCGTCCCAGATGAGCAGCAAGATCACATCTTGGACCTTCTACTGCGCTCGCTGCGATCACTGGCAATCGAATCTCGAGCCTCGCATTGAGAGTACTAAGATTCATGACAGCGAAACTGTCGAGGAGAAAGAGGACGATATCGACTTTCTTCGTCCAGTTCGTGAGAAAAACTACCGAAAGATCATTGCGAGGATAAGAAATTTCAGCCCAGATCTTCGGAGTATCCTAGATATAGGATGTGCAACTGGTCAATTTCTCAAACAAGCCCAGGCCGCGGGCCTCGCCGTGACCGGCGTTGAGCCCAACCCTAGGCTGGCTCGGACTGCCCAGAGACAGGGACTCCCGGTTGTTCAAGGTTACTTTCCCGATGCGATTGAGCCAGGAAAGAAATTCGATATCATCATCTTCAATGATGTGCTTGAGCACATCCCAGATGCAGCAGGTGTCCTCGAAAGCTGCCTGAATTACCTTACAGAGAATGGAGTTATCGTAGTGAATTGCCCCTTTTCGGAGGGCATATTTTTTAAGATTGGGAAACTCCATTTTTCTCCGAAGCTGTGGGACCGCCTGTGGCAGAGACACTTCTTTACCCCACATGTGCACTATTTTTCCGAGAAGAGCATTACTTACCTTGCCGAAGCACTTGGCTGCAACGCAAGCAAGCCGCAGCCGCTCACTACCCTAACGAAGGAAGGCACTTGGGAGCGGATCAATCTAGACCCGTCACTAGGTCGCGCCAAAAAGCTCGCAATCTGGTCCGTGGTAACCGTCGGCCTTCCACTAATAGCACAACTACCCGCAGATACCCGGTTTACAATTCTTTCGAAGCGAACCGCCATCAGTTAATGCTGAGTGTCACATGTCGACTGGGGTCCGGTTCACACAAGATGGTGAATGCTAGACCCCAGATCCTGTTCGAGAAGCCTTCAGGCTACGATGATGGAAATTTAATTAGACAGATAACTTGTTTGCCTCGCTGGAGAGTGCCGCCGTTGCCTGTACATCCGTTTACGAGAACCTGACTATTGACTGCAAATACTTTGGCGCGACACTTCATAAAGGTCTACCCCGTCAAAATTTCCGACAAATCTGAGGTATGAAACCTTCTTAAATTCGACTTTATCCTTGTAGAATCCTTCTCGGACGAACGCATATTCATCTAGTTCAGGTTTTAATCTGTCTGGAGGCCTAGTGCGATTGATGACGACGAGATCGATTTTGGCCCTGCAAATTGCCATCAAGGATTCTGTGGAAGTAGGATCGTGTAAGATATTAGCCGCGACTGCTAGGCGTCCGGGCTCGGGCCCCTCAGTCCAAGGACGATGAGCGTAGATGTAGTTGGATGTCACTGCATTAATTGGTGCACTCGTGAAAGTGTCTGAAAGAACTATTTTGTAATTATATGTTTTTAGCCGTTCGTATAGAGCAGGGTATAGTCGAAGCTGTGAGATCGAGTCCGATTGCAGATAGGAAACTCTACCATGGAAACCCCACCAATAATAAAGGTGGAACCCCACAGCGGTAAGCAGCGCTACCCCGAAACACCCCTGCATAGCCACCCGTGCGAAATCCCCCCTTACAGCAGAGTTCCACGCGCTTGAGATGAAATAGATCAGCGAGAGCGCCAGCGGTATATAAATAGGAAAAACGAACATCGTCCGCCAAAACAAGTTCGCGCCGACCAAGGGGACAAGTAAGTACGCTACAACGGGATTCACGGCGCTCGTCGATACGGCGGTCAACAAAGCTGTTGTTATAAAGATCTTCAACGCCACATACTTTGTTGGCACGAAGAAAGTAGCCGCGACCGCTCCTATGAGCGCCGGCCATCCTATCCAATGACTGAGCATCCCCATATACAATTCGAGGAAGCGATCGTAGGTAGTCGCCCTTTCGATCGGAACCGGATAGCCAGTGAAGGCCACGCGCACAACGATCAGCGCAATCGCCACTGAGCAGAAGCTCCATGTGGCAATGAAGATGACTTGCTTTCGGTTATTCGATCTTCGCCAGAACGCAATGGAGAATGGAACCAACATTAAAATGGCGAGCATAAGCTCCAGCACATGGGTCACTGCGATCACGCTCGACAACAGCAGCATGCTAGTCAGTGCTATCGTATTGTCCGCCCCCGTCTGCACGATGAGCGACCACCCAATGCGAAGCAGCAGGAACATCAGAATGAACGCTGGGATCCGATAGTCGGCGCTACCCCGGAAAACTCCGTCCTCCGTCGGAAATAGAACCGCAAAAAAGAATACTAGAACGCCGATTTGCCATGGCTTTGAGAGAACATCTGGAGCAGCTTTGGCAATGAAGGAGAGGAACGCCAAAATAAGCCAGATTGGAAATAGGTAACGCGCCCCGATCCAGACATCCAACGCTTGCGCTTGTGAAAGCCTACCAACTGTTGCCAAGAATGCATGATGCGGCGAGAATTTGAGAGCATACACCTCGTGTGGCATAGCAACGCCACTCACCATTGTTGAATTTTCAAGCAGTAAACGATTGATATAACTGATATGCGTCCAGGAATCGCTTACTACGAATGGCAAGCTCCCGAGCATAATCTGGGGAACAACTGATGTGCACAAGGCAACGAAGAGACATATTATATAGTTTTTTTTATCTTCTGCCGAGGTTTTACTTATGTCTTTTCTGATAAGTATTACAACTAATCCAGCGATGCCAAAAATCACTGTCGCAACAAGCGAGAACAATCCCACATCAAGACTTTTTCCGAAGCTCGCAATATGACTTATGACGAATATTCCATAAGTAATTGCAAATCCGATAGGAAATAGCCCGAGGAGCTCGGATAGATCGAAGTCGATAGGGCGTGCAGATGCGAGTCTCTTTATCCCGAGGAAAATACCCACACCCGCAGCCGAGGCGATAGATAGCCACGCGACGGCGACAAAGATACCAGAGTGATCTATCATGACGCTTCATACTTACTTTCGGATGCTGATAGCCTTCTGTTGCTGTTGAATCAAGAGAACGAGGCCGAACTGCTCCTTACATGCAAGCTCCTCGATGACAAACGACATTTTGTCGAAACGAGATCGGGTCCTGAATGAGCGCGTCCCTTCTGCTTACATCTTCGCTATAGCTCCCAGTTTGTGGGTCCTGTTAGGCAGAAGGTTCTCTGCTGCACTCGGTTGTGAGAACGGACAAAGCGAAGCCTGCGATCGTTGCCGACCGACCGATCATAGCGCGTTGTAAGAGGCGCTCGACGAGGTTGCGCGGGCGGCCGTGAGATTAGGCGTATATGGCACGATGGGATTGGCCGAGTAGGAATGACACATTGATGCGGCACTCCTTGACACAGCGGTACAAGATGCCCCCGTCGGAAGCCTTGTCACCGATCAGGCGCTCGGGCTTGGCGGCCACGCTGACTCGCGGCAGAGCCATGCTGCAGGCTTTATCTCTGCCGACCTAGTAAAAGACGTGCTGTTACGCCACTGACCATACTTCCCAATATCTTAGCAACTGCACTCAGCCACGCTCAATCTGTCATATTGTCTTTGATTTAGATAATGCCAGCTTCGCCGGAACGCCTCCATAGAATTACAATGAATAGGCAATCAGGCGACTATCTCGCTCCCTTGCGTGATCCTGTTGAGTTCGCCCGCATACCGGCATACAGTTGAGAACATGCCACGGAACAAATCATCATCCCAAGCATCAATCAACCTCTGAACGTCTGGGGTACGAGTCTCACCGACAAACAATACACCCAACCCGTGCGAGTGAGTGAATGCTAAGTTCGGATACCGGCCACGCACCTCATCCCAAAGCCGGTAAACACCAAAATCGTCCTTAAACTCGGCAGTGTCATGCAATATTACGATGCCGGCGTCTGATAATTTCGGAAGCCAGTTCTCGAAATCATGCTTAACTGCTTCGTATGTGTGCAATCCGTCGATATGGAGCAAGTCAATCGTTCCATCGTCGATTTTCGGTTGGGCCTCATCGAACGTCATCCGAAGCAAGTGCGTATCTGAATTCAGCTCGGAAGTCTTAGCAAGGACCTCTTGGTAAAAGCCGTCACCTACATAGCTTCCTGAATGTTCATCGCCAGCCCAAGTATCGATTCCCCACGCTCGCAACGCAAGTTTAGCGTTGTTTGCTGCCGTTAGGGCCGCGAGCAAACTGCAACCCCGATATACTCCTAGCTCTGCATAGGTGCGTGGGCGGGCCAGATTGACGATAATGTTCATAAACGGAACATGACCACTCCAGGGCCCAGGGACAGCGTTGGACGTTCCCTCAAAGGCCAACTCTGCCAATCGAGAGGAAAAAGCAGCATCGCTAGATAGGTGAACAGACAACTTTTGTCTCCAATTTGAACCAGCCCGTAGTCATAATAATACACAGCACCAGAAGCCTAAATTCACTGCAGGCAACCTCTTGAGAATCTCGTACACTCCTCATTGCCCGCGCCCCCCATTGCACACTAGTCGCACGAATTTACATCAAAGGATTGTTGTAGCTAACGAGTTGCTCTCTGATGCACTCGGACGGCGCCGATTCAGCAATAGTCGCAGCATCGAAAGGTCAGCGCTCGATACAGAGACAAGATTGCGTGCAGCGTTCCGTTTCCCAGCCCTACTGTATCCAGAAATTCGCATACCATTGAATAAACTAATCAGGAAGTGACGTGCAGTCAGCGTCCGCATAGCCATGTTCCAACGAGCCCGATGACCTACTCATCTCAACCGGCCGACATCGTAAATGACAAGATTACCTATGCGTCCCACCTCCCTAGCTTTAAGGCTCAAATACTCACCTGCTGCTCTTTGGTATGGCGTAGCGTTGCTGACCCTGTGAACGACATAGTCTATTTGCATCTCGCGGAAGAGTGCTTCAACCTTCTGAGGTGTTTTAGCTTTGGGTATTCTCGCAGCGAACTGGGTATTGTACCAAGTTGAAGCGAGGGCAGTCCCAGAGAAGAGCGCGCCAAAAGGATCTGCTGTGTAAAGAACGCGTGCATTAGGCCCAGCCAGCTCATTAAGCATCCTATTTGCGATTTTCTCGGGCACTTGGTCCACCTCAAGCTCGCGCTTGGCTTCCACGTTGAAAATCGCTCGGAAGTTCGCATCCCACAGAATCCATCCAGCGGTAGGCATCAGATACAAATTGAGGATCGCAACCCCTCCTACGCTCAAGATCGCAATAATCTTACCGGCAGGAAGTTGCGAAGCTTGGTCGATCGCCCTTGCTATAAGGAAATATGCAACGGGAAGAGCTGGATAAAAGTACCGAAGATATTGGGTCTGTGAAGCTATGATCAGTATGAACCCCAAACTTATGACAAGGACAAGCAGATCTTCGGTTGTTCTACGTACGGCCGCACATAGTATTCCCACCGGCAAAAACACCAAGACACCTAGTCCAAGCGCTCCTTCATATGCCTCTAAGTAACTCCTGGAATAGAATGTAGCATCCCAGAGCAGCCGCCAGCCAAATCTGCCAACATACCTAGGGTCTTTGAAATTCTCGGGAGGCCACAAAGGGGAAGCAAAAATTCCATTAAAGAATGGAAATACCGGGTTTCCAGTACTTATCCAAGCATAGATGTATGGGAATAGGGCTATCGACGCTGTTACAAGAACGAGGAAGAACAACTGGATCCAAGAGCGGGTAGTCTGCGGCAGCCTGGCGAAGCAAATGAGCATGCAGAGGCCAATCACACCCGCAGCAACAACGCCGTGCAATTTCGCCATCACGCCCGCACAAAGCAGGACTAAGACTACAGCACAATGTTGCACCGCTAAGCGATGCGCAAACGTGATCAGAATCGAAGCAGGAGCCAGTAGCCAGAGTGCAAGTGTATTTTCTACAAAAAGAGCAGCTGTTTCGATAAAGGTCAGCGGTATAGTGACAAAAAGAATGACTGTCCAAGTTGCTATGCCTCGGCTCACCGCCCGCATTAGCATCTCGAACATGATAACTGAGATCAGCACAAGTACAGAAAAGTTATATAACCGAAGTGCTTCCTCGCCCCCCAAGCCAAATAACATCGCATAGAGGAAGTCAATCGATAACGGCACATGAGCGAAGACCGATGCATTGACGTCAAACGACCAGCGGCCGTGCGCAGCCATATAGGAGGGTATGTAAAGGTGCATCGAGAGAGCGTCGTAGTACCGCTCCGGAAGCACACTATAGAGAAGATGTACTCCCAAGACTACTGTAAGCGCTCCTAGTCCTAATTTGAGCGGGATGCTCCCCCGGCGATCGCTCACGGCAGGGCAAGATAGAGATTGAGAAACACGCCTCAGACTCTCGGCACAAACCCTACGAACACCAGGGACGAGGATCAGTCCGAAAGGTAATATGACAAAGGCGGAGTATAAAGCCTTTGTATTTATTGGAAAGCAGGCAGTAAACGAGAGCAGAATGCCATATGCGGCAAGCCCCGTCGAAATAAAGACTGCTGCGGAAGGAATATCTTCACTCGCCGACGATTTCCAAGCCATCGCTCCCAAGACGAACGCGCCAGACAAAACAAGTACAACCGTCGCGAACACACCGATTCCAGCCAAAATGGCTACAGCAGTCGTTGCGCCAAGAGCGAGAAGAATTGGAAAGCTTGCCGAGGCAATGTGGGAGAATGCGTAAATGCCAAATATCAGACAGGACACAACAAGATAGTAGATGACTATCTGGTCAGCCACTGGTGAAATCCAACGTGACGTGAGAAGCGCACTATTGGGCAACTTCCACAAGGATGCACAAATCATTGCGACGAGAAAGGCTGGCGCTCCAAATACCAGTAGGTTTTTTTTACTGTACATCTTGAACTTCGTGGCCACCATGTTGCGACTGTCTAATGCATCTCACTACGGCTAAAACACAGTAAAATCTACCTTGCGATGCCATATTGCAAACAAATAACGATACAACTAGGGCCACCTCCCCATTATTCATCGCCTGGCGACGAGCATTCCGAGATACGGGGCGCCTCGAGACACGAATGAGAGACCGATGTTGGCTACGCTGACGACCACTCCAATCGATCTCAAACTTGGCGGTAGGATCGAAGGGTCGGTGCAAGTTGTAGCTCAGACGGCTTATGATTACTCGGTAGTTTCCTTATCCTCACTCGTGATCGTCTTGAGCATTCACGGAATGTGTTGTTGGATTAGCTGCTCAACTGTCAGAGATGGATCAGGCTCAACAATCCCGAGAGACCGTTGAACCTCAGGGCTTACAATGGTTGTACGGCGGCGTCGATCAAGAAACTCGTCTGCGATCTCCCACTCTTTTTTACGCTCGTCGGTGACGCTAGACGCAACTAGGATTGTGTTGCTGCCGTCATCCTTTTTACTGTATTCTCCTACAAAGCGACTACGCGTGCGAAAGCTTGCTGGGTACTTGCTACAAATCCTGATAAGAAAATCATAATCTTCATGCTTATTCAATTCAGGCTCAAAATATAGGTCTTTCTCCTCGATTTTCGATTTGTCCAGGATAAAGCTATGGATAGGGCAGAAATTACGTCTTAGTTGATCAATTACGCCTGCTCCATGAAACACCTCTTTCTTCGACAGTGTCATGAAAATATTGTCATCAACAGTCAGGTATGCCGATCTAATATTCCCAAATGCAACTGCGCATCCCGTCGCTTCAAGCTCGGCGATAAGGGAAGTATATCCCTGTGGATATATAATATCGTCATAATCAAGAAACGCTAAGTAACGTCCTTTCGACTCTGCAATGCCCTTATTTATCAGTAGAGATCGTGCGTCGAGCGGAAAATCATCCGTCATGTTATGTACTCGCACTGCCATTGCGGGTGACAGTTCGAGGAGCGGTTGAAGCTCAGCTTTAACCCTGTCTAACTCTTTCTCTGTAAATCGTTGACATACAACATGAGCCGTCAACGGGAAGTAATTTTGACACGCGATCGAGAATACACAGCGGTCAAGTTCAACCATCCGCCGGGCATCGTGAAATCTGATTACAACATCAAGCATTTCGAAAGACATGGATCTTTACCACCGGGTTTCTGCAAAGTTGAACAAGTGGTTGAAGTTTGCGACTTTACTGTCAGCCCCTTGAGGCTCAACATTCGACAAGTCTGGAGCCGTCATCTCAAGACGCTTCATCTCAGCCAACAGTCCCAGTTTGAATGCTTCACCGCCCCATTTATGAGCAAGTATCAGCCCGGATGACAGGAACCTCTCTCGAGAATTCCTGTCCGGCTCACGGTCGTTGATAGGATGGTAGAACATAGCATTCACGCACGTCTTCACACTGAACCCAGCAGCGCGCGCCCTCCATGAGATGTCTACGTCCTCGCAGTACATAAAAAAACTATCGTCAAACCCACCAATAGCATTCCAAATCCGCTTCGGCAGCAGCATGCATGCTCCGGAGGCCCATGGAGTGTCGAAGCTATAATGATCGTAAATCTTTGGATGCTCTTCTGGCACCTGCAGAGCCTCGACTATCGCAGACCCTGCCGCCGCTTCGGACATCCGGAGCATCGCCGCCAAGGCATTCGGATGCAAGGCGCCATCCGGGTTAACCGCAACATATGCGTCTGCTCCGCTTTCGAACGCCTCTTTCATCAGGAGATTGTGCGCGCTGCCAAAGCCAATGTTTCCTCGAGACGGCATCTTTCGCACATCGAGCGCAGTATTGATATTCTCTAATTCGGTTACATGCCCATTATCAATCATGTAAACTGAGCTTCGGTCACTTACATGAGCGCGTCGAAGAGCTATCGCACAACTACGCAATGCCCGTGCCAGTTGGTCCTTCGAGTTGTTGTAAGTGACGATGCCAAGTGCAACTTGCCTGGCAGAAATCGAGTCCAGATTTTTCCCGAGTGCAGCACGGCGGCGCTCACTATTTGCCTGCTTCAGCTTGGAGTTCGTCTCACGCCCTTGGATCGAGCCAATTCGCACATAGTGAGCGAATGGAAGCAAACCACTTCTAGAAACGTCGGGGTAGGTAGACACGTAATAGTCAGCATCGAACTCGCTTGATGGAGCGATGCCTGCTTTTGCACCTTCCTGAATGTAATGAACAAGCGGATTAATCCCGCGCCGTTTTACATCTGGATGTTGCTCCAGATACCACTTGCTAGAGAAAAACGGATTTGGATCCTTGTTCGTGAAGCCACCTTCGACAAGATAGTGCACAAATGGGTTGTTATCATCCGTGGCTGCATAAGGGTTTGAGTCAACATACCAACTTGTGCTGAAAAGCGGATGAGGATCCAGACCGATCTTCCACCCACTAACCAGGTAGTGACGAACTGGATCGGCATTCAGATCCTTTAAGCCCTTCTTTTGCGAGCGATACCACGTCCTATCAAATAGCCCTGATTTAACGATAACTTGAACCTTCCGACGGAAAGATAGATGCTGATGAAGGCGGCTCTTCAGCTGTAGCGTGACAGTCCACCATCCGATTTGGACCAACTTACGAACAACTCTGGCTGCAGTTGGAAAACGAGACACAGTGATGCGTATAGGGGACGTAATCCGCCACGAAAGGCTCGCTCGGTGCATTTTCAACTCGTGTCGAAAATGATCGCGCTTAGCTCGCACTTTCTTAAGATCACCCCTTGCTCTTGCCAGTGCCTCGCTGGTGTTTGCAAGCATCTCTTCTCTATTAGATAGTATCTCAGATGTTTGAGAAAGAGACCGCTCTAAATTTTTCTTTTCGTTTTCCAATCCAAGAGATCTTTGCTGCAAAGATACAATCAATTTATCTTTGTCTTCGCATGATTGCTTCAGTGCTTGTATACTCTGCTGTATAAGCACCAGATTGTTGACGTGAGTCGATGGCTGTTGTCGATCTTCCACGAGAGGTTGAGGAATTCGTATGGCGTTCCGTCCCTTAAGAATCATTCGCTTGAAGAGGTCCTGATCTTCCGGTCCCAATCTTTGAGTGTAACCTCCAACGGAATTGTAATCAGTTCGCCGGTACATTGATGTCTCGTGAATAAACCGGTTCTTATCTAAGTTAGCGAGCGCGGTTTGTGTCGGCTCCGAAACCTGCCAGTGATACATCGGTTGCATGTCGCTCCCGCTTCTTCCGGCAAGCTTCGCCCCAACCTGCTCCGCCAAAGTCGGCGCGTTTGGACCAATGAGCATGATGTCCGAGTATGCAACCGCAGCATTTGGATTAGAGCTCAACGCTTCGCGCATCTGCTCGATGTAATCAGCACGCAATCGATTCTCGGCTCGCAGTATAGCGACATAATCACCTGTGGTGAGTGAAACCGCTTTACGGAAACTCTCAACTATACCGAGGGCATGCTCGTTGACCACTACTCTAGCGAATTCGTGATATTTCGAAAGAAGGTCACGCGAGCCATCATCGGATGCATCATCAATGATCAAAATCTCATCAGGGGGAACGGTCTGACTGAAGATCGACTCCATTGCGTCAACAAGTAGGTGTCCGCTGTTGGAACTCACCACGATGAGCGACACACTGCTGTCAGAGACGCGTTGGTACTTTCCCTCTGTATCCTTATGCACTTGCCTGCGCCCTAATCTTGAGAAACTTTAATGGTCGATATGGATTACTCTGCGAGCCGCAACAGGTACTGTCCATAAGAGCTCTTTGAGAGCTTACTTCCCTGCTCGATCAGATGTTCACGCGAAATCCAACCTGCACTGAAGGCAATCTCCTCCGGACAGGCGATGCGGAAGCCCTGACGCTTCTCGAGAGCACGGACGAACTCGGCGGCCTCGACGAGACTGTCTGGTGTGCCGGTATCGAGCCATGCATAACCGCGCCCCATCAGCTCGACCTGGAGCTGGCCCTTTTCCAGATAGACGCGGTTGACATCAGTGATCTCAAGTTCGCCTCGAGTGGAGGGCTTGAGGCCTGCAGCAATGTCGACGACTTGGTGATCGTAGAAATACAGACCTGTCACAGCCCAATTTGACTGGGGGTGTGTCGGCTTCTCCTCGATGGAGATCGCTCGCCCGTTGCGGTCGAACTCGACGACGCCGTAACGTTCAGGATCTGTCACATGATACGCGAATACCGAAGCGCCGGACGTGCGGCTCGCCGCGGAACGCAGCAGCTCCGTTAGACCATGACCGTAATAGACGTTGTCGCCGAGGATCAACACAGAGGGACCACCTGCCACGAAGTCCGCTCCAATGATGTAGGCTTGCGCGAGGCCTTCGGGCTTGGGCTGCTCGACATAGGATAGACGAATGCCCCACTGCTCACCGCTTCCGAGAAGCTGCCGGAAGCGCGGGAGGTCATCCGGAGTCGAGATGATGAGAATATCGCGAATTCCGGCCAACATGAGCGTGGTCAGCGGATAATAGATCATCGGCTTGTCATAGATGGGAAGCAGCTGCTTCGACGTCACATACGTCATCGGATGCAATCGCGTTCCGCTGCCACCCGCCAGTATGATGCCCTTCATCACTTCATCTCCTTGGATGCCGGGGCCCGTCCGCAAGGAGCCCCAAGTCCAATCATCATCCTATGGAAAATATGCCGCCAGTTCAGCAAGCAGCGGCTGCTTCTTATCCTTGTCCGACAGCATCGCATCGGCCGGCGCGACCGGCCACTCGATCCCGAGCGCCGGATCATTCCAACGCAGCCCATGGTCATGCGCCGCAGAGTAATACCCGGAGACCTTGTAAACGATCTCCGTATTAGGTTCGAGCGTGCAGAAGCCGTGAGCAAAGCCGACCGGGACGAGAAGCTGCAAACCATTCTCAGCTGAGAGTTCCACCGAAACATGCTTGCCGAAGGTCGGCGATGACCGTCGGATATCGACTGCGACATCGAGGATTCGGCCGCGGACAACCCGGATGAGCTTGGCCTGCGCGAACGGCTCGCTCTGGAAATGCAGTCCCCGGACCGTGCCAGCGATGGCCGATAGAGAGTGGTTGTCCTGCACGAATTCGATGTCGATCCCCGCTTCGGCAAAGCGCTGCCGGTTGTAGGTTTCCGAAAAGAAGCCGCGCTGGTCACCGATGCGCTGCGGATTGACAATCTTCACATCCGCCAACGCCGTTGGCTCCACTTTCAGCACCCCGTCACTCCCTTCCTATGTTGTCCTCTTGAACTCTAGGCTCAATCAAGCTCGTCCTCTGAACAGTGAGCCTGAGCTTAGACAGCAATCCCAAGCCGTTCGCCCTGATACACACCGGAGCGCACCCGCTCCCACCAAGCCCGATTGTCGAGATACCAGGCAACGGTCTTCCGCAGGCCGGTCTCGAAGGTCTCGGCCGGGCGCCATCCCAGTTCACGCTCGATCTTGCTGGCATCAATGGCGTAGCGCAGATCGTGGCCGGGCCGGTCGGTCACGTAGGAGATGAGCTTTTCCCGCGGTCCGATCGCGTTGCTCGGCGCCATCTCGTCTACGAGCTGGCAGATGGAGCGAACGACATCGATATTCGTCCGCTCGTTCCAGCCGCCGATGTTGTAGTTCTCGCCCACCCTACCCTTCTCGGCGACAAGGATCAGCGCCTCCGCATGGTCCTCGACGTAGAGCCAGTCGCGCACATTCTCGCCCTTGCCATAGACCGGCAGCGGCTTGCCCTCGAGCGCGTTCAGGATCATGAGGGGAATGAGCTTTTCGGGGAAATGGTACGGCCCATAGTTGTTGGAGCAGTTAGTGATCAGCGTCGGCAGGCCATAGGTGTGGTGCCAGGCGCGCACGAAATGGTCCGATGCGGCCTTGGAGGCCGAGTAAGGCGAGTTGGGCTGGTACGGGTATTCCTCGTGGAAGAAACCCTCCTCACCCAGGGAGCCGAAAACCTCATCGGTCGAGATGTGATGGAACCGAAAAGCGTCGCGGCGGGCAGCATCCAGCTTGTTCCAGTAGGTCAGGGCCGCTTGCAGCAGCGTGAAGGTGCCGACGACATTCGTCTGGACGAACTCCCCCGGCCCGTCGATCGAGCGGTCGACATGGCTTTCGGCAGCAAGATGCATGATCACGTCCGGCTGGTACTCGCCGATCACGGTCTGCATCTGCCGGGCGTCAGCGATATCAGCGCGCACGAAACGATAACGATCGCTGTTGGCAACGGGATTAAGGGAGTCGAGGTTGCCCGCATAGGTGAGTTTGTCGACGACGAGGACCTGATGCCGCGTGTCGGAAATCAGCTTTCGAACGACCGCCGAGCCGATAAATCCGGCACCTCCCGTGACCAAATATTTCTTTGCCATAACGTTGCCCTTGTTCATCCCGTTACGGAACATGCCTCGCCATCCGGCTCAGGCGCCCCACTTTCACTATCTCGGGCTGGGTACTAGCCTATAATGGTAATATCGTCCACGGCTTCCGACGTGGCCCCAGCTCAAGGGGCAATAAGCCACATTACGGCGGTGTTCAACTATAGGTAGAGGATTCAGACTTTGATCCTCCACCCGGCGATGACTGGAGATGGCGCTCGGCCTCCTTGCGCGTCCGCTCTAGTAGCGGATGCTCCTCGACCTGACGGTAAGCCGCCAAGATCCGGTCCGCGCCGTAGAGATCCCGCAGGCGCTTCCAGGCTTCGGCCATGTGCACCACCCGCTTTTCCTCATCGATGCTCCTCGACTTGCGATGATAGACGAAAGTGTTTGTCGCAACGGCAAGTTCAAAGCCGGCGGCAAGGGCTCGGAAGCAATAGTCGTTTTCTTCGCCGTAGAAGAGTTTGAAGTTCTCATCGTCAAAGAACCCGATGCTCTCGATGACCTCTTTCTTAATGCCGAAGCAGAAGCCATGGACCAGCGGCACGCGGGGCACGAGATCCGCATCGCTCCAGGTCTCGCAGGCGAGGTCGAGATCGGAAGGTGCGACACCCGGCGGCAGCAGGTTGATGGCCGTGTTCTTGCCTTTGGCCTTGATCCGGGGAATGGATTGCGCCCCAGCGGCATTCGAGAGCGGGCCCACGATGCCGATCCTGTCGCTCCGGCTCGCTGCATCGAGAAGTTTCAAGGCCCAATTCGGGCTGACAATGGTGTCGCTGTTCAGGAGAATGCGAAAGGGCGCGGTTCCGGCGGCAAGACCGCGATTGGCCGAGCGCGTATAGCCCAGGTTCTCGTCGTTCTCGATGAGGCTGACCTGATCCCTGCCCTTCGCGAATTCGCGTAAATAGGAGGTCACCCCCCCATCCGATCGATCATTGACGATGATGATCCTGTGGCTCGGCAGCAGGCACATCCACGCCGCCTCCAGACAGAGGCGGACATCCTCCAGAGCGTTGTGAACGCATACAATGACATCGATGGGAGCATCGGCCAGTGCTGCCAGCCGCTGGTTCTTGACCTCAACGAACGGAAGGACAGCCATTGGATCGCGAACGGATCCGAGTTGCCGGAGAGCATCTGGAATCGTTAGGGATCGTGCAAGACTGTGCCGGAAATATGCGAAATCTTCATGGTCTCTTACGGAAAACCCTTGGGGCAGCAGCGAAACGATGCTGAGATTCGGATATCGATAGTTCACCCAGGCCAGGCCAAGCTGGTCCCGGCGACTGTAACGGTCGATCTGCTGCCACCAGAGGTGAAGCGCATCGCCGGTCTCCCGCTTCCGCAGAGGAACGATCATGAAGCCGGTTTCGAACAGCGGCTGCTTCAAGGGCAACCCGCCCTTCCGGTATTCTTCAACCTGTCGGTCGATGAGCTTCAGGTTATCCTTCTTGAGACGCTTGCAGGCCTCGGCTTCGTCATAGAAGCAGGCGCGATGCGGGTGCGAGATCAAGCCGAGATCGGCGTTCTGGCGCTCCACCAACTCGACATAAGGACGAATATTCCCTTTCAGGATAATATTGGCGTCAAGCCACACCGCGATGTCATGGGTCGGAAAAAGTTCGTGCGGATGGGTTTTGACCCAGCGGGCAATCCTCGTCGGATCGGGATGGTAATACGGCGCGGTGCGCATCTGCCAGACCCCGTAATCATTGCGCGGACGATCCGTGAAGCAGACGTAGTCGATAACTGGATCGATGCAATCCGGGAGAAGCAGATTGTCATATTCCCCGAAGATGGCCGTATAGAAGACGACCCGCCGCCGGCCTGAATAGTTGCGGTAAGCCGATATCTGCACTGCGATCTCGGAGCTCACCTCCCAATGATTGTCGAACAGGGCTTGCCCGGCCCGCCTCGGCAGGTTGACCGCCAAGACATCTTTTGTTCGATCAAGAACGCGCTGCATCCTAGCCGCCACCCCGGGAAGACGCCGCGCCAGCGCACGCAAAGGACTCGTCACTGTCCAGGACAGGGAACCTCGTAGCCCATTGATCTCCGTTCGCAGCTCGCGGATCGTGGCGTTAAGCTCGTCGATCTCCTGCCGTTGTCTTTGAACTTGCTCCTGCAGGGAGACGGCGTCCGTTACAGCGCCGTCATCAGTGGCGCGGGATGTGGAATGCAGAGCATCCTGGGTCATCTGTTCGAGACCTTGCCGCTCAAAACCCGCGAGCAGATCCAGCAAGAGCTTGAGCTTTGTGAAGCCGAGATGAGCGAGCTGTTTGCACCAGCTCCCATGCCCTTCACTCTCTCACCTCCGGCCTGCATGACAGGATCACCCGTCCTTAGCATCGGCATTTGTGGAGGCGGTGTAGGCTTCGATGACATCATCAATAGGCCCGAATGCTTTGATCCGCCCATGCTCCAGGAGGAGCCCCTTGTTGCAGATTTCCCGCAGCACCCTATTGGAATGGGAAGCCAGTACGAGAAGCTTTGATTCCCGTGCAAAGCTCTCCAGCTTCTCGTTCGCTTTCTTGAAGAAACGGGCATCGCCCGTAGCCACAACCTCGTCCAGCAGCAAAATATCCGTCTCGACGTGAGTCGAGATGGCAAAGGCCAGACGCGCCCGCATGCCGGAGGAATAGGTACGCATGGGTAAATCGAGAAAGTCTCCGAGTTCGCTGAACTCGGCGATGACATCGGCCTTTTTCTTCAACTCGGCCTTGCTCATCCCCAAAAAGAGCCCGCGAAGAAAAATATTGTCGTAGCCGGTCGAATCCATGTCGAGCCCGAACCCAAGGTTCAGGAGTGGCGCGACGCGCCCCTGGATGGTTACCCGACCGTGCGTAGGTGCGTAGAGCCTCGCCATCACACGCAAAAGCGAACTCTTTCCCGCACCGTTATGCCCCAGCAGCGCCAGGCGATCGCCCGGGCCGAGCGTGAGCGACAGTTGGTCGAGGGCACGGACCACCATATGGCCCGCCTGCCCTGACGACAGTTGACCACCGATAGGTTTCTCGTCTGACGACGACCGGCGTCTGTCAGACTTCGAGGCCTGAACCGGAAACTCCAGTGTTACATTGTCTAGCTTAATCAAAGCCATGATCTGTCCTCAAACCCAGAAGGCGATCCGGCGACGCCAATGGGCATAGACCGGCATTGTGATGCCCCACCCGATCAGCGTAATCGCAAGGGTAACAGTCCAGATCAGCGAACTCGGCGCTTGTCCAAGAAGGGGTGCGCGCAGCAGTTCGATGAAGTAGTAGAATGGATTGAAGTCCACGAAGATCGTGCGCAGCCCGCTCACGCTATCCGGATACCAAAGGATCGGCGTCACGAAAAAGGCAAGGCGCATGGCGTTCGGAACCAATTGACCCAGGTCTCTGTAACGCACGTTAACGAGCCCCAGGAGAAGGCCAACCCAAATTCCGTTCAACAAAATCACTGCCATCGCCGGCAGGACGAAGACGATATTCGGAAATGGAGATACGCGAAAAAGACCAAGAACAGCGACATACACAAGCGAATTGAAGCCAAAGATGATCAGGTTTTTCCAGAGGAGCTTGTAAACATAAACTGTCGCTGGAACCGCGATCTCCCGGATGGCGGAGGCATTGCTTACGAAAGCGTCCTTGCCCTCGATCACGAGCGCCTGCAGCAAGGTCCATATCATGTAGCCTGTGACGAGATGTGGGATATAGTCAGACATTGGACGCGCCATGATCCCGCCGTACAGGCCACCGATGCAGGTCGCGACGAAAGCGAGGCTGAGCGTGTTCCAGAATGGTCCGATGCGCGAACGCCGATGACGCGTCTGCACATCCCGCCAACCCAGCGTCATCCACAACTCACGCCAACGCCAGCCGTCGCGAACCTCGCGCAATACCTCCAATATCCCCGAACCGTCGGTTCTCAACATCGCTTCCTTAATCCCGTTTCCCGGCACTTAAACGGTCAAACCGGGACGCCAAACGTCTTCATCTTGAGTTAGCACCCAACACTCAGTCGGTGGCCATGGTCACAGACCTTAGATTTCTTTGCAGCTCACGCCTTCACGACATTGCTTCGGGCACCGAGATACCGTCCACGCGTATCCACGATGAGCTTCGCGTGCTTCTCGATGGTGTCGTAATCGAACCTGTCGTGGTCCGTGGCCAGCAGCACCAGATCGTAGCCGGCCAATGCCTCCGGGGTCAGCTCGACACTTTCGAGATCGAATGAATAACGCCGCATCTTCGGGAACGTCGGGACGTGCGGATCGCTGTAGGCGATCTCCGCTCCTTTCGCCTGAAGCAGCGTCATCAGCTCGACCGATGGCGACTCCCGCATGTCGTCCACATTCTTCTTATAGGCAATCCCAAGGACGAGAATTTTGCTGCCACGGATCGGCTTTTCACGCTCATTGAGAGCATCGGCGATCTTCTCGACGACCCATTCGGGCATCGTGCTGTTGATCTCACCGGCAAGCTCGATGAAGCGCGTGTGCAGGCCGTACTCGCGCGCCTTCCAGGTCAGGTAGAAGGGGTCGATCGGGATGCAGTGGCCGCCGAGGCCCGGACCCGGGTAATAGGGCACGAAGCCGAACGGCTTGGTCGCGGCCGCCCGGATGACCTCGTGGATGTCGATACCCATCCGATCCGCGATGATCTTCATCTCGTTGACGAGGCCGATATTGACCGCGCGATGGATGTTCTCGAGAAGCTTGGTCAGTTCAGCGGCCTGGGTAGAGCTCACCGGAACGACCGTGTTGATCACCTGGCCGTAGAGTGCCAGGCCGACCTCGAGACAGGACGGCGTGGTGCCGCCGCAGACCTTGGGGATGGTGTGCGTGCTGAACTTGGCATTGCCAGGATCCTCGCGCTCCGGCGAGAACACCAGGAAGGCATCCTCGCCCACCGTGAAACCGGCCTTCTCGAGCCGGGGACGGAGCTCCTCTTCAGTAGTGCCGGGATAGGTCGTGCTCTCCAGAGACATGACCTGGCCGACCTTCATGTGCGGCACAAGTGCATCGACCGTGTTCAGTACGTAGCTGAGGTCCGGCTCACGGTATTTGTTGAGGGGCGTCGGAACGCACAGGATCAGCGCGTCGACCTCGCGGGCGCGGGATAGGTCGGAAGTGGGCTCGAACCCGCTCCCGATCGCCTTGGCAACCCCCTCGGAGCCGATATGCTCGATATAGGTCTGTCCCTGCTTCAGGACGTCGACCTTGCTCTGGTCGATGTCGAAGCCGACGACCTTGTATCCGACCTCGGCGTACCGGAGGGACAACGGCAGACCGACATAGCCCAGTCCCACGATACCGATCACAGCGGTTCTATCGTTCAGCTTTTTCAGCAGCGTATCTTTGTGCATCGAAAATCTCGGCTTCAGGCTCGTGGGGAAGCGTGCCCCTTCTATAAGGGCATTGGTCCAGACCGCATACCTCCGGAAAGCGCCATAGTGCCGCGCCTTTCGCAAGGGAAGACCCCTCCAGCCGGCAAGCCTGACCGGAGTTCCTTCGAACGCCGCTATACCTCTTCGGCTCTACTCCAGCAACCCTCGATGCCCTGGCCGTTTCCTGCCGGCTGATCATTCGGAGCAACATAGACCCGGCCGCGTTTAAGAGGTGCATCAACTCCCTGAAAGGCATAGGTATTTTTGCAGCTCACTGAAGTAAACACGCCTCAGGAGATAGTCTCTAATGAACTGAACCACTCCCTGCACATTCCCAAATGAAAGGTCGGGATCCGGCTACCCTGCCTCCGCTTGCCCGCTCCCCGAGATCACATTACTACGGCGCGCCTGATCCAAGGAATCTCCATGCGCATATTGGCCGTTGCGGTGACATATAATCCGGAGCTCGCTCTGCTCGCCCAGGTTCTGGGGTCGGCATTGCCGCAGGTTCAGGACCTTGTAGTGGTCGATAACGGATCAACCAATGCCAAGGACATCCGGCAAGTTGTCACCCAAGCCGGAGGTCAAGTTATTGCCAATGAAAGGAATATCGGCATCGCTGCGGCACAGAACCAAGGCGTCGCCCGAGCTCGAGTGGACGGCTTTACCCATGTTCTGCTGCTGGATCAGGACACGGTCCTTGCCCCAGGGATGGTGGCAGACCTGACGGAGAACCTGACGGCTCTCGAACAAGGGCAAGGGAGAATAGCCGCCATTGGCCCGGCCTATTACGAGCTCAACAGCCAGCGGCAGACGAGAGCCTATCGCGCCGACGGGCTCCGCCTGTCTCGGCTCTCCCTCGCCAACGAGACGCGACCGGTTGCCAGCGACTTCATCATTGCTTCCGGCTCTCTGATACCCCTGTCTGTCCTGGAGGCAGTGGGGACGTTCAAGGAAGACCTCTTCATCGACCTCGTCGACGTCGAATGGTGCTTCCGTGCCCGTACCGCCGGGTACAGAAGCTATCTCTCGCCCACCGCCGCCGTGGAACACCGGCTCGGAAGCGGGACCGTTCAGATCGGGCCGCGCGAGGTTGCCGTCCACGTGCCTGTCCGGAACTACTATTGGGTGAGGAATGCGCTCTGGCTCGCCCGCCAGCCCTATACCCCCCTCGCCTGGCGGATCTATTTCACCAGTCGAAGCCTGGCCTTTCTCGCCACCTATACGACTCTCGTCGACAAGCGGATGCTCCGGCTGCAGCTGATGATCCGCGGCATTCGGGACAGTCTGGCCAGCCGTCTAGGCCCGTTGAACGGTTGAGGCGTGGGCTGCCGCGACCTGCCTCTGCGCGACGGCCAATCCCCATTCGAGCAAACCTTCAGCACGGTCTGCCGTCACCGCTTCCACATAGACGCGCAGCTCCGGCGCATTGCCGGATGGGCGGAAATGCACGACCTCCCCATTGTTCGCCATGATCCGCAGCCCGTCGCGGGAATTGACCTCGGCCACGCCTCCCAAAGGCTCCATCAGATTGGATCGGAACGTCTCATCCTGCTGCAGCTGGGCAACGAACGCCGCACTTTTATCCGTTGCGACGTCTTGCAGACGGTTGCTGGCCGCAGCCTTGAAGGCGAAAGCCGCTCCGATCTCGGCGAGGGGCTTGTTTTGGGCAACGATCTCGCCGAGAGCGCAGATGATGGGCAGCATGGCATCCCGCGTGGGAAGCGCGGCGAGCCGGCGGCCCTCCCGCACGATGTCGGAACCAAGCAGCACGCCGCCATTGGCTTCAAACCCGACAACAGCCTGCGCGCCCGCCCGACCCGCCTCGGCCATCCCTTCAATGACATAAGGTGAGCCGACGCGGGTGCGAAGGACCGCCCGGAAGGCGCCGCACGTCTCAAGGGCGGAGTTGGAGGTCACCGGCGTGACGATTGCATCCGCGCCCAGCGACTTGGCCGTGATCGCCCCGACCAGGTCGCCGCGCAGGAAGAGGCCGCTTGCATCCGAGACCAGAGGCCGGTCCGCGTCGCCGTCCGTCGACACGATGGCATCGAGCCTCTGCTCGGCGGCCCATTGCCCCGCCAGGACCTCGTCCTCTTGGCGCAAGGCCTCCGTGTCGACCGGGATAAAGCTCGTGGCGCGCCCCAGCGGCACCGCCCGAGCGCCCAGGGCTTCGAGCATCTCGACGATCACATCGCGGGCGACCGAGGAGTGCTGGTAGACCCCGACGGTGAGGCCCGTGAGCGCCCCTGCCCCGAAGAACTCCCGATAGCGAGCCTTATAGGCCGCGATCAGGTCGAGATCCGGCGCTCCAGCGCGCATGGCACGGGCCGCCTCTGGCACGGCGGTAATTGCCAGTTTGGCGTGCCAAGCCAGAATGCTGGTCTCGTCCTTCTTGTCGATCTCGCCTTGAGCCCGGTAGAATTTCAGCCCGTTGCGGTCCTCCGGGATGTGGCTTCCGGTGACCATGATCGCCGGAATGCCGAATCGCATCCCATGATAGGCGAGCGCCGGGGTTGGAAGAGCGCCGCAATCGAGCGGCACAAGCCCGGCTTCCTGCAGAGCCGCGCAGCAGAGCTGGGCAATGCTCGGGCTGCTCTCGCGCAGATCCCGCCCGACCAGCACGACATTCCGGGATGCCGCGACGGAACCGTCTTCCTTGAGCATCTCGGCGAAAGCGCGGGTATAGGCGAAAGCCGGAACGCCGTTCAGTTCGACGACGAGCCCCCGCAACCCGCTCGTGCCGAACTTCAGGGACGAGGGGACGATTGCCGGATTCATGACCATCAGGATCTGCCTGTCTCTAATCTGGATGCTTAACGCAGCTCGACATCAAAAACCGGCGTTTTCCGACATTTGACTATGAGAATAATTTCGAGCACAGCGCCACAAGTCAACGCACCCAGGCGGCTCGGACGGGTCACCCGGATGGATGAGACAGTTATACGAGTTACCGCAAAGGCATTGCAGGCTTAAGCCTTCAGGCTACACGCAAGACTTGATCCTAGATCTTTTCCCAAGCCGCAGACGCTTCCGACCGTCGTAAGGCATCCAGGACCCGCATGTTCAGGATGGCGTCCTCCAATCCGTAGTCGAGAGACGCAGCGCCCCGAACCGCTCGGCTGAAGGCCTCACCCTGGAGCCCGTACTGATCGACAACCGGAAGCTCGATGGCTCGGGCGGAGCGATCACCATGCAGGCTACCGTCGTCGACAAAGATGCGAGTCGGACTGTCGGGCGGCGCATTGAAGGGAATTTCGATCTCGATTCGTCCCTTCGTTCCGAGGATCTGGACCCGCTGATAGGGCACGGACTGGGTCGAAACCGTGAAGGCGAGTTGCCGTCCCGCGCCGAAATCCATGAGCGCGCTGGTGGTGCGGTCGACGCCGAATGCCGGATCGCGATCCACGAGCGTGACGACACGTTGGGGCTCGGCTTCGAAAATATACCGGCCTGAGACGACGGCATAGCAGCCGATGTCGAGGAGCCCACCACCGCCGATATCGGCTCTGTTGCGGATGTTACCCGGATCGACGTTGAAGTATGAAAAGATGACCTGAATGGAGCGCAGCTCTCCGATATCGCCGCTCTGCATCAGTTCACGGACGCGATGCCATTGCGGATGGTGGCGGACCATGAAGGCCTCCGCGATCAGAACCTTCGATGCACCCTGCCTGAGTTGCTCCGCCTCGGCGGCCGTGATGGCAATCGGTTTCTCGCACAGGACATGCTTGCCCGCGGCAGCGGCCGCCAAGGTCATCGGCACATGCAGATGATTGGGAAGCGGATTGTAGATCGCCTCGATCTCTGGATCGGCGAGCAGATCCTCGTAGGAGCCGTGGGCCTTCGGAATCCCCAATTCCGTTGCCATATCGCGAGCGGATGCTTCATTCCGCGATGCAACGGCAACCACATTGCAGAGCGGGCTTTTCATCATTCCTGGAACAACCTTCACTCGGCCAATCTTCGCCGTACTCAAGATCCCCCAACGGACCGGCTGCATGGCATCCTCCTCAAGTTCTGATATCTATCGATGGGCTGCGGCATCAGATGGTGGACCGCCGCAGAGATCTGTAATCCTTGTGCAGAACCGGTCCGGTCGTGTCGCGCTCCAACAACGTCAGAGGCAATCGGACATCCCAGTCCTCGGGTTTCATTTGGTTCCGGATCAGCTTCATCAGAACGTCGGCCCCTGCACGCCCCAACTCATGCAGGGGCTGCCGAAACGTGGTGAGCGTCGGCTCCGTGTAATCGGCAAACTCGATCCCGTCGAAGCCGATGACCGACACGTCCTGCGGCACGCGGACCCGTTCCTCCCGAACGCGCTTGATGAAGCCGATGGCGCTCTCGTCGCACGCGGCAAAAATCCCCGTGGGGCGATCCTTCATTTTCAGGAAGGATTCGGCAGCGGCAACGCCGGTCGAGAACACGAAGGTCCCCTCCCAGCGGACATAATCGGTGTGACCGAAGCCGGTCGCCTCGATACCCTCCCGAAACCCCTGAAACCGCTCGCGTTCGATGATCGAACTCGGTGTTCCTGAGATGTACCCGAAGCGGCGGTGCCCGAGACCCGCCAGGTACTCGACGGCTCTGCGGCAGGCCTCACGATCCTGAACGACCACATTCGGAATCGTATCGTCCTCGATGGCCGCACAGATGGCAACGATCGGCAGTCCGGACTCCCTCATGTCGCGAGTGCCATTCTCCGGAATGTACCCGGTCAGCAGGAGGATGCCGTCCACCTGTCTGGACAGGGCGAGATCGACGTAGCGAGCCTCGCGCTCTCTGCGATTGTCGAGGTTGCCGATGATGATCCCATAACCCGACTGCGTCAGCTCATCGTCGACCCCCCGGAGGACTTCGGCGAAGACCGGGTTCGTGAGCCGCGGCGCCACCACCAGCACGTTCATGGTGCGCCGGGTGCGCAGCTTCTGTGCCGTGCTGTTGGGGATGTAGCCGCTGTGGCGCACCGCCTCCATCACGAGATCGTGCGTTTTCTGCCTCACCTTGCCTGGTTCCGACAGAACGCGGCTGACGGTCGCCGTCGACACTCCGGCAAGTCGAGCTACATCGGCGATGCGTATCTCTTTCACGGAGCGCCATCTTTTCCGGCTCATGCAGGTTACCTCTGGCCCCTCAGCAAGTTATGTTACCTTCTCTCATAGGCTATAACTTACCTCAACTAGTGTCTTGACTAATTTTGAAAGCGCCTACAACCTATATCGCAAGATGTAATCGATTACAAAAATCGATAAAACGCTTCTGGGAGGAAGCCATGAGCATGAAGACACGCGTTTCCGCGTATACCCTTTCTATTGCCCTTATCTCGAGCACCGCCGCCTATGCTCAGCAGAAGGCCGAGGTTCTCCACTGGTGGACGTCGGCCGGCGAATCCGCATCCGTGAGAGTTTTCGCGGAGCAGTTCACCAAGGCCGGCGGCACCTGGGTCGACAATGCTATTGCCGGCGGCGTCAATGCCCGTACGGCCGGCATCAACCGCATGGTGGGCGGCAATCCCCCGACCATGATGCAGTTCAACACCGGCAAGCAGTTCGACGAGTTGGTCAGCAACGATTTGGTGCGTGACGTCGACCAGCAGGCACAGGCCGGCAAATGGCGGCAGATCATGCCAAAGCCTATTGTCGATGCGACTGTGCGCGAGGGGAAGTTCTTCGCCGTTCCGGTCAATGTTCACGGCCAGAACTGGATGTTCTACAATACGAAGATCTTCGCCGATGCTGGCCTTGAGCCTCCAAAGACCTTCCCTGAGCTGATCGCCAGCGGAGAAAAACTGAAGGCGAAGGGCATCATTCCGCTTGCACTTGGTGGTCAGCCCACCTGGGAGCATAACCTGTTCCGGGCCGTCGTCGTCGGTCATGGCGGAGCCGACATGTTCCGCCAGCTCTACGGCACCCGCAAACCGGATGTGGTGAAGAGCCCCAAGTTCAAGGAAACCGTGGAGATCTTCGGCAAGATGCGCGGCCTCGTCGACCCGGCCAGTCCGGGCCGCAACTGGAACGACGCGACGGCTCTCGTAATCACCAACAAGGCGGCCATGCACTTCAATGGCGATTGGGCCAAGGGTGAATTCATCGCCGCGGGCCAGACGGCCGGCAAGGAGTACGGCTGCACCGTCGTCGGGCAGGAGCCCAAGCTCGTGATTGGCGGAGACGTCTTCGTCTTCCCGGCCACGAAGGACAAGGCGGCACTTGAGACCCAGAACAAGCTGATCCAGGTTCTGCTCGATCCCGCCACCCAGATCGAGTTCAACAAGAAGAAGGGCTCCATTCCGGTCCGGATGGATGTGGACGTGTCGTCCATGGACACCTGCGCTCAGAAGTCTCACTCCATCCTGAGCAATCCGGCCAACCAGGTGGAAAGCATGGAAATTCTGAGCCCTCCGAATTTCTCGGGCGCCATGCAGGACGCAGTCACGCAGTACTGGAACAACCCGAACATGTCGGCTGACGCCTTCATCGAGAAGATCGTCGGCGCCATGCGGGACGCCACCTAAGTTACGCCACCTCGCCCCGGTCACGCCGGGGCGAGGTCTCCATCACTGAGTCTTGGAATACTCTCAATGGAGCCTGACTGGTGGAAACAATCTCGATTCACGCACCCAGTGTCCCTTCGAGCGGCACAAAAGCCCGACGCAGCGTGCGAACGCGCCTGCCCGCAGCCCTTGCCCTCCTGCCGACGGCGCTCGTTGTCCTTGTCGTCTATATCGGCTGCATGCTCTGGACCGTACGGCTCTCGTTCACGAGTTCGACCCTTCTGCCCAAGCTCGACTGGTTCGGCCTGACGCAATACATGCGCCTTTTCGCCAATGACCGGTTTCTCACATCCGCCGAGAACATCGTCATCTTCGGCGCCCTGTTCATCTCGGGCTGCCTGATCATCGGCTTCCTCATGGCCGTGTTCATCGATCAGAACGTACGCGGCGAAGGCCTTTTCCGCACCGTATTTCTCTATCCCTACTCCATGTCCTTCGTGGTCACCGGCGTTGCGTGGCAATGGTTCCTCAATCCGGGATTGGGCCTGCAGAAGCTCGTGCGCGACATGGGCTTCGAGAGCTTCACGTTCGACTGGCTGGTGAACCAGAGGATGGCGATCTACACCATCGTGATCGCAGGCCTCTGGCATGGCTCCGGCCTCACCATGGCGATCATGCTCGCGGGCCTGCGCGGCGTCGACAAGGACTTGTGGAAAGCCGCCAAGGTGGACGGTATTCCGACCTGGCGGGTCTATACCTCCGTCGTTCTGCCGCTTCTGCGTCCCATGGTGGTCACCGCAACCGTGCTGCTCGCGACCGGCGTCGTGAAGCTCTACGACCTCGTCGTCGCCATGACCTTGGGTGGCCCCGGCATCGCCACCGAAGTGCCGGCTAAGTTCGTCATGGATCATCTGTTCGAGCGCAACAACATCGGCCTTGGGACTGCGGCCGCGACCATCATGCTGATCACAGTCGTGATCGTTCTGGCTCCCTGGGTCTATGCCCGCTACGTCCGTCCGCAAGGGAGGCATGCATGAGCACCGCCGTGCCGAAGGGCCGCCGCCCTCGCCATCTCACGGTCGGCCGCATCGGGGTCTATGCCTTCCTGATCACGGCAGCCCTCTTCTTCTTGCTGCCGCTCTGGATCATGGTCGTGACGTCTCTCAAGCCCATGGAAGAGATCCGACTCGGCAACATCCTCGCCCTGCCAGCCGCTATGACCTTCGAGGCCTGGACCAAGGCGTGGTCCTCCGCTTGCACGGGTCTCGAGTGCAATGGCATCAGCGTCGGGTTCTGGAACTCCGTGCGCATCCTGATTCCGTCCGTGATCCTCTCGATCATTGTCGGCGCCATCAACGGCTATGCGCTGTCGTTCTGGCGGGTCAAGGGCGCCAACGTCATGTTCGGCATCCTGCTGCTCGGCGCCTTCATTCCGTACCAGGTGTTTCTCTACCCCCTGGTGCGCGTCTTCTCGATGACGGGGATCTACAACTCGCTCACCTGCATCGTTCTGGTTCACGTCATCTTCGGCCTGCCGACGATGACGCTCCTGTTTCGCAACTATTACGCGGGATTGCCGATCGAGCTGTTCAAGGCGGCTCGTATCGATGGCGGCGGGTTCTGGTCGATCTTCTTCCGGGTGATCCTGCCCATGTCGACACCTATCCTCGTGGTGGCAACCATCCTGCAGGTCACCGGCATCTGGAACGACTTCATCTTCGGGCTCACCTTCGCAGGGCGCGAGAACCTGCCCATGACCGTGCAGCTCAACAACATCGTGAACTCGACGCAGGGCGAGCGCGCCTACAACGTGGACATGGCAGCCACAATGCTCGCGGCACTCGTTCCACTCGTCGTCTACTTCGTCTCCGGACGCTGGTTCGTCCGCGGCATCGCCGCCGGCGCTGTGAAGGGATAAGGCATGTCGACCGTTTCCGTGCGTGATGTGACCGTCGCATTCGAGGCTGTTCAGGTCTTCGACGGCCTTTCCCTCGATATCAGCGAGGGCGAGTTCATCGTCCTGCTGGGGCCGTCGGGCTGCGGCAAGTCCACCCTGCTCAATGCCATCGCGGGCTTGCTCGATGTGGCGGAAGGGCAGATCTGGATCAACGGCAAGAACGTGACCTGGGAGGAGCCCAAGGACCGCGGCATCGCCATGGTGTTCCAGTCCTATGCCCTGTATCCGCGCATGAACGTGCGCGAGAACATGTCCTTCGGACTGAAGATGGCAAAGACGCCGAAGCCCGAGATCGAGAAGCGCGTCGCCAAGGCGGCCGAACTTCTTCAGATCACACCCCTCCTCGACCGGCGCCCGGACCAGCTCTCGGGCGGCCAGCGCCAGCGCGTTGCCATCGGCCGGGCCTTGGTTCGCGATGCCGCCGTCTTCCTGTTCGACGAACCGCTTTCCAACCTCGATGCCAAGCTGAGAAACGAGCTGCGCGTCGAAATCAAGCGGCTGCATGCGAGGCTCGGCAAGACCACCATGGTCTACGTCACGCATGATCAGATCGAGGCGATGACGCTCGCCGACCGCATCGTCGTCATGAAGGAGCAGAAGATCCAGCAGATCGGCACGCCGGACGAGATCTATCACCGGCCCGCCAACCTGTTCGTCGCCGGGTTCGTCGGCTCGCCGCAGATGAACTTCATCAAGGGTCGGATCGAGAACACCGGGGAAGGCCTGAGCTTCCTCGCCGGCGACCGCCGTCTGTCGCTGTCCGCCTATCCGTTCGCAACGGCTCCGTCCGCCGGACAGGAGGTCGTGCTCGGCGTCCGGCCGGAGCATCTGGAGATCGCCGGCAACGGGATATGGCCGGGCTTCAAGGTCGACATCGTCGAGCCTATGGGCGCCGATACCGTCATCTGGTGCAGCGACCCCATCGGCTCGGTCCAGGTCCGCACCACCGGCAGCCGCCGGGCCGCGCCGGGCGAGACCCTGACCCTCCATGTCGAACCCACGCAGGTGTCGCTCTTCTCGGCCGAGACCGGCGAGCGCCTGTGAACGCAGCCACATCGCGACAGACCTCGCCGCGCGGCTTGTCGCGCCTGCCATTCCGAACCCTGAGGACCCCATGAGCGTCACGGACATTCTTTCCATTCAACTCTACACCTTGCGATCCCTGGAGGATCTCGACCTGATCCTCGATACGGTCGCCGATGCCGGCTATCGCCATGTCGAGACGGTCGGCTCGCATCTCGACCGGGCGTCGGAGGTCCGCACGAAACTCGATGCTCGCGGTCTCAAGGCCTCGTCCAGCCATGTCAGCATGGCGGCCCTGCGCGACAAGCCCGATGCGATCGTCGAGGCATGCCGGACTCTCGGCCTCACCCATCTCTACATGCCGGCCGTTCCGCCCGAGGAGCGCGACATGGCCGCCGATGGCTGGCGTTCCCTCGGCCTTGAACTGGGGCAGATCGCGGAGCGCTTTCAGGCGCAAGGCATTCGGCTCGGCTATCACAACCATCACTGGGAGCTGAAGCCGAAGGACGGCACGAAGACGGCTCTCGAGCTGATTTTCGAGGCTGCGGGCTCGAGCCCCCTGGCCTGGCAGGCCGACGTGGCTTGGCTCGTGCGCGGCGATGCCGATCCCAAGGAATGGATTGACCGCTACCGCAGCAGGATCACGGCCGCTCACGTGAAGGACATCGCACCTGCAGGGCAGAACGAGGATCAGGACGGCTGGGCCGATGTCGGCGCGGGCACCTTGAACTGGCGCGAGCTGTGGCGCGTGTGCCGCGATGCCGGCGCCGAATGGATGGTGGTCGAGCACGACAAGCCGGCAGCTCCGGCCGAGACCGCCCGCAACAGCTTCGCCTTCCTGCGCACGATCGAGGATTAAGGATCATGAACTCCCTCAACGTCGGCATCATCGGATGCGGCAACATCTCAGGCATCTACCTCCAGAACATCCCCGCCTATCGCGGCCTCACCCTCCGTGCCTGCGCGGACATGAGACCGGAGGTGGCGCAGGCGCAGGCGAGCCGGCATGGCATCGAGGCCCTGACCGTCGACGAGTTGCTCGCCCGTGACGACATCGACCTCGTGGTCAACCTCACCGTGCCGGCCGCCCATTTCGGCGTCTCGCTCGCGGCGCTCACCGCCGGCAAGCACGTCTTCTCGGAAAAGCCCCTGGCGGTCGATTTCGAGCAGGGCCGCCGCCTCGTCGACGAGGCGGAAGCGCGCGGCCTTCACCTCGGCTGCGCCCCGGACACCTTCCTCGGCGCCGGCGGGCGCCTCGCCCGCAACCTCGTCGACGAGGGCAAGATCGGGCACATCCTGTCCGGAACGGCGTTCCTCATGTCCCACGGCATGGAGCACTGGCATCCGGATCCGGAATTCTTCTTCAAGCCCGGCGGCGGCCCGATCCTCGATATGGCCCCGTATTACCTGAGCGCCCTCGTCAATCTCATCGGTCCGGTCCAGCGCGTCCTCGCCATGTCGAGCATCGGGTATCCCGAGCGCATCGTCACCTCCGAATCGCCGCGCAAGGGCCAGCGGATCGCGGTCGAGACGCCGACTCACGTGATGTCGCTCCTCGAGTTCGCCTCCGGCGCGCAGGTGACATTCTGCATGAGCTGGGATGTGTGGAAGCACAGCCATCCGGCCATCGAGATCTACGGCTCGGAAGGGTCGCTGCGGGTGCCGGATCCGAACTTCTTCGGCGGCCACGTGGAGATCACCGAGCGCAGCGGCGACTGGCGCGCCGTCGATTCGAGCGAGATGCCGCTGGGTTCTCCCAACTGGCGCTCGCCCAATTGGGCTCCCGAGATTCCAAACAAAGCGAACTATCGCGCACTGGGCCTCGCCGATCTCGCGAGCGCCGTTTTGAACGGCACCCCGCACCGCTCGAGCGGCCGCCTCGGCCTGCACGTTCTGGAGGTCATGCACTCCATCCTCGAAGGAGCGGCCACCGGGCAGCCTCGGGCGATCACGACCACCCTTGAGCGGCCGGCCGTTCTGGAGGACGCCGATGCGGCGATTCTCTGGAAGGGTCTGCCGGAGACGGCTTCCGCCGCCTGAGATCGATCGAAGCGACAGAAAGAACGAACGATGCGCGAAGCACTCATCGTGTGGGGCGGCTGGCACGGCCATGAGCCGGAGCAATGCTCCACGATCGTGGCCGGCCTGCTGCGGGACGAGGGTTTCCAGGTGCACCTGGAGAACTCGACCCGCGCCTTTGCCAGCCCTCAGCTCTCCACGATGAGCCTCATCGTGCCGATCTACACCATGTCGAAGATCGAGAAGGACGAGGTGGCGAACCTCTCTCAGGCCATCCGCGACGGCACCGGCCTCGCGGGCTTTCACGGCGGCATGGGCGATGCCTTCCGCGAGGCGGTCGAGTACCAGTTCATGTGCGGCGGCCAATGGGTGGCCCATCCGGGCAACATCATCGATTATCGTGTGAAGGTCACTCGGCCCGATGATCCGGTGATGGACGGAATTCAGGACTTCGACTATCACTCCGAGCAGTACTACATGCATGTGGATCCGTCGAACGAGGTCCTGGCCACGACGACTTTCTCGGGCGAGCACGCATCCTGGATCGAAGGCGTCGTCATGCCGGTCGTCTGGAAACGCCGCCACGGCCAGGGCCGCGTATTCTACAGCTCCCTCGGACACGTGGCGAAGGAATTCGACGTGCCCGAGATGCGCACCATCCTGAGGCGCGGCATGGTGTGGGCGGCGAGGGACTGATGCAGGCCGCTTTCTCAATGCTGGAAGAAGCGGAATATCGTGCCTAAAGATGGTACCGGGGTCGCTTTGCCCTCCCGACCAGCTTTAAAGCGAGGAACATCATGCGGATCATAGTCTATGGCGTCGGCGCGATCGGCGGGACCGTAGCCGCGGCCCTTGCGCTCTCGGATCAGGAGGTGATCGGCATTGCCCGTGGCTCCCATCTCGACGCTATTCAGACCGATGGACTGCTTCTGCGCACTCCGGAGAAGACCGAGCGGGTACGATTTCCCTGCGTATCGGATCCCACCGAGATCGATTTCCGTTCCGACGATGCCGTCCTGCTGACGATGAAAACACAGGACACGCTTGCTGCGCTGGAACGCCTGCGTGCTGCCGGCGTTGCGGAGCAGGCCATCTTCTGCGTTCAGAACGGCGTGACCAACGAGCGATTGGCCCTTCGCCTCTTTCCGGAGGTGCATGGGGTGACCGTGATGATGCCGGCCGCGATCTCAGGCCCCGGGGAAATCGGCGCTTTCTCCGTGCCGCGTCACGGCATCTTCGACATTGGGCGCTACCCGGGTGGCAGCAACGCGCACGACACGGCCCTCGCCCAAGCTCTGGAGACCGCAAACATCGCGGCCTTCGTTTCGCCGGATGTAATGCAGAGCAAATACGGCAAGCTGCTTCTCAACCTGAGCAACATCCTGCAGGCCGCGCTCGGCCTGGATGCCGATTGCAAGCATCTCGAAGCGCTGCTTCGGGCCGAGGCGGAAACCGTCTACAAGGCGGCCGGAATCCCGTGGCTCGATGTAGGCGCGGCCGATGCCCGCAGGGCCCAGCTGATGCAGCAGAGGCAGATCGCCGGAATCGAGCGCTTGGGCAGCTCCACGACACAGAGCCTTGCGCGCGGCGCCGGATCGATCGAGACGGATTATCTCAACGGCGAGATCGTGCTGCTTGGGCGCCTTCACGGTGTACCGGTTCCGGCGAACACCTATTTCACGGAACTTGGAGCCCGCATGGCGCGGGAAGGGCTCAAGCCGGGGGCGGTTTCGGTCGCCCAGGCCGAGGCGGACCTATCGGCTTTCGGTGCATTGCAGCGGTGACGATCCATCAGGTTAGCGTGAAGGCTTCGTGCACGGCGGACTGGACCGAGCCGCCCAGGACAGCACCGCCGCCAGCCACATAGATCCAGTCTCCGATGACGGTTGCTCCGACTGCATGCCGCGGTGTCGTCATCGGCGCGTGGTGCTGCCATGTATCGCTGCCAGGATCGTAGCTTTCCATCTGGCCGAACACCTTCGCTTGGATCGGCCTTCCCTGCTCGATACGCCCCGCCTCGCCGCCCATGGCGAAGAGCCGGTTCCTGTAGACCACCAGCCCGTGTCCGGAACGGGCGGTCGGCAGCGGCGCCCGCTCCTCCCAGGTGTCCTTGGTCGGCAGATACACATGATGCAGGTTGGTGTTGTACTCGAAGGTGTTGAAGCGCCCGCCGATGACGTGGATGACGCCGTTATGTGCGACACAGCCCACATGATCCCGCGCCCCGGGCAAGGCCTTGGCCTGGGTCCAGCGGTCGGCCTGCGGATCATAGATCTCGTGCCAGCCGACGCTGGCCCTCTCGGCAACCGGTAGCGACGCGCCGCCGATCAGATGAATCCTGCCGTCGAGCACCACGGCCGCAGCCGCGCCGCGGGGGCGAGGCAGTGGTGCAATCGGCGACCACCGGTCCGCCGCCGGATCGTAGACATAAGCGTTCTGATCGGGATTGCGGTTCTGCTCGATGAAGCCACCCAGGGCATAGACCCGCCCGGCATCGGCCGCGACCGCCACATGGTTGGCGCCGCGCGGCAATGGGGCGGCGTTGAACCAGCGGTCGGAGGCCGGATCGTAGACGTGGTGATAGGCGCGGTCGACCCGCCCCTCCCCGTAGCCGCCGATGATATGCATGCGGTCGTTGAGAACCGTCGCCCAGGCCATCTCGCTGCGCGGGATCGGCAACGCTGCACGAGAGACCCATCGCCCCTGCTGCGGGCCGGCAGGAGCCGGGCTGTCGGTCACACGCTGGGCTTCCTGTTCGGGCGTCAGGTGATGCGGCACGCCTCCCTGCAGGCGGGCATAGGGATCCGGCGAAGGCGCGGCCTCGGGCAGCGGCGTGCTGTGCCCTGTATGCTGAGCCGAGGCGCGGGAGCCCCCGAGAACAGTTAACCCGGCAAGTGCGATGAAGCGACGACGATCCATGTCCGAACTCGTGCGATGTGACCCGCCGATAGTCGCGGAGAGCGATCATCGTGACAAGGAAACACGCGGCCGGTCCGATCAAGTTTCCGAGACCGAGAGGCTTCCGACGCGCACACCAGGATGACGCTCATTGACTTGCATCCTCGCAGCCTTGAGCCTGACCGGACACGAAAACACGGTACCGGAGTTCGAACGCCATGAACCTGTCTGCGCTGCTCCGTCAACGACACGACGCCGGTCGCCCCGTCCGCGTGGCGCTCATCGGCGCCGGCAAGTTCGGCTCGATGTTCCTCGCCCAGGTGCCGACCATTGCCGGACTCGAGGCTGCCATGATCGCCGATCTCGATCCGGACCGGGCGCGGGAGGCATGCCGGACCGTAGGCTGGGACGAGGCGAGGATCGCCGGCACGCGCTTTTCCACGGACGGAACCGATGCCTGCACCGCCGGGGACGTGGAAGTGGTGATCGAGGCGACCGGCCACCCGGAGGCGGGAATCAGGCACGCGCTTGCTGCCATCGAGGCCGGCAAGCACATCGTCATGGTCAATGTGGAGGCCGATGTCCTGGCGGGTCCCCTGCTAGCCGCGAAGGCGCGGGAGCGGGGCGTCGTCTACTCGATGGCCTATGGCGACCAGCCGGCGCTCGTGTCCGAGATGGTGGATTGGGCCCGCGCCGCCGGGTTCACGGTTGCAGCAGCGGGCAAGGGAACGAAATACCTTCCGGTCTATCACACGGTCACGCCGGACGACGTCTGGGCGCATTACGGCCTGACGCCGGAGCAGGCCAAGGCGGCGGGCATGAATCCGCAGATGTTCAATTCCTTTCTCGACGGCACCAAATCCGCCATCGAGATGGCCGCCATCGCCAATGCATGCGACCTCCACGTGCCGGAGGACGGCCTGCGCTTCCCGCCCTGCGGCGTCGACGATCTCGCGCATGTCCTGCGTCCGCGGGCTGTCGGAGGTCAGCTCGATCAGGACGGCATGGTGGAGGTGGTGTCCTCCCTGGAACGCGACGGCAGGCCGGTGTTCCGGGATCTGCGCTGGGGTGTCTACGTGGTGCTCAAGGCTCCCAACGATTACGCGGCCGCGTGCTTCAAGCAATATGGCCTTCCCACGGATGCGACCGGCCGTTACGCGGCGATGTACAAGCCTTTCCATCTGATCGGCCTGGAATTGTCGATCTCGGTTCTGAGCGCCGCCCTGCGCGGCGAACCGACGGGCTCGTGCCGTACCTGGCGCGGCGATACGGTGGCGGTCGCCAAGCGCGACCTCAAGGCTGGAGACAACCTCGATGGCGAAGGCGGCTACACGGTCTATGGACGGCTGGCGCCTGCCGAGCGCAGCAAGGCCGAACGCATGCTGCCCATCGGCCTCGCCCACGGAATCCGCCTGACGCGCGATGTCGCCGCGGGCTCCGTGGTGACGGAAGACGACGTTGATCTCGATCCTGCCCGGCTCGCCGTTCAAATCCGGCGCGAGATGTGCAGCCGCTTTGGCGTTCAGGAGAATCGACAGGACTCTCACCTCCGATGATGAGTGGCCTTCATGACCGTCATCCATGGAGATGTCGGGCAATCACCCTATCTTCCGACGCGCAAAGATGATGGAGCTTCGCATGGACTACCGCAATTTGGGCCGGTGCGGCCTCAAAGTCTCGCCGATCTGCCTCGGTACGATGATGTTCGGCGGACCGACCGACGAAGCTCTCTCGGCGCACATCATTGCAAAGGCGCATGAGGCGGGTGTGAACTTCATCGACACGGCCGATGTCTACAACGAAGGCCGTTCCGAGGAAGTCACCGGTCGCGCGATCAATCCTCATCGCTCCCACTGGGTGCTCGCCACGAAGGTTGCTAATCCGACCGGGCAAGGCCCCAGCGAGCGCGGCCTCTCGCGCCGACGCATCATGGAGGCCGCGGAGGCGAGCCTGCGGCGCCTCGGCACGGACTGGATCGACATCTACTACCTCCACAGAGAGGACCATGGGACGCCACTGGCGGAGACGGTGCGCGCCATGGGCGATCTCGTGCGCCAGGGCAAGATCCGGTATTTCGGCGTCTCGAATCATCGCGCCTGGCGCGTGGCCGAGATCTGCCGTCTCTGCGACGATCTCGGCATCGACCGCCCGGTGGTGAGCCAGCCCTATTACAACGCCATGAACCGGATGCCGGAGGTCGAGCACCTGCCGGCCTGCGATTATTACGGCCTCGGCGTCGTGCCCTATTCCCCGCTCGCGCGCGGCGTGCTGACGGGCAAGTACAGCCCCGACGCTCCGCCGCCGGAGACGAGCCGCGCCGGCCGGCAGGACAACCGGATGATGCAGACCGAGTGGCGCCCGGAATCGCTTCGGATCGCTCAGGACATCAAGCGCCATGCGGAAGCTCGCGGCATCACCGCGGGCCAGTTCGCCGTGGGATGGGTTCTGAACAACCGCTTCATCACCGCGGTGATCGCAGGCCCGCGCACCGAGGAGCAATGGGACGATTACCTGGAATCGCTCGATTATCGTTTCACGGCCGAGGACGAAGCGCTCGTCGACAGCCTCGTTGCGACCGGCCATCCCTCGACGCCGGGCTACAACGATCCTGCTTACCCGATCGAAGGACGATCACCGCGGACATCCTCGCCCGACTAGGGCATCGGCGAGAGAGCTCGATGGGATTTGCTCATCTCTAGCAGGTCTGAGTTGAGCATTCAGCCAGGCGCGCTTCATTGCTAAATTGCAATGATGTTGATGCATGACGGTCTATTGCATTGCATTCATGAAAAGATCAGGTTCTCGGCACACGGACCACAGGGGTCCTGGAGACAAAATCATGATCGATACCCGCCTTGCTCCCTATGGTGCCTTTGCCCTGCGTGCGGCTCTCGGCATCATGTTCATCGCCCATGCCTATCTGAAGATCGCCGTCTTCACGGTTCCGGGCTTTGCCGGCTTTCTCACCCAGGTCGGCTTTCCGGCATTCCTGGCATGGCCCATCATCCTCGCCGAGCTGATCGGCGGCCTTGCCATCCTGCTGGGTTTCTACGGGCGCGCTGTGTCCGTCGTTCTCCTGCCGGTTCTCCTGGGCGCGCTCCTCGTGCATGCCCCCAACGGCTGGGTGTTCAACGCCCCCAATGGCGGCTGGGAATATCCCGCCTTCCTGGCTCTCGCGGCCCTTGCCCATGCTCTCATCGGCGACGGTGCCTTCGCGGTAAAGCCTTTGGCCCTCGGCCTCGGCACGGCGACCCCGCTTCGCCCGCGGATCGGATAAGGCTGCGAGATAATCAGGAGCGGCCGTGCATGGTCGGCACGGCCGCTCATTCATGTGGCGATGAGATGGCGTCAGGCAGCATACCAACCTTGCCTGTCCAATGACCCGGCACGGTCAGGTCTCCATGCTGGCCAGTTCGGCCTTCAGCCAATCGTGGAAGGCCTTGACCGCCCGCGTCGGCGGCAAGGTTCGGGACGTGACGAACCAATAGGCGATGCCGGTGGCGTAGCGGTCCGGAAAGGGAGCCGTCAGGCGCCCGAACGAGAGGGCATCCCCGGCCAGAGTTTCCCACCCGAGAAACACCCCCTGCCCCGCGACGGCCGCGTCAAGGCAGAGCGACGCGTCCGAGAAGACCGGCCCGTTGCCGAGGATCGATTCATCGAGACCATTCGGGCCCAGCCAGGCGTTCCAGCCGAACATGGGCGTCGGCTCGCGGATGATGGGAACGCTGGCCAGATCCGCCGGCTTTCGAAGACTCTTGGCGAGCGATGGACTACAGACGGGAAAGATCAGCTGATCGATCAGCTTCTCGGCTTTCACATGGGGCCAGTTGCCCCAGCCGACCCGGATGCACACGTCCACATCGGACATACCCGGATCGACGAGCGCCACATCCGCGTCGATGCGGATGCGGATGTCGGGATATTGCTCGTGGAACCGCTTCAGGCGCCATACCAGCCATTTGCTCGCGAAGACAGGCGCGACGGACACCGTCAACACATCGTCGCGACGGCGTTCGGCGAGGGCGAGCCCGGCCGAAATTTCGGCGAATCCGGCGCTCAGATATTTTAGGATGTCCTGCCCGAATGGCGTCGGCTTCAGCCCCTTCGGCAGGCGCTCGAACAAGGGGCGTCCAAGCTGCTCCTCAGCCTTCAGGATCTGCTGGCTGACGGCCCCGATGGTGACGCCGAGTTCCTCGGCCGCGGCGCGAAGAGTACCCAGCCGGCCCGCCGCCTCCACGGCGCGCAGACCCGTAAGATGGAAGCGGCTCAGGTTTCTCATATAGTTTTTCTATATCCATTCGCAGAGAAAAACCATCCCGCGATGTCGAGGGAAGAGGCATCATGCAGAAATGTTAAACCTCCTCACCTTTGCAAAGCAGCTCTTCAACGCTTGTCCCCGGCTTCAGGACGTGGACGATCGCAACGACGATCCCCTGTCCCATCCGGCCCTCCAGCGCATGACACTTGAGCAATTGGCGGATTTGCCGTTTGACCGGACCCCTCGGACACTCGGATGCCATTCACCGCACGCCGCAGAGAAAGCTACGTCTTGTGAAATCTAAGACTTCGGAGAAGCGGGACGCGAGTTTGAATGAGTTCGTCTGGGCGACGGCGCTCATCGGCCTCGTAGACCGACCAGGGAGGCGACCGCTCTTCCCTGCAGGAAGAAGCCCGCGAGATTTGCGATGTGAGAAAACGATGGTGTTCGAGAGTGGCTGGGGCGCCAGGATTCGAACCTGGGAATGGCGGTACCAAAAACCGCTGCCTTACCGCTTGGCGACGCCCCAATAGGTGTGGCGTGTACATAATCGGCCCGATGGCGGCTGGCAACACCGTTTTGCGGGCGCAAATCTATCTGCAAGAAAGGCTCAATTCTCCCCTTGCGGCGCTCCCCCCTCGCCGCTATAAGACCGGCCTCCCGAGAATTTTCGGTGTCGGAGTGTAGCGCAGTCTGGTAGCGCACCACGTTCGGGACGTGGGGGTCGCAGGTTCAAATCCTGCCACTCCGACCATTACTTGCCGAAGATCATCCCTGCCTGACAGAATCGCTTCTGCCTCCGGCAGAGCCTCCAGAGCAGCCTTCCTCCTGCAATCGACACGAGCTCGCCACGGGATTGCTACTCGTCGCCTGGCGCGGTGCTCTCCGTTGCAGCCTCGGCGCTCCAGGTCCTTCGCACCCGATTTGCATTCGGCTCGCCAACAAAGTTGGCGGCAACCCTCTATTCAGATGGGGAGGGCAAAGCCGGCACCGTGTTACGGTGACAGAATAACGCTACGTCACAACAGGTCCGCGCCATGTCGTCCGCAACAAGGAAGCCCGCTCTTGCCGTGGCGCTCCTCATGATCCTCGCCGGTTGCCAAAGCCCCGGTCCGGTGTCCACGGCAGCTTCCTCTCAGCGCGCAAGCAGCGATGAGCCGGGATCGGCTTCCGCCAGGGTCCACGCCGAGCTGGAGGCCGAGGCACGCGCTCTCGGCACCGTTCAAGGCGTTGGTGCGATGGCGGCATCAATGGACAAAACCGGCGCAGCATCCATTCCGCTGCTGGTCGGCGTGAATGTATCTAATCAGGCTTTCAGTGCCAAAAGCCACGCTCGCATGAAGGCCGCGCAGGAAGAGGATCTGCAGGCGACCTACAGGAAGTATGGGATGAACCCTGATGGAACGCCGTCCGGCAAACCAGGGCCGGGCTCTGCTCGGGCCAACTAGCCGAGGGGTGACGACGCCCCTCAATGCGTCGAGAAGCGCCCGTCTTCCTGGTAGGTCTCGTAATGAAGGGTCTGGGCCGGGATCGCCTCGAGCTGACGCGGCGCCTTCGGCCAGTCCTGCGGGGCCTCGCTCGCCTGAGGCATGTATCGGGGACGGAAGCGGAGATCGACGAGGCTTCGCAGCTCCGGCGCGGCGAGATCCAGCACGTTCGCATCGCGCCAGCGGCGGTGCAGCTTGGTCTTGCCGAACATCCGGCTCCAGAATCCGGTCACCTCCTCCTCCACCTGAAGAACGATGCGGCCGGTCAAGGTTTTGCGAAGATTAAAGCGTCCCGTCAGAGCCATTCGACTCTCCTCACGTATCGATCTCTTCAAAAGAACGGAGCGCCAACGGTCCGGTTGCTGATCAAGAAGCCAACAAACCTGGCCTTGGCGCTCGCATAGAATCCATTCCTGCTAGCCAATGCCGTTGCGGAGCAAGGGTTCCGGCCCTTCCACTGTCGACGCGTTGTCGCATTCGCGATGTGCGTTGGGTCACAGCCTCGTGCCGCCTCAAGTAAAATAAGGCACTTCAAGCATTCGGTCAGCGGAGAGGACGATCAAATAAGAGGGAGTGGGACAGTATTTGTGATGATCTGGAGTGATAGCGCGCGGCGCGCCGGCACTCCCTTCAATTCTGGTGGGCGCGGCGCGGCTTGGAGGTGAGATCGATGGTGACGAGCTGCCCGGTCTTCGGATCGAGGATGGTCATGGAAGCCTCCTGTTCTGTTGGCGTAGGAGAAACGCCGATGCCGGGCTCGGGATCAAACCGTGTTGGGAACGTGGTAAGCAATTCGTTACCGGAAGCTTCGCCTTAAGGGGTGGGAATATCGAGGCCGACCTTGTATCGCAACGGCACTCATGGCGGAACCGGCCGAGCCGTCCGCTGAGCTTTCCCTGAAGCCTGGAGATCCCTTGATGAACACCACTCAGCTCGAGACCGTTTGGGCGCCGCGCCTTCTCAGCATCCTGCGCATCGTCGCCGCCCTCATCTTCATGGCGCATGGCACGCAGAAGCTTCTCGGCTTCCCGGTTTCTCCCAATCCCGCGCCCGCGGCCTTCAGCCTGTCCTGGATCGCCGGGGCTCTCGAACTCGTGGGCGGAGCGCTGCTGGTCCCTGGATTGTTCGTCCGTCCGGTCGCCTTCGTCCTCTCGGGCCTGATGGCCGCCGCCTACTGGATCGCCCATGCTCCGCGCAGCTTCTACCCCGTTCTGAACGGCGGCGACGCGGCCATCCTCTATTGCTTCGTGTTCCTGTTCATCGCCGCTGCCGGCGGCGGCGCATGGAGCCTGGATCGTATCCTGCGCATCGGCCGCACGGCCTGATCACGTTGGTTGAAGACGTGGAAGGCGAGCGGCATGTTCCGCCGCTCGCCTTCCTTCTATTCGGACCGCGTGCCCGTCGAGCGGCGAAGGCGCTCGTCCTGCACGTCGACATGGAGCGTGTGGTCGTCCACATCGTCGTCGAGGGGGATCGGCATGAGGTCCGTCATCAATCCCGTTGTCGTGGAAGCCGCAGCCCCGATGGGAGGAGCCGGAGACTCATCGGCCGCCCTCGCCTCTTCGCTCGGCTCGATCTCGCCCTCGTCGTCGAGAATCCGCACGACCCGGTCCATCTGCGCCTCGTCGACCTTCACGGTGACCAGCGCGCCGCCGCGGCGAACGCCCTCCGCATAATCCTGAGCCTCCTCGTCGCTCAATCCAGCATCGGCCAGGGCTCCCGCGAGACCGCCCACGGCAGCCCCGGCGCCGGCGCCCACGAGGGTCGAGACGAGCCATCCCGCAGCGATAACCGGCCCGAAGCCCGGAACCGCCACCGTGCCGAGCCCGGCCAGGAGACCGGCTCCCGCCCCGGCGACCGTGCCGGCCGCCGCCGTCGCTCCGGCGAATTCGTGCGACGTCCGGTCCTCGTCGAAGGAGCGCGTCGCGTGATGCGTATGGGCATCGTCGAAATTGTTGGACACGAGGCTGATCTCGAAATTCGGAAGACGGGCCGCCTCCAGCCGCTCCACCGCCCGCGCGGCTTCGTCGTAGGTGTCGAAGAAGGCGGAGATCCTGCGTTCGGCCATGGGAGCCCTCCCGTTCAAGCTGATCGTGGGGCTAATGAGCGGCTCGCCGGGCAGGTTCCCGCCCGGCCGGGGACGTTGCAGATGCGCGTCCATGCCGCCTTCCGGCACAGGACGTTTCTTGATACATTCAAACAAAAGGTGCCCGGAAAGGGCGAACGATGGGGGCTTCCCGCTATGCGACATATCCACCTGGATGACGGTTTGCGGCTGCGTTTTCCCGGCCGCAGCGAAGATTTCGATCAGGGCGTCGAGATCGGCATGATTGCCGTTCTGATGGACCAGGGTCTGAGCGAGTTCTCCCGCTGGATCGCGCGCTCGAACCTGAGCCAGGTCGAAGCCATCGCCAAGCAGATGGGCTATCGCATCGAGGAAAACGGCGGCGACGGGGAATGGGCGGACATTACCTTCCTCTACGGCACCGCGAAGGCCAAGCCCAAGCTGCGGCTGGTGCATTCGGTCGGCTGATCGCCACCGACCTGCTCCCAGACATGAAGAAGCCGCCCGAAGGCGGCTTCCGAAGGGCATGGGCTTGAGGCCCGATCAGGCCTTGCCGCCGCGGCGGGTCACGGACCAGGCGGCCTGCATCAGGGCCACGGCCAGGGCCGTCTTCACGAGGGTCGCGGCCACGAACGGAGCGGCGCCCACGGTCCAGGCCTTCGCAAAGGGCATCACCAGGGACAGCTGCGCCAGGCCGAAGGCGAAGATCACCGCATGGCCGATGGTCATCATCACGATGACCCGCGGCAGCGAACGGTCCCAGCCGCGCTCGGCCATGAAGCCCATCACGATTGCGGCGGCCAGGAAGCCGAAGAGGAAGCCGCCGGTCGGCCCCATCAGATAGCCGATGCCGGCGGTCGGGCCGGCGAAGACCGGCAGACCCATGGCGCCTTCAGCCAGGTAGAGAGCCACAGTCGCGCCGCCGAGGCGCCAACCGTAGGAGGCGCCGATGAGCAGAACGACCAGGGTCTGCAGCGTCATCGGGACGTAAGGCAGCGGCACCTGGACCTTGGCGGAAACTGTGAGAAGCGCCGTGCCGACGACCATCAGCACGAGGGCGCGAAGGGCAGCGAAGCGGGCATCGTCCCGGGACGGCCAGAGGAGGCCGACGAGGGTCGACGGAGAAGACAGCGAAGAGACGCCGGTCGTCATGAATTGAATCTCCAGATCGTTCCGCCATTCGCGCGGCGGCTCATCAAGCCTTATAGGGAGGTCCGGCCCGTGCCTCAAGCCGTGCATTCGGGCATTTCCCGGTACTGTGGACACCCATTGGTCCAATGGCCGAGAGGATAAAAACCTTGCAGGCGGTTTGCGGTCGGTTAGGAAGCGCCAGATGCCCGCAACCATCTCCATGAGGATTCCTGCATGGCCGACGATCTCACCTTCGACATCCGCCCACCGGCCCGGCCTGGGGAATGCGTCCGCGTGAGCCCCCTCGTCCGCCGAATCGTCGCCAACAATCCCGGGCCGATCACGTTCACGGGCACCTGCAGCTACATCGTCGGCTCAGGCAACGTCGCCATCATCGATCCGGGGCCCGATGTGCCCGGCCATATCGAGACGCTCCTCGATGCTGTGCGGGGCGAGACGGTGACCCATGTCCTCGTCACCCACACCCACAAGGACCACTCGCCCGCCGCCCGCGCCATCAAGAATGCCACGGGAGCCGAGATCGTCGGCTGCGCCCCCCATCACAGCGCGAGGCCCCTTGGCTCCGGCGAGGTCAATTCCCTGGAGGCCAGTTCCGACAGAGATTACACCCCAGACCGGGAACTGCGCGAGGGCGATGCCGTCGAGGGACCCGGCTGGACCCTGGAGGCGCTCGCCACGCCCGGGCACATGGCCAACCACCTCGCCTTCGTGCTGCCGGAGGAGAAGGCGCTGTTCTCCGGCGATCACGTGATGGCCTGGTCAACCACCGTGGTCGCGCCGCCCGACGGATCGATGAGCGCCTTCATGGACTCCCTCGACAAGCTGAAGGGCCGTGACGAGACCCTCTACTGGCCGGGTCATGGCGGCCCGGTGCAGGAGCCCCAGCGTTTCGTGCGCGCCCTCATCCACCATCGGCGCCAGCGCGAAGCCTCGATCCTCAACCGGCTGAAGGCCGGCGACCGGACCATCCCCGAGATCGTGGCGGCGATCTACCAGGGCCTGAACCCGGCCCTGGTCGGAGCTGCAGGACTTTCGGTCTTCGCGCATCTCGAAGATCTGGTGGCCAAGGGCCAAGCCGCGGTGGACGGCATCCCGGCCCTGGACAGCGAATACCGACTGGCTTGATCAGCGCAGGGAGAGGACCGAAGCGCCGCGCTCCACACCATCGGGATGGCCGGCACGAGGCCGGCCATGACGTGAGAGAGCTATGAAACGTCTCTTACCGCACTGCGATCGCCAGGTTGGATGCCTCTTCGAGGAAGTCGCGGATATGGCCCGCATTGGCACCCAGATCGTGGCCGCCGAAGCGCGAGGCCGAGCGGATGTCGATGCGCGTGCCGTCGACGCGCGGGCGGACCCGCACCGTGATGTCGCTCGGCATCTTGAGCAGGAGCGAACGGTCGACCGCCTCCAACCGTCCCAGTCCGACGCGCCCGCCGGGCGGCACGGCCTCAATCACCTGCCAGCCGAGATTCTGGGCCGCCTTCTGCACGATGCCGAAAGCCTCCTCCGGGCCGATATCCAGCGTGAGCGGCGCGATCTGCACGTAGGACGACCGTTGCATCTCGCGCGCCTCCGGCGAAACGTCAGGGGGCACGCGACCGTCACGGGCCTGAAGGGCGGCCCGCGAGCGCGAAAATGCGGGAGGGTCGTCCGTGTCGGTACTGACATCGGCGATCGGCGGCAAGGTTGCGGCCTTGAGCGCCAAGAAGCCCGGATAGGCGAGAACGAACGCCGCGAGAATGAGCCCCTTGATGGCGCTTCCCAGCCCCTGCCGGCCCTCCTGCCAGATCCGAATGAAGCCCATGAAGGACATGCCCACGGCCAGGAGCGCAATGGCGATGCCTGCGCCGAGCGCGATGAAGCCCGATTGATAGTCAATCCGATTGAAGCGGATCATCAGCACCGCCAGCACGGTCACGACGAGCGCAAACCATGCCAGCGTGGGAGACCACTTCGCCGGACGGGAGACCGGTTCTTCGATGATGAGACGGCGCATCAGGTCGTCTTACAAATCTCTTTGAGAGCGCGCCACTCCTCTTGGGTAAGAAGCGGCTCGCCGGGCTGGGATGGCACCTGTTTTTCCAAAGCTTTCAGCCGTTGGTCGGTGACGGGGTGGGTGGAGAGAAAAGCCGGGATCCTGAAATCGTTCCCGTCCTCCTCCTTGTCGCCCTCGATCCGCCTGAGCAGAAGGGCTACCGCGTGGGCCGGACGCCCCAGGGCCACCATGGTTCTTCCGGCGAAATCGTCAGCCGCTGTTTCCGCCTCGCGGGAATGGGCGCTGTCGACCAGATAGCGGCTGACGAACACGATGGCGCCGCCTCCCGTCACATCGCCGAACAAGAGCCCGAGCAGATAGGACGTGCCGCCCGCCTGGATCATTTTGCGCAAGCCGTCGCGATGCGCCACATGGCCCATTTCATGGGCCAGCACGCCGGCAATCTCGTCGACGGATTCCGCCTTGTCCAGAAGAGCCCTGAACAGATAGATCCGCCCGCCGGGCAGCGCGATGGCGTTCGGCACGCCGGAATCGAGCACCGCAACATCGACAGCAGGACCGCCCGGCCGCGCCTTTTGAAGACGCGCCACAAGCGACCTGAGAGCCGCGAGACCGCGCGGCTCCTCGCAGATGTTGCCCTTGAAGATCGCTCTCACCTGATTGTCGACGGCCGTGCCGAGACGGCGCTCGTAGGAGATCGGAACCAGCGGCGTCAGCCGCTCGGCCAGGATGGGAAGCAGCAGGAAGACGCAGAGAAGAATCGATATCGCCGCCGCCACAGACCAGACCAGGATCCGCCCTGTGCGTTCGCGCCGATCGGAATCGTCGAGATGCCGGCAGTTCAGCCGGATAGTGGCTTGGAGCTCTGCATCGGCGACATCAAGTCGTGCAAGGGAGGAGGCATCGCTGCGCGTGAGCCGCAGGATGCCGTCGGGCGCTTCCCGCTGCCTCACCTCTCCGGCCGGCCAGGACGCGATCCATTCGGAGCCCTCGTGAATGTCGATGACGGAGGCGGTGATGATCAGGGAAACCGCTCTTCGGCGGGCGCTTTCGCCGTCATAGAACACCGCATTCGCCATGTCCGACCTCATATGCCGACATTGAAGTCGAGCGCGTCGGCCAGTCCTTCTCCCAGAACGCCGGCCGGCTGGCCCGCTGCGACAGCCGCGTCGACGGACTGGAGATTGATGATCGTCGTTGAAGCCACGATCGCAGCCCACAGGCCGCGCCCGAGAAAGTAGCGCTGCAGGACGCCGAGTCCGAGCAGCGCGACGAGATAGCCGATGGCCACGAGAACGCCGGCCCCCACCGAAATCCAGGACAAGCCCTCTGCGGCCGCTATCGCCTCCTTGAAGACGCCGGCGAAGAGGAAGCCGAGGGCTCCGACCGCGATGCCGAACGTGAGCAGGAAGCCGAGCGACGAGAAGATCAGCTTGAAGAACAGGCCATAATAGGTGCCAGCCCGGAAGCTGCTTGCCGCCGCGACGTCACCGAAGCGCAGGCCGTCGATGTGCCAGCGCGTGAAGATCGCCAGCAAGAGCGGCAGGAGGGCCAAACCGATCAGGATCAACAGGAAGAGGGCGAGATGCAGCAGGACTTCGTGTTGTCCAAGCGAAAGTGTGGCAAGGACAATGGCAAGCAAGGCGCCGCCGGCTAGACCGGCGAGTCCAGCCACCCAGATCCACCACCCGCGCTTGAAAAGCGACCACCCCGTTCCGGCAAAATCGCCCTGGATGCTGCCGAAATACGTGTTGCGCATCCTGTAGCGTTCGAGGGAGGCCATCGCCCATGGCAGTGCGAGACCGAGGGTAAGAAGGGTCGCGAGATCCCACAGGACGGCCCGTAAGGCATAGGGCCAACCCGATCCCTTCATCCAGAACCGGATGCCGCGAAACACGGTGCGGCTCGCGCGGTACTTGCGGGCGCGATAGCTGCCGAAATGAGCCAGCACATACATGATGACGACCAGCGGCACGCTGGCGAATGCATATTGCTCCTCGAGAACGACACCGAGAATCGCGTAGGCGATGTAAAGCGGCGCCAGAACCGCCAGAGCGATGAGGAAGCCGATGAGCAGTTCCTTGGCCGTGCCGGTATACTCGAAAGCCTCGCCCTCGATCTGCGTATTGGCCCACAGGTGGCGGCGCACTTTGGTGATCAGCCAGAAGCGATAGAAGCCGAAGGTCGGTATTTGGAAAAGGCTTCCGGCAATCAGAAGCCTCAGAAACTCGCGGCCCTGTCCCGAGAAGGCCATCGGTGAGCTCTGCGGTGCGGGAAGCGGTTCATCGGCGCGGAGAGAGGCAGTCATGATCGAGCCTTCAGAGGAATACTATCCCGTACTTAGCATAGGGGCTCAACAATAGAACATATCGTCCTAAAAACTTCCCCCATCGCGTCGATCCCGAGCAATTTCTTGGTAAACGCCCGCCTCCCCTCGTCCACAGGGGTGACGGGCGAAATCGTTTCAATATAAACTATTGGCCTGTACCAGGAGTTCGAAGCCTTTGACGTCTCTTTCGCCAGCACCTGCCCCGGTCGAAACCGCCGATCCCTTGCGGATCTGGTTCCGCTTCATCCGCCTGAACCGCCGCGCCACCAATGCGGTCGCCGCGGAGCTGAAGGAATTGGGCCTGTCGATTCCCCAGTTCGACCTGCTCTCCACGCTGACGGAGCGCGAAGGCATGAGCCAGCAGGAACTGGCGGAACGGCTCTACGTGACCAAGGGCAACGTGTCTGGGCTTCTCGACCGCATGGTCGAGGCGGGTCTCGTCGAGCGACGTTCGATCCCCGGCGACCGGCGTTCCAATGCCCTGTACCTGACGGCGAAGGGGCGCGACCTCGCCAATCGCGGGATCGCCGCGCAGCGCGCCTATGTCATGCGCACGCTGGGAACGCTCCCGGCCCAGGATCTCGCCGATCTCGAGCGCATCGTTCTGGCCTGGCGCGAGCGGGCGCGGGCCGAGGAGGACACGCCGTCCGTCAAATCCCGATAGGATCATCGATGTTCGACGCGGTGGCATTCGCGGGCGGCGGCAACCGCTGCTACTGGCAGGGCGGCTTCTGGGAAGCGGCGGCTCCCCTGCTCGGTCTGAAGCCCGAGATGGTCGTTGGCGTGAGCGCGGGCGCCTGGTCGGCGTGCTACAGCCTGCTCGGGCTCGGACGGCAGGTGAACGAGATGGTGGCGGAGGGCTGCAGCCTGGGGCGCCGCAATTTCGAGTGGCGGGCCTGGCGCAGCGAGGGCTCGCCCTGGCCGGTCTCGCTCATGTATCGCAGCCTGATCGAAGCCATCATCGACGAGACCGCCCTGGAGCGCCTGAATCAGGGTCCGAGCGTCCTGATCGGGCTCGCCCGCAAGCCGCGCCGCCTGCCTCTCTCGCTTGCCGTTCCGCTGGGCATCGCCACCTACCAGATCGAGAAGAAGTGGCGCTCTCCCGTCCACCCGCGCGGCGGACGCGCTCTGGGCTTCCGTCCCGAATTCATCCGGGTGCAGGATCTCGCCTCGCCGGCGGAACTGTCCGCCGCCCTGATGGCGAGCGCCAGCGTGCCGCCCTTCATGCCGGTGGGCCTTGTGGGCGGCATGGCGGCGCTCGACGGAGGCCTCGTGGACAACGTGCCGACGGAGCCCTTGCTGCCGGTCGAGGCGCAGGGAGGCAGAACCCTGGTCATTCTCTCCCGTCTCTACCGCGCCTTCCCGAAGGTGAAGGGCCGCACCTATATCCAACCCTCCGAACCCGTGCCCATCGGCCAATTCGACATCACCAATCCGTCCGGCATCCGGAAGGCCTACGAGATGGGATTGAGGGACGGCGAGGCTTTCGCCAAAGGTGCGGGTGCGCACAGCCTGTAGCGAAGCTTGACCTTAGAAGCGTCCCCGCCTGACCGAACGTCAACAAGGGGAAGCTATCATGACACCACGCTGGATTAATGCGCTGCTCTCAAGCCGGGGAACGGAAATCGCCGCCCGAGTCCTGCTCACCTTTCCGTTCTGGGCCAGCGGGCTCATCAAGCTGCTGGATTTTCCGGGCGGCGTGGCGGAGATGCGCCACTTCGGCCTGGAACCGGCCTGGCTGTTCAACAGCCTCACGATTGTCGTTCAGCTGACCGGATCGGCCCTCATCATCGCCAACCGCTGGACCTGGCTCGGCGCCGGGGCGCTCGGCATCTTCACTTTCCTGACCATCCTGATCGTGCACGCCTTCTGGCGGCTCGAGGGCGAGCGGGCCATCACGGCGCTCCATACGGCCGGCGAGCATGTGGGCATGATCGGCGCGCTCGTCCTGGTCTCGATCCTGGCCCTGCGGCCGAGATCCCACGAGACACAGGAGCAGGCCGCGCCGGCCGCAGGAATGTTGCAGCGTTAAGGCTTCATTCACCTTGACTCGTTCATCTGCAGCCAAGCCAGCACATGATCACAGGTCTGCCCCAAAGCAGTCACAGGCAGCCGGATCATAAGGGCAGGTTGTCGAACCAGCCTGCATTTTCCAGAGAGGATCCATGACCCAGCACGCTTCCGACCGCGATCTCCGACGGGACGAACAGAACGCCGCCCGCTCCATCCCGGCCTTCAAGGCCGTCGCCCTGCCGGCCCTCGCGGCCGCCGTTCAGGCCGCCAAGGGGCAGCGGAACCGCCCGAAGATCTCCGAGCTTCCCGCGATCCTGCGCAAGGAAGCCGTGCTGGGCTGAGCAACCCTGATCCTGAAACGAGAAGAGCGCCCTTGAGGCGCTCTTTTCATGTTCCCTGCGTCTCGCTCGCGTCAGCGCACGATGACCTTGGCGTTGAGGGCGACGCGGTTGTAGAGATCGATCACGTCGATGTTGCGCATGCGGATGCAGCCCGAGGACACCGCATGGCCGATCTTCTCCGGCTCATTGGTGCCGTGGATGCGGTAGAGCGTGTCCTTGTTGCCCTCGTAGAGATACAGCGCCCGCGCGCCGAGCGGATTGTCAGGCCCGCCCTTCGTGTATTGGACGTGCGGCCACCGGGCCCGCATCTCGGCCGGCGGATGCCAATCGGGCCATTCCGCCTTGCGGGCGATGGTGGCCGTGCCGGTCCAGCCATAAGCCTCGTCGCCGACGGCGACGCCGTAGCGGATCGCCTTCCTATTCGGCTGAACGAGGTAGAGCTGGCGCTCCTTGGTATCGACCACGATCGTGCCCGGCGCCTCGCCGGTCGGATCGTCGATCATGTAACGCCCGAACCGGGGATCCTCCTCGGCCTTCGGAACCTGTGCCATCCACTCGGTATCCCGGGCCGAGACCTGGGGATCCGGGACGCCTTTGAAATTGCACCCGGCCAGAGCCGTGATCATTGCCAAAAGGAGGGGCAGACGGAAAAGGCGCATCGTGTATAGCTCTGCAGACTCAAGGCTTGGGGCGAGACAAAATTTCGTTTCAGGCCGGGTTATAGGCCGTGACGTCGTTAAGTCGAATCGAAACACACCATGGCACGGCTCCGCCTCGGAAAGTGTTGCATCGCAACAACATAGACAGCCGCTCGTGACGCTGCGACACTTGCGGCGCTCCTGATTAAAGAATGCCCATGTCCACGCTCTACATCGCCCATCCGGCCAGCCTCGATCACCAGACACCGCTTGGGCATCCCGAGCGGCCCGACCGCATCCGCGCCATCGAGCGTGCTTTGGAGAAGGAGCGGTTCACCTCCCTCGTTCGCGAGCAGGCGCCCATGGCCGAGATGGAAAGCCTCACCCTCGCGCATCCGCAAGAATACGTCGTCCGGCTGCGCGACATCAGCCCCCGAGAAGGGTTAGTCAGGATTGACGAGGATACGGTGATGTCGCCGGGCACCTACGAGGCGGCCCTGCGCGGCGCCGGCGGCGCGGTGATGGCGGTGGACGAGGTCATGTCGGGCCGCGCGACCAATGCCTTCGTGGCCATGCGGCCGCCGGGGCACCATGCCGAGCGTATCCGGGCCATGGGTTTCTGCTTCTTCAACAACGCGGCCATCGCGGCCCGACACGCTCAGAAGCGCCACGGCGCCGAGCGGGTCGCGATCTTCGACTGGGACGTCCACCACGGCAACGGCACGCAGGACATCTTCTGGTCGGATGCCAGCGTGCTCTATTGCTCGACCCACGAGGCTCCCCTGTATCCCGGGACCGGCGCCCTCTCGGAGACGGGCGAGCACGGCACCATCGTCAACGCGCCCCTGAACGCGGGCGACGGCAGCGAGGCGTTCCGGGATGCAGTCGACAACGTCATTGTGCCGCGCATCGATGCCTTCGCGCCTGACCTGATCATCATCTCGGCGGGCTTCGACGCCCATTGGCGCGATCCGCTCGCCAGCCTGAACCTGATGGAATCGGACTTCGCCTGGGCGACGCAGAAGCTGATGGATCTCGCCGACCGCCATTGCGGTCAGCGGATCGTGTCCGTTCTCGAAGGCGGCTACGATCTCGAAGGTCTGGCTAAATCGGCGGCCTTCCATCTCGACGCCCTTATGGGGCGCGAGACGGGGGCATAGGCAGGGTCTCGCCTATCGCGTCACGCCCTTCCGCTGTCATGGCTGGTGATGACGGAAGAGGTTTTAGGCAGCCGAACTCAGCACTCGATTGGCTCTTCGCTCAAAAGCTCGATCCCGAAGCCGGAAAGGCCCACATAGGACCGGCTCGAGGTCGCGAGATTGCGGATCGACGCAACACCGAGATCGCGCAGGATCTGGGCGCCGAGGCCGATCTCGCGCCACTGGCTGGAGCGCATGGCTTCCGAGCCCGCCTCCTCGTGTTCCGAGAAGGACGTGGTCGGCACGCCGGCGGTGCCGTCGCGGAGATAGACGAGAACGCCCCTGCCCTCCTTCACGAAGCGCTGCAAGGCTGCGTTCACCGTCCTGCCACCCTCGAACACGTCGGTGAGGGCATTGGCGCGATGCAGGCGCACGGGGATATTCGTGCCATCGCCGATGCGGCCATGGACGAGGGCGATGTGCTGCACGCTGTCGAAGGGCGTCGAATAGGCATAGCCCGTGAACGAGCCCCACTGGGTCTCCACCGGGAAGGTGGCGATGCGCTCCACGAGCTTTTCCCGCGCCTGACGGTAGGCGATGAGATCCGCCACCGAGATGCGTCTGAGGTTGTGCGTCTCGGCGAAGGCGTCGATCTGTGCGCCTTTCATCACCGTGCCGTCGTCGTTGGCGAGTTCACAGATCACCCCGACGGGCGGCAGGTTCGCGAGCTTGCACAGGTCGACCGCAGCCTCCGTGTGGCCCGAGCGCATCAGCACGCCGCCGTCCTTGGCGATGAGCGGGAAGACATGGCCGGGCCGCACGAAATCGGCCGCGCCCATATTGTTGTTGGCGAGCGCCCGCACGGTGTTGGAGCGCTGCTCGGCGGAGATACCCGTGGTCAGCCCGTGCTTCACGTCGACCGAGACGGTGAAGGCCGTGCCGAGCGGAGCGTCGTTCGAGGCCACCATCGGGTCGAGCCGCAGGCGGCGGGCCTCCGCCAGTGTGAGCGGCGCGCAGACGATCCCGCAGGTGTTGCGAATGATGAAGGCCATCTTCTCCGGCGTGCACAGGGAGGCGGCGACGATGAGATCGCCTTCGTTCTCGCGGTCGTCGTCGTCGGTGACGATGACGATTTCACCACGGGCGAAAGCCTCGATGGCTTCGGTGACGGAATGGGGCATCAAGGCCTCCTTGGCGGATTGGGGCAGAAAATCGTTGGGCGTGACGGCCCCCCGGGTTTCACGGGCAATCAATTCGGCCGTGTCCCGGGAGAGCCAGGCTTGGTCGTAATTGCACAGCTGTGTCACGGCGCCAGGGGTGACGCCGATCCGCCGCGCAAAGGCGACGCGGGATACACCATTGCGGGATAACCACTCGGCCAGTTTCATGCGGACGGCTTAGCCGAAATCGGGATTTTAGTAAAACTAAAATGCGCACTCCAGCCTTTGCAGAATTGCTGTCGCCGGGCGCCGGACAATCTTCCATGTCATCACCGGCCTTGTGCCTACGCTTTTCCTTATTCCTTCACCTGCAGATGAGGCTGATAGCGGCCGGATGATGTCACGCCTCGAACGGCCAGGAGGCTCCCTGCCCCACCTGCCCGCGGTGGCGCAGGAGATGGTCGGCAAGCACGCAGGCGACCATGGCCTCGCCGACCGGCACGGCCCGGATGCCCACGCAGGGATCGTGCCGGCCCTTGGTCCTCACCTCGGCCTCGGCGCCGGTGCGGGTGACGCTGGCGCGCGGGGTGAGAATCGACGAGGTCGGCTTCACGGCGAAACGGCACACCACCGGCTGACCGGTGGAGATGCCGCCGAGCACGCCGCCGGCGTGGTTCGACAGGAAAGTGGGCGCACCCTGGTTGCCGGGACGCATCTCGTCGGCGTTCTCCTCGCCGCGCAGGCTTGCGGCCGCGAAGCCGTCGCCGATCTCCACGCCCTTGACCGCGTTGATCGACATGAGGGCCGCGGCGAGATCGGAATCGAGCTTGCCGTAGATCGGCGCGCCGAGACCCGCCGGCACGCCCTCGGCCACGATTTCCAGGACCGCCCCGATAGAGGAGCCGTCCTTGCGCAGGCCGTCGAGATATTCCTCGTAGAACTGGGCCGCCTTCGCGTCCGGGCAGAAGAACGGGTTGCGCGCCACCTCGTCCCAATCCCAGTTGCCGCGGTCGATGACATGCGGCCCCATCTGCACGAGCGCGCCGCGGATGGTGATGCCGGGCAGCACCTTGCGGGCGATGGCGCCCGCGGCCACGCGCGCCGCCGTCTCGCGGGCCGAGGAGCGTCCGCCGCCGCGATAGTCGCGGATGCCGTACTTCACGTCATAGGTGAAATCCGCATGCCCCGGTCGGTAGGATTCCTTGATTTCCGAGTAATCCTTGGAGCGCTGGTCCACGTTCTCGATCATCAGCGCGATCGGCGTCCCGGTCGTCACCTGCCGGCCCGTGCGCTCGTCCATGAACACCCCGGACAGGATCTTCACCTGGTCCGGCTCCTGGCGCTGGGTGGTGAAGCGCGACTGGCCGGGGCGGCGGCGGTCGAGCTCCGCCTGGATCTCGGCGGCCTCGAGCGGGATCATGGGCGGGCAGCCGTCGACCACGCAGCCCAGGGCGGGCCCGTGGCTTTCGCCGAAGGTGGTGACGCGGAACAGGTGGCCGAACGTGTTGTGGGACATGGCGCTTCTTCGAGGTTCAACGCGTCTTAGAACCAAAGCGGTCGGGTGTCACGTCCTGGCCAGGTTGGGATCAAATCACCGATAGGGAAAGCAGCGGTCGCGGTCGAGGGTGAGGCCGAAATGCTGGCCGAGGGCGTGGATGGCCTCGCCGTGCTCGGGATAGGGATCGCGGTTCTCGGGACCGACGATGATGATCCTGAAATGCCGGTCGTCCTCGCCGCCCGGCGGCAGCATCGCGGTGGCGAGGGCTTGTCCCTCAGCGTCTCGCAGGGTCAGGAACAGCGGCATGGCGCGCTGCACATGCGCCTTGAGACCAATGTTCCGTTCGATGAACGGGCTCGAGGCCGCCCGATAGCTGTTGGCGGCCGCCTCCCAGGCGTGACGGAAGTGCTTCTCGACGGCGTGGCTCATCGTGTCGGATTCGAGGGCGGCCTCGCCCTCGGTCTCGATCCGAAACCAGGTCTTCGCTCCCGGAGCATCGCAGATGTATTGCATATTCTGACAACGCAGGAGCGCGGCGAAGGTTGTCCTGCAAGGACTAGCACAGGGACCGAGAGCCCTCGTTTGAAGCGCTTTTGTCTCCTTCGCGTCATGGCCGGTCTCGTGCCGGTGATGACGGAGCGGGTGTCAATGTCACACCCAGCGGTGATGGCGCCCCTCGATCACGAGCACCCTGCCCTGCCAGATGTCCATGCTGGCGGCTTGGCGTGAGGAGACGCCGCAGCAGAGCGACAGGAAGGCGCGGGCGACGCCGCCATGGGCGACGACCACCGTGTCGCGGGTGATATCGTCCAGGATCGGGCGGACCCGCTCGACCAGCATGGCGTAGCTCTCGCCGCCGCCGGGCGGCGCGTAATGCCACTTGTCCTGCTCGCGCAGGGCCGCCAGGGCCGGTTCGGCCTTGCGCACTTCCTTCCAGGTCATGCCTTCCCAGGTGCCGAAGGTCAGCTCGACGAGACGCTCGTCGAGCCTGTAGCTCTCGGGGTGCAGACCGAGGGTCCGGCGCAGGATCTCCATGGTCTCGCGGGTGCGCGTCATGGGGCTCGCCACATAGGCGAGATCCTCGACATGGGGCGCCAGGGCCTTGAGCTTGCGCGCCGCCTCCTCGGCCTGGACGCGGCCGACATCGTTGAGCGGGATGTCCTTCTGGCCCTGGAGCCGCCCCTCGAGATTCCAGTCCGTCTCGCCGTGGCGAATGAAGTAGATCGTGGGGCGGGACGGGGTCACGGGTTCGGTCCGATACGCTAAAGCGACACGATGGGCTAGGTCACTCTTTGTCGAGGGAGAGGTCCGGCGCTTCCGGGTTCTTCATGCCGACCACGTGGTAGCCGGCATCCACGTGGAGGATCTCGCCGGTCATGCCGCGGGACATGTCGGACACGAGATAGGCGGCGGTCTCGCCGACCTCCTCGATGGTGACCGTGCGCCGGAGCGGCGAGTTGTACTCGTTCCACTTGAGAATGTAGCGGAAATCGCCGATGCCGGAGGCGGCGAGCGTCTTGATCGGGCCGGCCGAGATGGCGTTCACGCGAATGTTCTTGGGGCCGAGATCGGCCGCGAGATAGCGCACCGAGGCCTCGAGCGCCGCCTTCGCCACGCCCATGACGTTGTAGTGCGGCATCCACTTCTCGGCGCCGTAGTAGGTGAGCGTGACGAGGGAGCCGCCCTCGTTCATCAGCTTCTCGGCCCGCTGGGCGATGGCCGTGAAGGAATAGCAGGAGATCAGGAGCGACTTGGTGAAGTTGCCCTCGGAGGTCTCCACATAGCGGCCCGTGAGCTCGTCCTTGTCCGAGAAGGCGATGCAGTGGATCACGAAGTCGATGGAGCCCCAGAGGCGCTTCACCTCGTCGAACACCGCATCGATGGTGGCGCCGTCCGTCACGTCGCAATGGCCGACCACATGGGCGTCGAGTTCCTTCGCCAGGGGCTCGACGCGCTTCTTCAGGGCGTCGCCCTGATAGGTAAAGGCGAGTTCCGCTCCGTGCTGGCGGGCAGCCTGCGCAATGCCCCAGGCGATCGAACGGTTGTTCGCCACGCCCATCACCAAGCCACGCTTACCGGCCAGGATGCCGGTGGCCTTCGTCTCCGCCATGATTCACCTAGATCGTCGCTGGACAGGTCAAGAAAGAACGGCCTCTTTAGCCGACGCGGCGTCAGGGGGGAAGACCTGTTGATCACGCTTGTGGCGATCCGGCCGCCTGAAGCGATATCTCCACGACGTCATCACCGGCCTTGTGCCGGTGATCCCGATGAGAAAGGCGCCGCGTTCCACAGGATCGGGATGGACGGGACAGGCCCGGCCATGACGTTGGAGGGTTTTATTCCCGGTGGGAGCAGACCTTCCAAGACCAATCTTTACTTGGCCTTGGTCTTTACTTGGCCTTGCTCGAGGAGCGCTTGCGGGCGTAGTCGATTAGTTCCTCATCCACGACCTCGGGCAACCTGATCTCCGTCGTCACGAAGAGATCCCCGTGCCCGGTCTTGGTGGGCAGGCCCTTGCCGCGCAGGCGGAAGGTGCGGCCGGAATTGGTCATGGGCGGGATCTTCATCTCCACCGAGCCGGTCAGGGTCGGCACGCGCACCGGTCCACCGAGGATCGCCTCCTCGATCTCGACCGGCAGGCGCAGGCGCAGATCGGAGCCTTCCGGCGTGAAGCGTTCATGCGGGGCGAAATTGATCGTGAGCAGCGCATCGCCGGGATCGATTCCCGGAGCCCCCTGGCCCAGGCCGCGCAGGCGGATCACCTGGCCGTCGCTCACGCCCTTGGGGATCACCACGTCCACGTCGCGCCCGGTGGAGAGCCGGATGCGCTTCTTGGCCTCCTGGGCCACCTCCTCCAGGGTCACTGTCAGGGTGGCGGACACGTCCTCGCCCTTCTGGGAGCGACCGCGATTCTGCTGGCGCGGGCTCTCGCCGCCCTGGCGGAAGGCATCGGCGAAAAACTGGGAGAAGACATCCTCGCCGAGATCCGCCCCGAAGGTGCTCCGGTTCGACCGGCGCGAGCCGCCTCCGAAGCCGGAGAAGCCGCTGAAGCCGGAGAAATCCTCCGGCCGCGCGCCGCCGCGCCCGCCGAAGCCTTCGAATCCCTGGAAGCGCGGCTTTCCCTCGGCGTCGATCTCTCCCCGGTCGAACTGGGCTCGCTTTTGAGCGTCGCCGAGGATCTCGTAGGCGGCGTTCGCCTCGGCGAATTTGTCCTTCGCCTTGGGATCGTCCTTGTTGCTGTCGGGATGATAGGTCTTGGCGAGCTTGCGGAACGCCTTCTTGATCTCCGCTTCGCTCGCGGAGCGGGATACGCCTAGAACGTCGTAAGGGTTTCGCATCGTGGAATCCATGAACCGTCGGAGTGGGAGCCTAGAGCATCGGACCCAAAAGTGGACTTGCACTTTTGAGATCCATTCCGATGCTCATCCTCTGAGCTCGCGCATCGTTCGGGGCGGAACCGGAGGTCCGCGTCAGCGAAAACCGGACCCACTTTTCCGCACGATGCGCTGGAGCTCAACGGGTTTGACGGTCATATGGGCGAAGTGTTGCCCGTTTGCAACGCCCTCCCCTGTAAGAGCTAGACCTTGCGAAATTAAACTTTGGCTTGGCCCTTGAGGGGTTTGACGTCCTTGATCGCCCATTCGCCGCCCGAGGGCCGGCAGGCCGTGCCCTGCAGGGAGGCCGGGGACGGGCCGCTCAAGCTCGCCGAGAAAGCGCGGCAGATCTCGTCGTTCTTCACGAAGGGAGCACCCATGGGCGTGAAGGTGCCCTTCATCTTCGTGGCCGGATTGTCCCACGACACGTGGGTGCCGGCTCCCTGCGGATCGAGGGCCACCGCGAGGGCTGCCTTGGCCCGGCGCCAATCCTCGTCGTCGAGATCGGCGGACAGGGAGGTGACCGCCTTCGCGGCGATGGCGCCGGTGGCCTTGGGCTCCTCGTCGTCCAGGGCGGAGAGGCCGAGGGAGAAGCTGCAGGCGCCCGTGGACAGGGCAATCAGGCCGGCCGCCAACAGCTTCATGGCTTCGCTCCGGCCAGCTTCTGATCTATAACGGCGCGCATTGATCCACGTCACGCGTCGGATCCCCCAGAACCAAAAGTCACAGAACGAGATACAACATTGAACCCGTTAACAACCGGTGACTTCACTGAGTCGGAAGAGCCTTTCACGCTCTTCAAGGCCTGGATGGCGGAGGCCGAGGCCTCGGAACCCAACGATCCGAACGCCATGGCGCTGGCGACGGTGGATGCGGACGGTCTGCCGAATGTTCGCATGGTGCTGCTCAAGGGCTTCGACGAGAACGGCTTTGTGTTCTACACCAACACGGAATCCAACAAGGGCCAAGAGCTTTTGGGTCAGAGAAAGGCGGCGCTCGTCCTGCACTGGAAGAGCCTGCGCCGCCAGGTGCGGGCCCGCGGCCCGGTGACCCTGGTAACCGACGAAGAGGCCGACGCCTATTTCCAGAGCCGCCCGCGGGACAGCCGCATCGGCGCCTGGGCGAGCCAGCAGTCACGCCCGCTGGAGAGCCGGTTCGCGCTGGAAAAGGCCGTGGCGCTCCACACGGCCAAATACGCCATCGGCGAGGTGCCGCGCCCGCCCCATTGGACGGGCTTCCGCATCGAACCGGTATCCATCGAGTTCTGGCAGGACAAGCCGTTCCGGCTCCACGACCGGGTCGCCTTCACCCGCGAGGGCGAGGGCTGGCGGAAGGTGCGGCTTTATCCGTAAGTAATATCTTCATCCTGTCTGGCAGAGCGAGTTTGATAGCGGATAACGTATTTCTGAGATGGCTGCTCCGATCGATCGTGATCGGACCAATCTTGCTGTTTGCCTTAGGTATTGCATGGCTCGGCGGCTGGCTGCCCTCCAGCAAGAAACCCGTTTTCTTCCGAGAAGATGGGCTGCGACAACTCAGTTGCTACGGTGGGTCGTTGGATGGGGTCACCACGCCGATCTGGGTTGAATTCCAAAATCAAGGACGGATCGCGATTGTACGTTCTGGACAGACTGAAGCTCGCCTGCCCTTCACTTCGACCAGCGGGCTCGACGATGTCTACGCCAATGAGACAATTCAATTCTGGCTCGACCCAGAAATTTATGTAACTGGGTTGGGACCTCATCGCGTTGGGCCTTGCGAGCTTGAATAGGACAGGCTCAAGCATGGACCGGGTCGCTAGATGATCCCAACCTTCTTAATGGAACCGTGATGTCCTCCTCTCCCACCAATTCCCGCCGCATCATGCTGCTCACCGGCGCGAGCCGCGGCATCGGCCATGCCACGGTCAAGCGCTTCTCGGCAGCCGGGTGGCGGGTCATCACCTGCTCGCGGCACGGATTCCCCGAAAACTGCCCGTGGGAGATGGGGCCGGAGGATCACCTGCAGGTTGACCTGGCCGACGCGGAAGACACCCGCCGGGCCATCGCCGAGGTCAAGGATCGGCTCGCCGCCGAGGGCGGCTGCCTTCATGCGCTCGTGAACAACGCGGGCATCTCGCCCAAGGGTGAAGGCGGCTCCCGGCTCGGCACCCTCGACACGAGCTACGAGGACTGGCTGCGGGTGTTCCAGGTGAACTTCTTCGCCTCGATCATGCTGGCCCGCGGCCTGCAGGACGAGCTCACGAAGGCCAAGGGCTCGGTGGTCAACGTGACCTCCATCGCGGGCGGCCGCGTCCATCCTTTCGCGGGCGCGGCCTATGCCACGTCCAAGGCGGCGCTCGCGGCGCTGACCCGCGAGATGGCGGCCGATTTCGGGCCCCTTGGGGTCCGCGTGAATGCCATTTCTCCCGGCGAGATCGACACCGCGATCCTCTCGCCCGGCACGGAGAAGATCGTCGAGCAGCTGCCGATGCGACGCCTGGGCACCCCGGACGAGGTGGCCAAGGCCATCTACTTCCTCTGCACCGAGGCGAGCTCCTACGTGAACGGCGCGGAGCTCCACATCAACGGCGGCCAGCACGTATAGCGCATCGTGCGGAAAAGTGGTTCCGGTTTTCCGCATTCAACGATGCGCTCATCAAGAAAGGAAGCATCGGTTCGAGCCGATGCTTTAGGCGGGTGGATCATGCTCCTGCGGCCCCTGGCACGAAGTCTGATACACACATCGATTGCCGTGTTGGCCATCGGCCTAATGCAGGACGCACGGGGTCAGGATGCGCCCGAGAAGAATCCCTTCGCCGACCCAGACATGAAGCCGGACTACCAGGCGCGGTGCCATGAGGTTCGGGAACTGACCAAGGACCGCGAAACCGGTGCCACCCGGGTCGATTTCAGCGTGACGGGGCCGCTTGCCCTCGTGCATTTCGACGGCACGCTGGCCTATCTCGGCCTGTGCGGCACCGCGCCCGATCCGAAGGTGCTCTGCGTCACCTACCAGACCAACGACATGAAGGTCGGAGAGGTGGTGACGGTCGCCGGCGGCTACAGCCGGCCGAACCCGGACTTCATCGTTCTCGACCCCTGTTTGGCTCAGCGGCCGGAGGCGAGTGCCGAATAGAGTTCCTCAAGCCGCCTCGGCAGGCCAGGTCCCCACATAGCGCGATTGCGGCCGGATGATGCGGCCGGTGCGGCTCTGTTCGATGGCATGGGCCACCCAGCCCGCGGTGCGGCCCGCGGCGAAGAGCGGCGTGAAGCCCTCGCGCGGGACGCCGAGGGCGTCGAGCAGGATCGCCGTGTAGAACTCCACATTGGTATCGAGCCGGCGTCCGGGCTTGCGGCGCTCCAGGACCTTCAGGGCCGTGGCCTCGACCGCCTCCGCGAAGGCGATGCGGTTGCCCCTGCCCTTCAGCCGTCCGGCGGCGGCTTTCAGCACGTCCGCCCGCGGATCGCGTACCCGGTAGATGCGGTGGCCGAAGCCCATGAGGCGCTCGCCCCTGGCCATGGCCTCGTCGAGCCAGGCCTCGGCGTTCTCGGGAGACCCGATGGCATCGAGCATGTCGAGCACGGGACCGGGCGCGCCGCCGTGCAGCGGCCCCTTCAGGGCGCAGAGCCCGGCCACGACGGAGGACGGGATGCCGGCCTGGGTCGAGGCGACCACCCGGGCCGTGAAGGTCGAGGCGTTGAGCCCGTGGTCGATCACCGTCACGAGATAGGTGTCGAGGGCCTTGGCCTCATCCGCCGCCACGGGTGTGTTCCGCATCATGCGCAGGATGTCGGCGGCATGGCCCGCGGAGGCGTCGGGCTCCACCGGCGCGTGGCCCCGCGCGCCCCGCACGGCCATGGCTGCCGCAACGCCGGAGGCACCGGCCGCCAGGGCAGGAAGGTCCTCCTCCGCGTCGGGAAGACTCGATAGGAGCAATCGCATGCCCTCGACGGGCGTCAGCCCTGCGAGCCGGGGCGCAAGCGGAGCCAAGTGGGCGTACGCTCTCTCCCGAGCCCTGCCGAGGGATGCCTTGGGATCGGCCGACATGTCCGGCACGAGGCCGCTCCAAAGCATCGCCACCACGTCCTCGAAGGCGACGCAACCGGCGAGTTCCTCCAGATCGTGCCCGCCGATGATCAGGCGGCCCGCCTCTCCGTCCACATGGCTCAGGGCCGTCTCGGCCGCCACCACGTCGTCCAGTCCGATCGTCATGCGCTTCTCCTGTGCTGGACGGAGCTTCACGCCGGCCTTGCCGAACCGTCAATCTTGAATCAACATATCAACATATGAGCATGGAATCCCTCGATCTCGCATCCGCCGACGAGGCTTCGTCCCGTCTCGGCATCAGCCGGGCGAGCCTCTATGCCTATGTGAGCCGGGGCCTGATCCGCTCGTTCTCCTCGCCGCACGATCCGCGGCAGCGGCTCTATGCGGTTGAGGATGTGGAGACCCTGGTCGAGCGCAAGGCGCGCTTCCGCCGTCCCGCCGTCGCGGCCGCGACGGCCCTCGACTGGGGGCTGCCGGTGCTGGAGACCAGTATCACGCAGATCAAGGACGGAGGCCTCTTCTATCGCGGGCAGGACGCCATCGCCCTGTCCCGCACCGCCACCCTTGAGGAGACGACACGAATTCTGGTCAGCGGCCTCATCGAGGATCCCTTCAACAGTCCTTCCCGAATCCCTGCCCCTCTGCCGGGACCGGCCGTCGGCCCCCACCGGTTCGTCGCGCAGGCCGTCCGCCTTCTCGCGGAACCGGCGCGCAGGGAAGCCCGGGCGGCGGAGGTGGCCGCGATCCTGCGCCTGATGGCCGCCGCTGCCACCGGCATCGATCCGGGCATCGAGCGGCTGCATGAGCACCTCGCCCATGCCTGGAAGGCGCCTTCGCAGGCAACCGACGCGATCCGGCGCGCCCTCGTCCTGTGCGCCGACCACGAGCTCAGCTCCTCGGCTTTCGCCGTCCGCGTCACGGCTTCGACCGGCGCTTCCCTGCGAAACGCCGTGATCGCCGGTCTGGTAGCCCTGAGCGGCCCCTATCACGGAGGAATGACGGAGCGGGTCAGGGCCTTCCTGGACGCTCCTGGACAGGCGCCATCACCGGGCTTCCGGCACCGGCTTTATCCGGACGGCGACCCGCGCGCCCGGGCCCTTCTGGAAAACCTGCCGCTGCTGGCCTCGGACGCCACAACCCTGAAGGCGATCGCCAACGCCTCCGGCGGCCCCAGCGTCGATGTGGCTCTCGTCATGATGGAGCGGGCCTATGGACTGCCGGTCGGGGCTGCCTTTACGGTCTTTGCCATCGGACGCACGGCCGGATGGCTCGCCCATGCCATCGAGCAGCGCAGCCAGGCGGCCCTCATCCGGCCCCGCGCCCGCTATGTGGCCGCGGACGAACCACCGACCCGGACAGCGCTCCCATGACCAGCGACCGGCTCTACCCCTCCCGTCCGATCCTCACCGCCTCGGTGGCGGTGATCAGGGACGGTCGCATCCTGCTCGCCGCCCGCGGCAAGCCGCCGAGCGAGGGGCTGTTCTCCCTGCCCGGCGGCCTCGTGGAGACCGGCGAGACCCTGGGCGAGGCCGCGCTTCGGGAACTTCGTGAGGAGGTCGGGGTTGAGGCCAGGCTCATTGGCCTGATCGCCCCCGTAGAATTCATTGAAAGGGACGAGAAAGGCCATATAAAGCATCACGTCGTCATCGCCGCCCATGCCGCCCGCTGGGTTTCGGGCGAACCCCAGACAGGTCCGGAAGCAAAGGAAATCCGTTGGGTCACGGAACGGGACATCGCCGATCTGCCGATGACGGCAGGGCTCACCGGGATTCTGGAACAGGCTTTCAGGCTCGCCCGTCGGGACGCAGAGCCATGAAGCGCACGCGCCTGCTTCTCGTCCTTCCGGCCCTTGTGCTCGCTTTGCCTCAACCCGTGGCGGCCCAGGGCTTCTTCGAGCGGTTGTTCGGCGTTCCGCCCCGGCCGCAGCCGGGACAACCCGTCCCGCAGCAGCAATACAGGCCTTTGCCCCAGCCCCAGCCGCAATTTCGGCCGCAGCAGCCGCCGCAACAGCAGCGCCGGCCCCAGCAGCCGCAATCGCAGAGACCGGCGGCGGGTCAGCCGCCGCCGCAGCAGCAGCAGGCAGAGCCCGCTCCGGCGGTCGAGCCGCCGCCCGCGCCCTACGAGAAGGAATTGCTGCGGCTTGCCGAGATCATGGGGTCGCTTGCCCTGCTGCGCCCCCTCTGCAGCGCGCCCGACGGAAGGGAATGGGCGCAACGCATGCAGGTCCTGCTCGAGGCGGAAGGGACCACACCCGGCCGGCGCGAGCGCCTCGCCGGCGCCTACAACAAGGGCTACCAGGCCTATGCCCTCACCTACCGGGTCTGCACCCCCTCCGCCCAGGAGGCGTCCGTCCGCTTCCTGGCCGAGGGCGAGCAGCTCGCCCGCAACATCACAGGGCGCTACGGCGGGTGATGCTGCGGCAAAAAGCAAGCTCCTTGAGAATATCCTCTGGACGTCATGGCCGGGCTCGTGCCGACCATCTCGATTTGTTGAGGCGCGACGCTCTTCGTGTCGAGATCACCGGCACAAGTCCGGTGATGACGCGGAGGGTGTGGCTGCGGTGCGAGTCGGGTGTTGCAGGGATGCCTCTTATCCACATTTTTCGACCCGCCCCCTCTCGCGTTAACCTCCTTGCAAGGTGATGCTGGCGGCGGGTCGGCGCGACGTCTAGAAACGATTCAACCGAACTCGCGCGCCGCCCCTTCAAAGGGGCTTGGATCATGAACGACAACGACGTCCCTCTCGACGAGCTGCCCGAACTCAGCGCCATCAAGCAGGCGGCCTTGAGCTATGTGACCGAGGCCTTCGCCGAGGCCGAGCTCGACGGGCTCGACGGCGATTGCATGGCGCAGGCGGCCCTCTTCGCGGCTTTCACCGAACTCGTCGCTACCTATGGCGAAGATGCCGTTGCGGAATATGCATCCACCCTCGTCGACAAGATCCGCAGCGGCGCATTCTCCATGGTGGGTGCGCTGAAGCATTGAGGGCTGTGCCTTTCATATGAAGAAGGGCGTCACACTGCGGGTTGCGCGGCCGACGGATCGTCTCGATGACATCGTCCGCTTCTATCGGGACGGTCTCGGGTTCGAGATTATCGCGGCTTTTAACAATCACGATGGGTTCGATGGCCGGATGTTCGGCCATCCTCAGGCTCCCTGGCATCTGGAATTCACGTCTCACCCTGATCATCCCGCAGGGCGGGCTCCCACGCAGGACAATCTGCTCGTGTTCTATCTGCCGGATCATGCGGAGTGGGAAGCCGCCGTTCAACGCATGCGGGACAACGGATATTCGCCGGTTTCGTCTTTCAACCCCTATTGGGATCGCCAAGGCGTGACCTTTGAAGATCCGGACGGCTATCGCGTCGTGCTTCAGAACATGGCTTGGGTGAAGTAGTGACCTGCACGACGAGATGCGGCTCACTCTGAACGCATCGTCTCCTCGAACCGCACCACCTCTCCTTTGGACGGCGTCTCGAGCGAGCCGTCCCACATCACCAGGTTGCCGCGCACGACCGTGCCGATGGGCCAACCGGTGACCTTCTTGCCGTCATAGGGTGTCCACTGCGACTTCGAGGCGATCCAGGCGTTGGTGATGGTCTCGGTGCGCTTCAAATCGACCACGGTGAAGTCCGCGTCGTAGCCCACCGCGATGCGGCCCTTGTTGGCAATGCCGAAGAGGCGCTTCGGGCCGGCGCTCGTCATGTCGACGAAGCGTTCCAGGGTGAGCCTGCTCGCATTCACATGGTCGAGCATGACGGGCACGAGCGTCTGCACTCCGGTCATGCCGGAAGGTGTGTTGGGATAGGTCTTGTCCTTCTCCTCCCGCGTGTGCGGCGCGTGGTCGGAGCCGAGAATATCGGCGATGCCCTCGTCGAGGCCTTGCCAGAGCGCGGCGCGGTGGAGTTCGTCGCGCACGGGCGGGTTCATCTGGATATATGTGCCGAGCCGCTCGTAATCTTCCGGCCCTGACAGCGTCAGGTGATGCGGCGTGACCTCCACCGTGACGAGGTCCTTGTGATCCTTCAGCAGCGCCATTTCCTCGGCGGTCGTGATGTGCAGCACATGGATGCGCGCGCCCGTGTTCCGCGCGATGCGCACGAGACGCTGCGTACAGGTCAAGGCGACTTCCGCCGAGCGCCAGACGGGATGGGAGCGCGGGTCGCCCTCGACCCGCAGGCCCTTCCGCTCGCGCAGCATTGCCTCGTCCTCGGAATGGAACGCGGCGCGGCGGCGCGTGCGGCGCAGGATCTGGGCGATGCCCTCGTCGTCCTCGACGAGGAGCGAGCCGGTGGACGAGCCCATGAACACCTTGATGCCGGCCGCCCCCGGCAGGCGCTCCAGCTCCGGCACGTCGGCCGCATTCTCATGCGTGCCGCCGACCCAGAAGGCGAAATCGCAATGCATGCGGTGATGGCCGCGCCGCACCTTGTCGGCGAGGGCTTCCGGCGTCGTGGTCTGCGGATCGGTGTTGGGCATCTCGAACACCGCCGTGACGCCGCCCATGACGGCCGCGCGGGAGCCCGATTCGAGATCTTCCTTGTGGTCGAGGCCTGGCTCGCGGAAATGCACCTGGGTGTCGATCACGCCCGGCAGGATGTGGAGGCCACGGCAATCGATCTCTCTGGCTGCGGAGGCCTGCGACAGGTCGCCGATGGCGGCGATGCGGCCGGCGCGCACCCCGATGTCGCGCTCCACGCGCCCATCGTGGTTCACGACGATGCCGCCTTTGAGGATCAGGTCGAAGGTCTGGGGCATGGCAATCTCATCCCTTGAGGCCGCTGCGGAACGGGCATATGTCACGCTTGTATTCGGATAAGGGGAGCGGGCACATGCCGTCAGTCCATCTGGCCGACCGGGGCGTGGTAAGGGTTTCGGGCGAGGACGCCAAGAGTTTTCTCGACAACCTCATCACCTGCGATCTGGACCGTGTGTCAGCGCACACCGCGCGCCTCGGCGCCCTTTTGACGCCCCAGGGCAAGATTCTGTTCGACTTCTTGGTCTTCCAGGCCCCTGAGGAGATCGGCGGGGGCTATTACCTCGATGTGCTCAAGGTCTTTGCTCCCGATCTCGCCAAGCGGCTCGGCTTCTACAAGCTGCGGGCGAAGGTGGCGATCGAGGATCTCTCGGATTCGCTGAACCTCGTGGCCGGGTGGGTTGAGCCGAAACCGGACGACGAGGCCGGTCTCGTGGTCGAGGACCCGCGCCTGCCGGATCTCGGCTGGCGTGCCATCGTGGCCGCCCAGGATGCGGCGGAGTTCGGCCGGGACCCGCCCGAGGCCTATCACGCGCATCGCATCGCGCTCGGCGTGCCGGAGGGCGGCCGCGACTTCCTGTTCGGGGACGCGTTCCCGCACGAGGCGCTGATGGACCAGCTCAACGGCGTCGATTTCGACAAGGGCTGCTATGTCGGCCAGGAGGTCGTCTCGCGCATGCAGCATCGGGGCACGGCCAGGACTCGCATCGTGCCGGCCCTATACGAAGGCGGGTTCGCGGCGGAAGTGGGCGTCGAGGTCACGGCCGGGCAGAAGGCTTTGGGGACAACCGGGACCGGCGCGCAGGGCCGCGGGTTGCTGATGATCCGCCTCGACCGGGCGGCCGATGCGCTTCAAGCCGGCGAGACCATCCGGGCCGGCGGCATCCCGGTGCGGCTCGAAAAGCCCTCCTGGATCCGCTTTCCGTTCCCGGGGGATGTGGACGTTCCCTCTTAAGTTCCAGCCAGGATCGAGGAACCGCGGGAACCCCGCAGGGGTTATATGCAACTGGGCCCAGCCATGTGCCGAAGAAACGCACAGACGGCCCTGCTGGGGAATTTCTGGATGAATGCAGTGCCAGGGGATACGAAACCGTCGCAAGAAGGACGCTTTCAGCTCCTCGTCGACGCGGTCACCGATTATGCCATCTACATGCTCGATCCGACCGGGATCGTGGCGAGCTGGAATCCCGGCGCCCAGCGCTTCAAGGGCTATACGGAAAGTGAGATCATCGGCGAGCATTTCTCGCGATTCTACACCGAAGAGGATCGCGCAACGGAGTTGCCGCGGCGCGTGCTGGAGACGGCCGCGCGGGAGGGCAAGTTCGAGGCGGAAGGCTGGCGCGTGCGCAAGGACGGCACCCGCTTCTGGGCCCATGTGGTCATCGATCCCATCCGCAGCCCTCGCGGCGACCTGATCGGCTTTGCCAAGATCACCCGCGATCTTACCGAGCGGAAGAAGGCTCAGGAGGCCCTCAAGGAAAGCGAGGAGCGGTTCCGCCTGCTGGTCCAGGGCGTGACGGACTATGCCATCTACATGCTCGACCCACAGGGCCACGTGACGAACTGGAATGCCGGAGCCCAGCGCATCAAGGGCTATGCGGAAAGCGAAATCCTCGGCAAGCATTTCTCCCAATTCTACACCGACGAGGATCTGGCGACGGAACTGCCGCGGCGTGCGCTGGAAACGGCCGCGCGGGAGGGCAAGTTCGAGGCGGAAGGCTGGCGCTTGCGCAAGGACGGAACCCGCTTCTGGGCGAGTGTCGTCATCGATCCCATCCGCAACGATCAGGGCGAGCTGATCGGCTACGCCAAGATCACCCGCGACATCACCGAGCGCCGAAAGGCTCAGGAGGCGCTCGAAGAGACCCAGGCGGCTCTCTTCCAGGCGCAGAAGATGGAGGCGGTCGGCCAGCTCACCGGCGGCGTCGCGCACGACTTTAACAATCTGCTGACGATCATCGTCAACAATCTCGATCTCCTGACGCGCAATGCGCGCGATCCCCGTGACATCAAGCTGATCGAGAGCGCGCAGCGCGCCGCCGAGCGTGGGGCCAAGCTCACGCAGCAACTCCTCGCCTTCTCGCGCCGTCAGCCCCTGCAGCCCAATGCTCACAATCCCAATACGCTCATCGAAGGGTTCGAGGCGGTTCTGCGCCGGGCCTGCGGCGAGATGATCAGGCTGCAGCTTTCGCTGGCGCCGCGGATTCGGTGGATCTCGGTCGATGCGCCGCAATTCGAATCGGCGCTGCTCAACCTCGTCGTCAACGCGCGCGATGCGATGCCGGATGGCGGCTCCCTCAAGATCGTCACGGGAAACGTCGTTCTGGATGATCATGATGCTGCGGCAACGACCCTGCAGCCGGGCCAGTATGTCTCTATCGTTGTGCAGGACACCGGCTTCGGCATGACGCCCGACATCGTCAATCGGGTCTTCGAGCCATTCTTCACCACCAAGGAGATCGGCAAAGGCACGGGCCTGGGACTGAGCCAAGTCTACGGTTTCGTGACCCAGTCGGGCGGGACGATCAAGGTTGAAAGCACTCCCGGCCAGGGTACCAGGGTCACCATGCTGCTGCCGGCCCAGGAGAACGGAGACCATGTATCTGAAGAAGAGACCGAGATGGAACGTCCGGCCCGGGACAGCGCAGGAACCGTGCTGATCGTCGAAGACGAGCCGGCCGTTCTGGAAGTCGCGAGCGATATCTTCGACAGTCTGGGCTATGACGTCGTGACGGCGACCGATGCCAACGAGGCACTCAAGGTCCTCGACGGCAATCCGTCGATCGATGTCCTGTTCAGCGACGTGATCATGCCCAACGGCATGAATGGGGTCGAGCTGTCGAGAAGGGCCAGCGAGATGCGGCCCAATCTCAAGATCCTGCTCGCCTCGGGCTATCCCATGTCGGCCCTGCCCTCCGACGGGCTGAGCGCGGGCGTCTCCTTCATCAGCAAGCCCTATCGCTGGACGGAACTGGCCGACAAGCTGCGCTTGCTCCGGACCGGGTCCTGACGTCCATCGCCTGGCGTGATGGAGGGCATCGGGATTTTTGATTGGTCCGAACCCTCGTGAAGCGCTAGCATCCCCGGTCTGCTCGATCGGGAATGCCATGTACCAGCCGCCGCACTTCCGCGAGGACGATCTCGCGGTCCAACACGCTCTCATCAGGGCCCATCCGCTCGGCCTGCTGGTGACGTTCGGCAGCGCAGGAATCGAGGCCAATCCCATTCCCTTCGTGCTGGACGCCTCGGCGTCGGCGCTCGGAACCCTCAAGGCCCATCTCTCCCGCGCCAATGCCCAGTGGCGGAATGTCGATTCCGAGCAGGAGGCCCTCGTGGTCTTCCAGGGGCCCGAGACCTACATCACCCCGTCCTGGTATGCGGCGAAGCGCGAGCACGGAAAGGTCGTGCCGACCTGGAACTACGCCATCGTCCAGGCCCACGGGCTCCTGAAGGTCAAAGACGATCCGGACTGGCTGCGGCAGCAGATCACCGCCATGACGGACCTCCAGGAGGCCCCACGGGCGGAGCCCTGGGCCGTGGGCGATGCGCCGGCCTCCTTCGTGGCCGCACAGCTCAAGGGAATCGTCGGCGTGGAAATCGAGATCACCCGGATCGAGGGCAAGTGGAAGGTGAGCCAGAATCGTCCCGAGTCCGATCGCCTCGGCGTCTCGGCAGGCCTGCGGCTGTCCCAGGACGATTCCTCGCACCGAATGGCGGAGCTGGTCGATGCGCGCGGAACCGTGCCCCGTGAATGACGAAAACGGCCCTAGGATCGAGACTTGCACCCTCCAGTCCCTGGAGGAATGGGCCGTCCTGCGTCACGCCCTCTGGCCGGAGGCCCCGGTGCAGGACCACCTCTCCGAAGCGCAGGCCATGCTCTGGGAGCAGAGGAAGGCCGCCGCCTTCCTCGTGCGCCTGCCCGACGGCACGGCTGCCGGCTTCGCCGAGGCAGCCCTGCGTTATGACTACGTGAACGGCTGCAGCACGTCCCCGGTGGCCTTCCTCGAAGGAATTTACGTGGAGCCCGAGTACCGCAACCGGGGGCTCGCCCGCATGCTGTGCCGCGCCGTCGAGGCTTGGGCGAGGCGTCTCGGATGCTGTGAATTCGCATCGGACGTTCTTCTCGAGAACACCGGCTCGCAGGAGATGCATCAGGCCCTCGGCTTCGAGGAAACGGAGCGGGTCGTGTATTACCGCAAGCCGCTGTCGTCCTCCTGAGCGGATTGACCGGCTGCCCGTCTTCCCGTTTGCCGGCAGGCCCGCTACACACGTCCCATGACCGACGGACTGATCCTGCATCCCGACCACAAGACCCGCTGCTGGTGGCCCGGCACCGATCCCTTCTATGTCGCGTATCACGACACCGAATGGGGCGTGCCGGAATTCGACGACCGCGCCCTGTTCGAGAAGCTGATTCTCGACGGCTTTCAGGCCGGCCTGTCCTGGATCACGATCCTGCGCAAGCGCGAGAACTTTCGCCGCGCCTTCGCCGGGTTCGACCCTGCGGTGATCGCCCGTTTCGACCAGGCGCAGGTCGAGGCGCTGATGCTCGACACCGGCATCGTGCGCAACCGCGCCAAGATCGAGGCGACGATTGCCGGGGCCCGCGCCTGGCTCGTGATCCAGGAACGCGGCGGCTTCTCGCGGTTCCTGTGGGATTTCGTCGACGGGCGGCCGGTCCAGACCAACGCGCAGACCCGAAAAGACGTGCCCACCGAGACGGAGGTCTCGCGCAGGATCTCGAAGGCCCTGAAGAAGGAAGGCTTCAACTTCGTCGGCCCTACCATCGTTTATGCCTTCATGCAGGCGGTGGGCATGACGAACGACCACCTGACCGGCTGCTATCGCCACGCGGAATGCGCAGCCCTCGCCGAGACGCTCTGATGCCGAAGGAACCCCGCGTCTGGCAGCGGATGCTCTCCGGCCGCCGCCTCAACCTGCTTGATCCCTCGCCGCTCGACGTCGAGCTCGACGACATCGCCCACGGGCTCGCCCGCGTCGCCCGCTGGAACGGGCAGACGGTCGGCGGGCACATCTTCTCCGTGGCGCAGCACAGCCTGCTCGTGGAGGCCATCGCGAGCCACACGAACCCGGAAATGCCGCGCGAGTGGCGCCTCGCGGTGCTGCTGCACGATGCGCCTGAATACGTGATCGGCGACATCATCTCGCCCTTCAAGGCCGTGATCGGCGATGCCTACAAGGCCATCGAGGCGGGCCTGCTCGGAGCGATCCATCTGCATTTCGGCCTGCCCGCCCAGCCGGCTGCGGCGCTCAAGCGCTTCATCAAGCAGGCGGACCGCCAGGCGGCCTTCCTGGAAGCGACCCATCTCGCGGGCTTTTCCCGCGAGGAGGCGATCAAGTTCTTCGGCCGCCCCGAGCCCCTGCCGCGGGCCGTGCTGGGTCTTCTCGAGCCGTGGCCCGTGGGGCAGGCCGAGGACCGGTATCGGGAGAAGGTGACGGGAGCCATGACCGCGTCCTCATGAAGCGGCGCGAATCGTGTAAGCCTGCCCGCGACTCCTGAGACCTGGACCGATGCCCACCCTGCACGTCTGCCCCCTCTCCCGCCTGCACGACACCGTGGCCGTGACCCGCGCCAGCCATGTGGTGAGCCTCATGGGAGCCGGCGCCGAGGTCCGGCGCCCGGATACGATCGCCGCCGAGCGCCACCTGTTCATCGGCGTCAGCGACATCGTGGAGCCCCTGGAGGGCTATGTCCTGCCGGCCGCGGAGCACATCGAGAAGCTTCTCGCATTCGTCCATGCCTGGGGCCGGGACAGCCCCCTGGTCCTCCATTGCTGGGCCGGCATCAGCCGCTCCACCGCGGCGGCCTATATCGCGGCCTGCGCCCTCGCGCCGGAACGGGACGAAACCGAAATCGCCCAGGCTCTCCGGCAGGCATCCCCCAGCGCCACCCCGAACGCGCGCTTCATCTCCCTGGCGGACGATCGCCTCGGCCGCCGGGGCCGGATGGTCGACGCCATCCGCGGAATCGGCCGAGGCGCCGAGGCTATGGAGGGCACACCCTTTATGTTACAGCTTAGCTGCCGATAGCCGATTCCGCCCGGGACGGCCGCCGCGCTAATGCACGATCGGAGGCCTCCCCTTGGACGACATGGTCCTGCTTGCTCTGCTGGTCCTCAGCATTCCGGTCTGCGCCATCGCCGGACTGGTCCTCGGTCTCAACGCGCGCAGCAAGCTCGCCATTCTCCAACAGCACATCGCCGCGCTCGAAGGCGAGCTGCGCCTGATCAAGGCACAGGCGGGCCGGCCGGCACCGTCCACGGATCGCGCCCCGCTCCCGGAAGCACCCGTCGAGCAGCCCGTCGAGCCGGAGCCGGAACTCGCACCGGCACTGGGGCCTGCCCCGGCGACCGCACCCGTTCCTGCCATTCCGGCCGCGGCGCCGCAGCAGCCCGCCGCAAAGACGCGGGATTTCGAGGAGAAACTCGGCGCCCGTTGGGCGGTCTGGGTCGGGGGCGTCGCCCTCGCGCTCGGCGGCATCTTTCTCGTGCGTTATTCGATCGAGCAGAACCTGCTCAGCCCAGGGACCCGCATCACGCTCGGCCTTCTCTTTGCGCTCGCTCTCATCGGCGCCGGCGAGTGGATGCGGCGGGAGAACCGAATCCGGCTGCCGGCTCTGTCGGCCGCCAACGTGCCGGCCATTCTCACGGCGGCAGGCACCTGCACGGCCTTCGCCTCGGCCTATGCGGCTTATGCGCTCTATGGCCTGATCGGACCTGGAACCACCTTCGTACTCCTGGGGCTCGTGGCGGTCCTGACCATGATCGCCGCGACCCTGCACGGCCCGATCCTCGCGGCCCTGGGGCTGCTCGGCGCCATCGGAAGCCCGCTTCTGGTTTCGTCGGACGAGCCCCAGCCCTGGGCACTCGTGATCTATCTCGCCTTCGTGGTGCTGCCGGCCTATGGGGTCGCCCGCCTGCGCCTCTGGCGCTGGCTGGCGCTTGCCGCGCCCATCGGGGTGCTCGCCTGGACGTTCCTTATCTTCATCATCGACGGGAACGATGCCCTGCCGGCCATGGTGCATCTGGTGGTCCAGACCGGGCTAGTCGCCCTGTTCCTGGTGGCTCTCCCCTACCGCCATGCGCCGGAAGCCGAGGCCAAGATCGATTGGCCCGCCAGCGGGATACTTCTCGCCTTCGCCCTGGCCGGAATCGCCATTTCCGGGTCGGTCATCGCCGGGGATGGCCGCCCGATCTTCGTGGCCGCCATGGCGCTCGTGCTGCTCGCGTCGGGCATCCGCTTCCCGCCGGCCGCTCCGGCGACCGCCTGGGCAGCCCTCACGGTCGCCGGCGCCCTTCTCGTCTGGCCTATCGCGTTCGATATCGGCGCCGCGCCCGAGAGCCTCTTCTACCAGAGCGGCGATGCTTTCGCCGTAAGGCCCCACGCCGTCGGGACATATCTCGGCCTCGCTCTTCTGCTGCCGGCGATCATTGCCGGCGCCGGCCTGCTCCGGGCCGTACGCTCTCCTCATCCGAGCCTGCCTGCGACGGCCTGGTACGCGGGCACGGCCGCCGTCGGCCCGCTGCTCGCGCTCATCGCCGCCTATTGGCGGGTAGCGGAGTTCGAGCGGAGCCTGTCCTTCGCCCTCGTCGCAGGCGGGCTGGCCCTGGCCTTCATCGCCGCAGCCGGTTGGCTGAACCGGCAAGCCTCCGGACAGGAGGGCTCGATCCGCCTGACTCTCGGTGCGGCCGTCTCGGCGGCTCTCGCAGCTTTGGCGCTCGGCCTGACCTTCGCGCTCGACAAGGGCATGCTCACCGTCGCCTTCGCCCTGACGGCTCTGGGCACGGCCTGGGTGGCGGACAGGATCGCCATTCCTGCCCTGCGCTACGCGGTCGGCGCCATCGGGTTGATCATCCTCGGGAGGCTGATCTGGGATCCGACCATCGTGGGCGGCGATCCCGGTCCGGTCTTGGTCAACTGGCTCCTCTGGGGCTACGGGGTTCCGGCCCTCGCCTTCCTGGCCGCGAGCCGCCTTCTCCAGCGCACGGGCCGCGACTGGACCGTGCGGCTGACGGAGAGCCTCGGCATCGCCTTTACGGCCTTCTTGGTCTTCTTCGAGATCCGTCACGCGCTGCGCTCCGGGGATCCCCTGGCAGCCACAACGGACCTTCTGGAGATCGGGCTCGTTGCGACAGAAGGCCTCGTCTTCGCGATCGTCCTCACGCGCCTGGACATCAGGCAGTCCGATCCGGTCTATCGCTGGGGCTCGCTGATCATCAAAACCCTCTCCCTCCTCCTCTGCGCGGGCGGGCTCCTTCTCGTCGCCAATCCCCTGCTGACCGAAGAGGAGATCCTCGGCGGGCCGCTCTTCAACGCCCTGATCCCGGCCTATCTGCTGCCGGCGATCCTCGCCGCCGGACTGGCCCTCCTCGAACGGCACGCTCGGCCGCGCCTCTACAGCCTGTCCTCGGCCGTCCTGAGCCTGCTCCTGTTCACGGCCTATGTGGGCCTGGCGATCCGCCGGATCGCCGCGGGTCCGCAGCTCGCGCTTTGGCAGGGGTTCACCCAGGGCGAGCAATGGAGCTATTCTCTGGCCCTGCTCGTCATCGGCATTCTCCTGCTCGGCCTCGGCTTCGTCTTCAACAGCCGCGTCGCCCGGCTGGTCTCGGCGGTCTATCTTGTGCTGGCGGTCCTCAAGGTCTTCATCGTCGACCTCGCCAATCTGGAGGGCGTCATGCGGGCATTGTCATTTATCGGGCTCGGGCTTGTTCTCATCGGCATCGGTCTCGTCTATCAGAGACTCCTCGCGCGCCGACCAAGCGATGCCGCAATTCCATCGTGAGATGCGCAAGGACAGACACGGATAACCCATGACCGACACCGCCTCCATCAAGACCCTCCCCTTCGAAAAGGCCCTAGCCGAGCTGGAGGACATCGTCCGCCGCCTCGAGCGCGGCGACGTGCCCCTGGAGGATTCGATTGCCATCTATGAGCGCGGCGAGGCCCTGAAGAAGCATTGCGAGCAGCTCCTCAAGAAGGCCGAAGCCCGCATCGAGAAGATCACCATCGGCCCCGACGGCGCAGCTTCCGGCACGGCTCCGCTGGATGTGGCGGAATAGTCAAGCTGGCCAGGACAGCCATGGGGTTCTTGTTTGACCCAGGCTGTCCCCGACCTTATCTCCATGAGATAGCCTCCGGCTGAAGCTTGGCGAGAACAACGTTGTCCACACCTCTCCTCGACACCATCAAGACCCCGGACGATCTGCGTCAATTGCCCGAAAACCAGCTCCGGCAGGTGGCGGACGAGCTGCGGACCGAGACAATCAGCGCGGTGTCCGTCACGGGCGGACATCTCGGGGCGGGCCTCGGCGTGGTCGAGCTGACGGTGGCGCTCCATTACGTGTTCGACACCCCCCGCGACCGGCTGATCTGGGACGTGGGCCACCAGGCCTATCCGCACAAGATCCTCACCGGCCGCCGGGACCGGATCCGGACCCTTCGCCAGGCGGATGGGCTGTCCGGCTTCACCAAGCGTTCGGAAAGCCAGTACGATCCCTTCGGCGCAGCGCACTCGTCCACGTCGATCTCGGCCGGGCTCGGCATGGCCGTGGCGCGGGACCTGGACGGCAGGACGAACAACGTGATCGCCGTGATCGGCGACGGGGCCATGTCGGCCGGCATGGCGTACGAGGCCATGAACAATGCCGGCGCCATGCATTCGCGCCTGATCGTCATCCTCAACGACAACGACATGTCGATCGCCCCGCCCACCGGCGCCATGTCGTCCTATCTGGCACGCCTCGTCTCCGGCGGCACCTATCGGGGCATCCGCGAGACGGCCAAGCAGCTGGCGAAGAAGCTGCCGAAATTCATCTACGAGAAGGCCCAGCGTGCCGAGGAGTTCGCCCGCGGCTTCTGGACCGGCGGCACCATGTTCGAGGAGCTCGGCTTCTACTATGTCGGTCCCATCGACGGGCACAATCTCGACCACCTGCTGCCGATCCTGAAGAATGTTCGCGACACCGAGACCGGTCCGATCCTGGTTCACGTGGTCACCAAAAAGGGCAAGGGCTATGCGCCCGCCGAAGCTGCGGCCGACAAGTATCACGGCGTGGTCACCTTCGACGTGGTGACGGGTGCCCAGACCAAGGCCAAGGCAAACGCCCCCTCCTACACCAAGGTGTTCGGCGAGAGCCTGATCAGGGAGGCGCAAAAGGACGACAAGATCGTCGCCGTCACGGCCGCCATGCCGTCAGGCACCGGAATCGACCTGTTCGGTAAGGAATTCCCCACCCGCACCTTCGATGTGGGCATCGCCGAGCAACACGCGGTGACTTTCGCGGCCGGCATGGCCACGGAGGGCTACAAGCCGTTCTGCGCGATCTATTCCACCTTCCTGCAGCGCGCCTACGACCAGGTGGTGCACGACGTGGCGATCCAGAACCTGCCCGTGCGCTTCGCCCTCGACCGCGCCGGCCTCGTGGGCGCCGACGGCCCGACCCATGCGGGCTCCTTCGACGTGACCTATCTCGGCTGCCTACCCAACATGGTGGTGATGGCGGCCGCCGACGAGGCGGAGCTGGTCCACATGGTCGCAACCGCCGCGTCCTACGATTCCGGTCCCATCGCCTTCCGCTATCCGCGTGGTGAGGGCGTGGGCGTCGACATGCCTGAAGCCGGCGTTCCGCTGTCCATCGGCAAGGGCCGGATTGTCAAGGAAGGCAGCCGCATCGCCCTCCTGTCCCTCGGCACCCGCCTGGCGGAAGCCCTGAGGGCCGCCGAGGAGCTGGAGGCGCGCGGGCTCTCCACCACGGTGGCGGATGCCCGCTTCGCCAAGCCCCTCGACGAGGAGCTGATCCTGCGGCTCGCTCGCGACCACGAGGTGCTCGTCACCGTCGAGGAAGGCTCCATCGGCGGCTTCGGTTCGTATGTGCTGCAGCTTCTCGCCGACAAGGGCGCGCTCGACCGGGGCAGCCTCAAGGTACGCTCCATGGTCCTGCCCGACATCTACCAGGACCAGGACAAGCCCGAGCGCATGTATGCCAAGGCCGGTCTCGATTCCGCCGGCATCGTGACCAAGGTGTTCGAGGCGCTGGGCCAGGAAGAGGCCCGCAAGGCGCGGGCTTAGAGTTTTTCGCGCGTCATGGCCGGCCTCGTGCCGGCCATTCCGATCGGAAGAACGCCGCGCTTCACACGAGCGAGATCACCGGCACAAGGCCGGTGATGACATGCCCGTCGTTCCGTCAAACCGTCAGTGACCCCGCCTTCGCCGCAGCGTAGCGCTCGCCGATCCTGTTCCAGTCGAGCACGTTCCACCAGGCCTTGAGGTAGTCCGGCCGGCGGTTCTGGTATTTCAGGTAATAGGCGTGCTCCCAAACGTCGTTGCCCATCAGGACGCGCTGACCGTCCATGAGGGGCGTGTCCTGGTTGGGCTTCGCCACGAGGGCGAGCTTGCCGTCCCGGGTGACCGTCACGAAGACCCAGCCGGAGCCGAACTGCCGCTCGCCTGCGGTGTTGAAATCGGTCTGGAACTTCTGGAACCCGCCGAGGTCCCGGTCGATGGCCGCCTTCAGGTCGCCCGAGGGCTCGCCACCGGATCCGCCCATGATCTGCCAGAACATGGTGTGGTTGGCATGCCCGCCGCCGTTGTTGCGCACGGCCGTGCGGATCGATTCAGGGACTTTGCTCAGGTTCGCCAGCATGTCCTGCAGCGGCATCTTGGCCGCCTCGGCGTTCTGGGCGAGCGCCGCGTTGAGGTTGTTGACATAGGCCGCGTGGTGCCTGCCATGGTGGATTTCCATCGTCTGGGCATCGATATGCGGCTCGTTCTTGGACGGCGCATAAGGCAGGGGATCGAGCTTGAAGGGTCCGGACGGGGCTTGCGCCCAGGCGCGGGGAATGGCAGCGCTGGCGGCCAGCAGGGTTGCACCTGTCAGAAGATGGCGACGGCTGAGCATGGGACCTCCGTTGGCCTTTGAAGACTTGTGAACGGAAGATGTTCTAGGGCGAACCTGGTTCCTGCCCATAAAAGGATCGTGATTCAGATGAATGCGAGGCCCCGATGACCCGCAAGCGCGCCGATGTGGTCCTGGTCGAGCGCGGCTTCTTCGCAAGCCGCGCCCGGGCGCAGGAGGCCATCGCGGCAGGCCTCGTGACCGTGAACGGCCTCGTCATCCGCAAGGCATCCGATGCGGTGCCCGAGGAGGCCGTGATCACGGCCGAGCAGCCGCACCCTTACGTGTCCCGCGGCGGCGTGAAGCTGGCGGCCGCCCTCGACGCCTTCCACATCGACCCGAGGGACAGGATCTGCCTCGACATCGGCGCCTCCACGGGCGGCTTCACGGAAGTGCTGCTCACACGCGGCGCTGCCCATGTCTATGCGGTGGATGTAGGCCACGGCCAGCTCCACCCCACCATCGTCGGCAACGCGCGGGTGACGAATTTCGAGGGCACGGATGCCCGCTCGCTGACGGCGGATCTCATCCGGCAGGCGCCCGACCTTCTCGTTTCGGATGTGAGCTTCATCTCGCTCAAACTCGTCCTGCCTCCCGCTGTCGCCTTGTTGAAGCCCAGCGCGGAGCTCGCCGTTCTCGTGAAGCCGCAATTCGAGGCCGGCCGCGATCATGTGAAGAAGGGCATTGTGCGCGACGAGGCGGTGCATCGCGCCGTGTGCGATGACCTCTCATCCTTCGTGACGTCGCTTGGCTTCAAGGTGATCGGGCTCGTTCCCTCGCCCATCGAGGGCGGAGACGGCAATCGTGAATTCTTGCTGGGAGCCCGCATTGGCTGAACAGGTCATCATCAAGCGCCTCGGCGCGAAAGCCGACGGCGTAGCGGAGACGTCGTCCGGTTCCGTCTTCGTGCCGAAAGTGCTGCCGGGCGAGACCGTCACCATCGAGCGTGATGGATCACATGCCCGCCTTGTGAGCATCGATGTTCCGTCGCCCGAGCGCGAGGCGCCGTTCTGCCCGTATTTCGATGAATGCGGCGGCTGCGCGACGCAGCACATGAAGCACGGCTTCTATCAGGCCTGGAAGCAGGAGACGCTCGTCCATACCCTGCGCCAAGCGCGGATCGAGGCGCCGGTCGAGGCGCTCATCGACGCTCATGGCGACGGACGCCGTCGTGTCACGCTGCACGTGCGCTTTCCCGACCGGGCCATGCATGTGGGCTTCATGGCCCCACGCAGCCACCAGATCGTCGAGATCGCGTTCTGCCCCATCACGGAACCTGCCCTGAAGGAGCAGGCGCCCGCCATCGCCCGCGCCATCGGCGAGCACCTGAAAGGGCCGCGCAAGCCGCTCGACATCCAGATCACCGCAACGCAGACCGGTTTCGACGTGGATGTGCGCGGCTACGGTCCCCTGAAGGATCAGGACCGTCTGCGCCTCATCGATCTTGCGGATAGCCTCGATCTCGCACGCCTGTCGATCCACGGCGACGTGATCGTCGAGCGGCGTCCTCCCGCCATCGCGATGGGCCGCACGGCCGTCGTTCCGCCCGCAGGCTCGTTCCTGCAGGCGACGAAGCTTGGTGAGGAAACGCTCGCCGGCTTCGTCACCGAGGCCTGCGCACGGGCCAAGCGTGTCGCCGATCTCTTTGCCGGAGCGGGCCCCTTCGCGCTCCGCCTCGCCGAGAAGGCAGACGTCCACGCGGTGGAGTTCGACAAGGGCTCCATGACGGCGCTCGACAAGGCCGCACGCGCTACGCCGGGCTTGCGTCGCGTCACGACGGAAGCGCGCGATCTCTTCCGCCGGCCGCTCCTGACGCCCGAGCTCAACGCCTTCGACGCCGTGGTGCTCGATCCGCCGCGCGCGGGCGCGGAGGCACAGGTGAAGCAGCTCGCCGTGTCGAAGGTCCCGCTCGTGGTGAGCGTCTCCTGCGACGCCGCCACCTTCGCTCGCGATGCCGGGATCCTGATGGCCGGCGGCTATCGCCTGGAACGCGTGATCCCGGTCGACCAGTTCAAGCACTCGCCGCATCTGGAGGTGGTCGGGATTCTGAGGCGCGACGTGGCGAAGAAGCTGTCGCGTCGCACATAAATTGAGACCCTGAACGCATCTGCCGAGATAGAGTTACATGGCAACGATCTGTTGCGGCAGGCAGACCGGAGGATCGGCTCCGGTTCGCACAACAGCTATTCTTCCCGGAAGGCTTTTGCCATGTTGTCCGCGATGGGTTTGGTGAGGTAGGAGAAGACGGTGCGGTAGCCGGTCTGGATGAACCCCTCCACGGGCATGCCCGGAACCAGCTTGAGCGCACCCAGGCGATCCCGCTCCCCGTCGGCGAAGGCCACGCGCACCGGATAATATTGGATGCCCGAGCGCTGGTCCGTCACCAGATCGGCCGCGATCAGGCTGACCCGGCCCTTGAGCTCGGGTGTCGTGCGCTGGTTGAAGGCGGAGAGCCGAAGGACCGTATCGAGCCCAGGCTGCAGCTGATCGATGTCCTGGGGTGACACCTTCACCTCGATCGACAGCTCGTCAGCCTCGGGCACGATCATCATCAAGGGCTCCCCGGCATTGATCACACCACCCACCGTGTGCACGATCGATTGATGCACGAACCCATCTTGCGGCGCTCTGATGTCGATCCGCTTGAGCTGATCCTCGGCGGCAACCCGTCTTTCCACAAGCTCCGCAACCTTGGCCTGAACCTCGCGCAGCTCCTTCGATACCTCGCTCCTGAGATCCTGATCGATCTGCAGGATCTGCAGCGCCGTCTCGCTGATCCGGCCCTTGGCCTGCGCGACATTTGAGATGAGCTGCCCACGCTCGCCGCGCAGGCGGGTCTCCTCCCGCTTGAGCGCCGTCACCCGGGTGATGGGAACAAGGTTCTTGCGCCAGAGCTGTTCGACGCCGGTCAATTCGCTTTGGATGAGCTGGATTTCATCGGCCTTCGCCGCCGCTTGGAGATCCAGGCCGTCGATCTGCTCCTGCAGCTGCGAGATCCGTTCCTTGAGCTGCGCCTTCTGGCCGTCCCGAGCCTCGCGGCGGGACTCGAACAGACGAACTTCTCCCAGCACCAGTCGCTCGAGCTCCGGCTCGTTCAGGCGCTTCTTCAGCGCCGCCGGAACGGCGACCCGGTCCAAGCCGTCGCGCTCCGCTTCCAGCCGGCTCTGCCGCGTGGCCAGTTCGTCGAGGCTCTTCGACACCATGGCAAGATTGGCGCGGGCGACCGTCTCGTCGAGCCGGATCACCACATCGCCAGAGCGGACCCGATCCCCGTCGCGGGCCAGGATCTCGCCCACCACGCCTCCGGTCGGATGCTGAACCTTCTTGACGTGACTGTCGACCACGACCGCTCCGGGCGCGACAACCGCTCCGGACAGCTCCGTCACCACGGCCCAGCCGCCGAGGCCGCCCACAAGGAGCAATGCGGATGACAAGCCCAGCAAAGTATGACGACGGATCGACGTGCGAGCGCTTGCAGGCTGCGCGGGGCTCATGAGGCAACTCCCAGATCTTCGACGACTTTCAACGGGGTAACAATGGGCATCCGTGGCTCTGCAGGCGGTGCGGCCGACACGGGCCGCAGAACCTTGCTCAGCACCTCATCCTTGGGACCGAAGCTCTGCACCCGGCCCTCGCTCATCACGAGCACCTGATCAACCCCGGCAAGGGCACTCGGGCGATGGGCGATCACCACGACGATGCCGCCTCGCGCCCTGATGCTCATGATGGCGGCCGTCAGCGCCTGCTCGCCCTCGCTGTCGAGGTTGGAGTTCGGCTCGTCGAGCACCACCAGGAACGGATTGCCATAGAGCGCCCGTGCCAGAGCGATGCGTTGCCGTTGCCCGCCGGACAGAGCAGCCCCGGCCTCGCCGACCTGCGTTTCGTAACCGTCCGGAAGCTGCAGGATCATCTCGTGGACGTTGGCGGACTTGGCCGCCGCGATGATGGCCTCCGACGTTGGATTGGGTTCGAAGCGCGCGATGTTCTGAGCGACGGTTCCGGCGAACAGCTCGACATCCTGCGGCAGATAGCCGATGTGATGGCCGAGGTCCTCCGGCAGCCATTGCTCGATCGCCGCGCCGTCGAGGCGGACCTTGCCGCGCCAGGTGGGCCAGACGCCGACGATCATGCGGGCGAGAGACGACTTTCCGGAGGCGCTCGGGCCGATGATGCCCAATCCGCTTCCCGCCTTGAGCTGGAACGCCACGTCCTGGATCGCGAACCTCTGCCCTCCCGGAGCCCCGGTGCCTGCATTCTCAATCGACAGCATGGACTTGGGGGCGGGAAGCTGGAGCGGTCGCAGTTCCGAACGGTCATCGGCGAGCACGGCCTGGATGCGCGCCCAGCCCTGGCGCGCCGCGACAAAGCCCTTCCAGTTGGCAATGGCCAGCTCGACGGGAGCCAGGGCGCGCGAGACGAGGATCGACGAGGCGATCATGATGCCGCCGGTGGCCTGGCCGTCGATCACCAGATAGGCGCCAACGCCGAGCACACCCGATTGCAGGGTCATTCGCATCACCTTCGACAGCGCGCCGAAGCCGCCGGCGACATCCGAGGTTTTCTGCTGATAGGCAAGATACTGCGCATTCGCGTCGCCCCACAGGGCCCCGAGCCGGGGCACCATCCCCATGGCATGCACGACCTCCGCGTTGCGGCGGGCGCCGTCGCCGATGCCGTTGCGCAGGCTGGCTGCGGTGACGGCGGCCCTGGAGGCTTTGCGGGTCAGGGCATCGGTGAGAATCGTGATGACGATGAGAACCGAGGCGCCGCCCACCGTGACCCAGCCGAGCAGGGGATGGAAGCCGAAGCAGATGACAAGGTAGAGCGGGATCCACGGCAGATCGAACAGAGCCGAGGGGCCTCCGCCGGCCAAGAAGGCCCGGATCTGGTCGAGATCACGCAGCGGCTGCTGAGCGTCGCCGTCGGCCTTCCCGCGCAGGGGGGCGGCCACCTGGCAGCGGAAGATGCGCTGGCTCAGATCCTCGTCGACGGCGGCGCCGAGGCGAGCGAAGATGCGCCCGCGCAGCGTGTCGAACAGCCCCTGGAACAGGAACAGGGCAAGGATGATGGCCGAGAGGCCCACGAGAGTCGGGATGCTGCGGCTGGGCAGAACCCGGTCATAGACCTCCATCATGTAAAGGGAACCGGACAGATAGAGGATGTTGATCAGGCCGCTCAGTACGGCTACGCCCAGGAAAGCTCCGCGGCCGGAGGTCAAAAAACTGAGACGATTGTTGAGCCGGTTGGTCATCGAAAGGCCTCGGATGTTCGCGCCCTTGCGGCGGGTCGCCTCAAAGTTGAAGGAGTTCGTGTCAGGATGTCGTGAGATCCCGCCGGGAGAATTTGGGGGTGACACTCCCGGCGGGGCCCTCGCGATCTCAGACCAACCGCATCAGAAGATGAAGTCGCTGTTGTCGAGATCGGATGCGGTGACGCCCTTCAGGACGAGGATGTCGGAGCCGCGGGCGATCATCACGTCCTCGTCGACTTGCACCACGTGCAGATCGGACAGGCTGTCGACCCCGGACAGGCTTCTCGCATCGATCCGGTCATGGCCGGTGCGGAAGTCCGTGACAGTGTCTGAACCACCGCCCTTCTGGAAGACGAACGTGTCCTGCCCGGAACCGCCCGAGAGCTTGTCCTGCCCAGACCCGCCCTTCAGAACGTCGTGGCCGGATCCGCCCAAGAGACAGTCATCGCCAGAGCCGCCGTAGAGCTTGTCATCACCCGAGCCGCCATAGAGGCGATCATTGCCGCTGCCGCCATCGAGATGGTCATTGCCGTGACCGCCCTCGAGCCGATCGTGACCTGACTTGCCGTAGAGCCCGTCATGACCCGCTCCGCCATAGAGCCGATCGTGGCCGTCTCCGCCATCAAGGCGGTCGTGGCCATCCTGGCCCCAGAGCCGGTCATGACCGGACTTGCCGTAGAGATGGTCGTTGCCGTCCTGGCCCCAGAGCCGATCATGGCCGCGCCCGCCCCATTCGACTTTATCAACCGGCCCTTCAGCTCCCGGAACCACGACCGGAGGCAGGTCCACCGGTGGCTCCTCGACCGGAGGTTCTTCCACTGTAGGCTCTTCGTCCGTGCACTCTCGGACGATCGGGCGCTCGGAGCACGTGTAGGTGATCCGATGGTCTGCGCTCCTCAGCGTCGTGACGCCTTGGCTGTCGGTCTCTTCCGTGTAGTCGGCGAGTGTCTTGCCCGGGGGCAGCTCGATCACATCCTGAGCCCGCAGGGTGCCCACGATGGTGTCCTTGCCGCCATTCGAGCGGAACACGATCCGGTGCGCCGACTGGAGCGCGGAGATGTCCACCGTATCGTCACCAGCGTTGCCGTCGATGGTGATGGTGCTGAAGTTGAGGCTGGTGCCGTTGAAGTTACCGATCACCTGGATGGCGTCGCCAGCGCTCGCCCCACCGTCCGGCTGTGTCGGATTGTTGCCGTTGTTGGCAGTGGTATTGAGCCCGTTGACGCTGATCTCCTCGATATTGTCGAGTTCCGCAACAACCGTCGTCGTCTGCCCAACTGTGCGGGTGATGACGATCTCAGTGGTGGCTCCGGACACGGGAACCCCCGCCGCTATGGCCGCTGTCCTTTCATAGATGCGGAATGTCTCGGCCGTTCCGACAGCTCCGTTCACGATAAAGGTGTCGGTGCCACCGGCCTCGCCGTTGACCAAGTCGAAGCCATCCGTTGCACCCGCAGCATTCCAGATGATCGTATCGTTGCCGGTGCCTGCAAGGATGGTGTCGTTGCCCGTGCCGCCGCTGATCGTATCGCCGCCATCGCCGGCGTTGATGGTGTCATTGCCGCCTCCACCGTTGATCGTCGTTCCGGCGGCATCGCCGATGATGATCTCGTTGCCGATACCGCCATTGATGGTGCCGGCAACCCGGGTAATGTTCACGGTGTTTGTAGGATCCGTCAGTGTCCCGTCACTCACGACGTAGTTGAAGGAACCGTTGGGTGTCCCATTGTCCGCGACGTTGATCACGCCAACCCCAAGGACGGCTGGGGCGTTGAGGCCCGTCGAACCATTGACTGCCGTGATGGTAAGGGCAGAGCCCTCCGGATCCGCATCATTGGCCAACAGCGCCGACTGGGCGATCGAGAAGCTCACGCCGGCAGCCACGTTCGTGATGACCGTGTCGGCATTGCCCACAGGCGCATCATTCGATGGCGTGACGTGAACTGTCGCGGTGGCGACTGCGCTATTGAGCAGGCCGTCATTGACAGTGACCTGAAGGATGCGGTCGGCCGCAGCCGGATTGTCCGAGCTGTTGGAGTACCGCACCTGCTGGATCGCGGTCTGGTAGTTGGCGATCGAGGAGTTTCCGGTCAGGATCAGGGTGATCTGCCCGGGAACGGAAGCGTCGAGCGACGACGTGATGCCGCCCGGGAGCCCGCCTGCGACCGACAGGACATCACCTGCGCTGGCGTTGGTGAGGACAACACGGGCCGAGGCGATGGTCGTCCCGTCATCGGCGATCCGTGCGCCGGCGGCGATCGCGACGCCCGCGCCATTTTCCGTGTAGCTGGTCTCGTAGTTGTTACCCGGCGCGCCGGGCGTCGTGGTGGTCGTCGAAGTCGTCGTCGCGATATTGAAGTTGTTGATCCGGATCTCTTCTCCGGCCCCGCTGATCCCCGTCACGACGAACCGGATGGCAGCATTCGCCGTTGCTCCCGCAAGGTTCAGGTTGATATTGGCCGTATCTGCACCATCCAGGCCACCGGAGTTGCTGCCGATCGTTTCGACTACCGTGAAGTTTCCGGCCGCGAACGATCCCGTCGGCGAGTATTGCACCTGAAGAGTCTCGCCGGGGTCGATGCTGTTGAAGTTGTTGAACCGGTCATAATCGAATGACAGCACCGCGGTCGTCACGCCGGTGAGATTGACGGTACGCGTGATCGACGCGCCGTCTCCAGCGACGAAGCGCAGCTCGTTCGAGTTGTTGTTGTCGATTTGGATCTGACCTGTCGTTACGCCGCCGTCGTCCCCGGCTTCCACCCAGGGTGTTGCGGCCCAGCTCACAGAGCCGTTGCTATTGTTATGCGCAGCCGTGTCGAAAGTGTCGCGGTAGGCTTGCGGAACCGGCGTTGTGGTAGTGGTGGTCACATCACCATGAAGATCCAGCGTGGGCGCCACCAGCGAGATGGTCTGGTCTGCGAACTCAAGGCGTTCGACGTTGCGGACCGTGTCCGTGCCGTCGGTTGCGAGACCGCCGATATGGGATACGGTGACGGTACCGTCGGTATTGAAGTCGATGTCGTATTCGGCCCTTGCGCCGGAGAAGACCGCAGTATCGATGTCGCCGGCCGTCGTGTCCGTCCTGATCGTACGGACGATCGAGAGCTGACCTGGGTTGATCTGGCCTGAGAACATCCTGGCTGCCAGCGTCGTCATGCTGTTGTGCAGTTCGATCGGCTGGCCGGTATGCTCCGTATCTCCCGGAGCGAAGACGCCGATCTGCACGTCGAGCCACTTGTCGCCGTCGATGATGTCGTCGCCGCCGCGACCGGTGATTCGGTCACTGCCATCGCCGCCCAGGATGATGTCACCCGCGCTGAAGGAGGTGACGCCCGCTCCCAGGAGCTCCTGCAGACCGTTGATCAGCGCAATCCCTTCCGCATTGAGAGCGCTGCCGGCGAAGCCTTCCGTACCGCCCTGAGAGGCAGGAAGACGATCGGCCGCCACAGCATCGGAGCCCGACAGCGTATCGTTGAAGCGGGTGCCTGACAGGCCCTCCATCGACGCATACTCGTCGAGCGCCGCGTTCTGGGGAAGTGTCGGGCTCTCGTCGAAGACGATCGGGATGGACAGGTCGGCGTTCACCCCCAGGGTATTGTCCTTGTAGGTCGCCCAGTCGAAGCCGGACATGCCGGCCATCTTGCCGCGGCCTGCGCTGCCCACCATGATGTCGTCGCCGCCCTCGCCGATGAACTCGTCGAAGCCGCCGTCGCCGAGGAACACGTCATGCCCGTCGATTCCGTCATGTGCGAACACTTCGTCGAAGTTGTCGCCCGGGGCACCGTCGAAGGTGCCGGTCTCGATCCAGTCGTTACCCTCGTTGCCGAGGATGCGCTCGGCGTTCTTGTTGCCATAGATGAAGTCGTCACCTTCACCGGCGAAGACTTCCGAGCCCATGTCCGTGCCGAGGAAGATGAAGTCCTGACCGGAATTGCCCATCACCAGGTCAAGACCCGGTCCGGCATGGACCACGTCGTTACCTGCACCGGCCTTGATGTTGTCATCGCCGCCGCTGTCCACGATGATGTCGTCACCATCCCCGCCGTTGATGATGTCGTTACCAAATCCACCTTCGAGCCGGTCTTTCCCGCCGTCGCCGTAGAGAGTGTCGTCGCCGTCGCCGGCAATGAGTGTATCGGCTGCGTTGGTGCCACCAAGGACGACGTGATCGCCTCCGGTGTATTTCAGGTAGTTGGTGTCTGGGCCAGTTGTAGCCGGATTGTTACGGACGACCAGGGGGGTCAGGACGCCGCCGCCGGTTGGATCGGCATTCTCCAAATCGCCATCGCCGTCGATGTCATTGAACTGCTTGGATTGATCGACCTCGAGGATCAGGCCCGGGGTCGAGAACACATCTGAGGGAAGATGTGTCGCGTCCGTGTTGCGCATGATCATGGCGGCGAAGGAGTTGTTCTCCATTTCGCCGAACAGGTGCAGGCCATCGAGACGCTGCAGGTAGTAGAAGCGGTCCGCGTTCTGAAGCTTCTCCATCTGCACTTCGAAGACGAAGTTGAAGGTGGAGCCCAACATGCCGCCGAAGGGCATGATCTCTTCCGCTAGTCCGCCGATCCAGAGGTCGATGTCGTTGAGGCCGCCGAGAGAGCCGCCGGCATACGAACCGGTCGCATTGAGGAAGTCGGCCGCGTCGGCCGGGACTTGCAGGCCGCCGAACGACTGACCGAAGATGATCGTCATCGCGGCGTCGCGCTTGCCTTCGATCGTGGTCTGACCGGCGATCAGCGGGTGCGTTCCATAGGCTGCGACGAAGTTGATGATCGACGCTTCGTGTTTGAGGTGTCCGGCGAAGTCGACCCAGCTCTCATACGGCTTGAGCAGCGCATCCTGGTTGGTGGCGGCGTAGAATTGGGCACGTGCCTCGTTGAGGGACGGAACGCCGGTGTCGCGACCGCGGGCCAGGTTGATCGTCGCGAGATCGAGCGGCAAGCCTAGGAGGTTGTTGCGAAGGGCGCCGGTGACGAACTCATCGATCTCGTTACCGACCTGCCGGGTCATGCCGCGGATGATGGCGCCAGCCGCAATATCGGCATCAACGGCTGTCGTGCCGCCATTGTTCTGGAACTGCATCGGGTTGAGGAAGCCCTCGATCAATCCGATGTGATCCGGGTTGAAGTTCGGGTCGAAACGGTCGATCGACTCGTTCAGCATGGAGTGGCCGAAGCGGTAGACCACGTGGGCGAACTCGGCCACGATGGACGGGTCGATCGTCGTGTCGAAGCCGTCCGGCACCAGGAACACGTTGATGTTGGGCTGGATCTTGCGTGCAAACTCCTCAAAAACCAGGTGCTGGTACTGCATCTCGGTGCCGAACTTTGCGGCCTGGAAAACGCGCTCGCCATCCCAGACAAGGCCGGTGGCGGAGGCAGGAACCTCGGTCACGTCGTTCACGAGCCATTCGTTCAGGAATGCGACGGCTTCCGCCTGAGACGCGCCGTTGTCGAGCATCTCCTGCGCATCGGCCAGCACGACAGCTTTCGTGTGCTCGACCAGCCGGTTGTGCTCCGAATGGAAGACGTGATGGACAGCTGTCAGGCCGATATTCTCGTTGGCGCGGCCGTCGCCTGCCACGAAGTGCGCATCGAGCAGCTCATTGTCATAGACGCCCGGCTCGTTGCCAGGGTTCTCGAGTCCGATCTCGATATCGCCGTCCGCAAGCCCTGACGGAACTGCGTTATGAGCGATATCGGCGAGGAAGGCATGACCAGTCAGGATCGCGTTGGACGGCACGAGGACGCCCAAGCCCCCATTGGCGTTCGGATCGCCTTCGACCAACCCGTTGGTCGTCACCATCTGCGGGTAACCGTTGGGGCCGCGGATGAACTCTCCGTAGGCATCGGTGGCGAGCAACGGGATATTGCCGACATTCGAATCGAGCAGCTGGATACCGAGCAGATCGGCCGCCTGTGCCTTGAGATCGGCCCAAGTCGCCATGCCGCCAGCGCTGCCGACAAGGAGCTTGCCAGTGGATACGGGATCGCCGTTTGCATTTAGTTCATACTGGCGCAGGAAAACCTGATGCGACGGATGCGAGGAATAAGTCTGGTTCTGGTCAACGTAGGATGTCGTGTTGTTCACCGGACGGTTGGTGTCATCAGCGGTGCCCATGACCCCGTCCTGACCGGGTCCGGCCAGAGTGGCACGTGTCAGCACCATGAAGTTGGTGGTGCCACCTGGCACATAGAGCGGATCATCCGGCATGAGCGGGATGAACACCGTGCCGTTTCCGCCTTTGGCGATGAGATCGAGGCCATGGTCGAAGAACTGGCCGAACAGCGTAAACCAGGAGTTGAACGGTGCCGACAGACCCTCGTCCGGCGCCGCGTTGGTGATCTTGATGTTCGCGCCGTCGAGCTCGATACCATTCGTCTCCAGGAGCGTCATCAGCTCGTCGTCGGCCGCCTCGAGATTGGCTTTGGCTTCATTCAGCGCTTGAAGCTTGGTTGCTGCTTGCTCCTGGAGCGCTTGATTGTTCGGGCTGGCGGAGGCGGCAGCGGATGCTGCTGCATATTCGCGTTCGGCCAATCCGACTGCGTTGAACAAAGGTTTGAGCGGCTGGTAGGCTGCAGAAATCTCTCCTGTCACCGCCATCTGCTGCTCAGGCGGCACAATGCCGGCGCGCTGCAACCCCGTCAAAATAGCCGAGGGATTCCCGAGTGTCTGATCGACCAGTAGGTTGGAAATGGTGCGCACGGTCGGGTCGAACACGTCGCTCGGCCCGGCGGGTCCGGGGCCGTCATTGTCGGCGCCCGGCGCATAGCTGACAGGCACCAGCTGACCGCCCGGGCCGGCCGGCACCATGATCGTCTTGAAATCCGTGCCGAGGTGCTCCGGGAATTCGTTGTCGGAGGCGCCCCATTCGATCTGGCCGGGCAGCAGGTGGTTATACGTGCCGTCGACTGTCCGCAGCCCCCAGGCGACATTGTAGGCCGGGATGGAACCATTGGCGCCGAACAAAGGCCGAGCCGGGTTCGATGGGTCTCCCGTCGACACGCCCCGCTCGAACGCCGCGTGAGCCTCTGCAATCTTGATTTGAGCGAGGATGAAGTCCAGATCCGAGCGAATATAGGAAACCATGATAAAGCCCTCAACCGTGTGCCATTGAGAAAGACACAATCATCATGGTCTGAAAAACTCGGTGTTTACTATTGTGACTGAGGTCCAACCTGCCTTTGTCGAAAGTCTTTACTTACTAGGACCAAAGTTGATTGCCATGTCGGACTTTGGTTGATGGCGCCCGGGCTTTCGCGGGCAATCCGACAACAGCTTGGTTCATAGAAACCGATCGCGCGCTTATATTAGCGGCAGGCCATCCGATGGATCCCGTTATACTGGGGTCTCTTGGACATGGGTAAAGACCCACGGCAGTCTTTTAGTCCTCCCGTCGCTTCTCGCTGAGAACCTATTGTAGGCTCAGTGAAGTCGCTTCGATCGTTTGGGCTAACACTTTTTCGCCATCCTACAAGGTTCTTATTCCTCTTCATTCATATTGTTCTTTCGCCTGAAGATGGACATCATCATTAGAATAACTCTAGCCTAAGATCACGGGGAGATGATCGCAGTAATCGGCGAACGTGTCACAATCGGCGAGGCTTTCTTCTGCGATTCTTGAAGACGACAAAAAATTTAAAACGGGCAAAACTTCAATATCGAGAGATTTAATGAGCAATGATGGCGCTCACTGCGTCAATCGGATGCGCACGCTCGATATAAGCTCATTATGGGGGGAATCTCATGCTAAAAAAGATCCGGGTGAGTATCGTGGACGATCAGCCCCTCTTTCAGGATGGCATCGTACATACTCTTGATACGCAGCTGGATATTGAAGTCGTCGGACAAGGAGCATCAAAGAAAGATGCAGTGCTTATAGCTCAGGAAAATGCGCCAGACCTGATCGTCATCGGCATGAGTGAGCCGAATGATGGGCTCGAAATCTTTGATGCGCTTGTGGCCAGCTACCCATCGATCAAAATACTGCTTCTCTCAGACATGTCCGACGAAGATCGGATCTGCGATGCCATCATGAGAGGGCTGCACGGCTATCTTCCAAAAAGCACGAGCGGCAGCGGACTGGTCGATGCAGTGCGAGCACTAGACCAGGGCATAGGCTGCATCTCACCGACTCTTGCGCTGAGGCTCTTGATGCACAAGCAGAGCGACCCTGGTATGATAAAGCCGAGGGATCGCCTGAGTATCCTCACGCCGAGAGAGCGGCAAATCCTGTCGATGCTGGCTGGCGGCCTCAGCAACAGACAAATTGGAAACAAGCTCGACCTGAGTGAAGGCACAATCAAATACTACGTCACGAGCGTCATGCAGAAGATTCGAGTTCGCAATCGGGTCGAAGCCGCTCTGTTTGCGCGATCCCAGGGCGTCGTGTACCAGGACGTCAACGCGCGGTCCGCCCTCCGGATCGATTGCGGGATCATTAGCGGCAGCGTGGCAGAGTTCCGCCCGGAAGTTCAGTCGTAACACGGACGGCGAAACAGAACTCGCGTTGATGTAGCGGTCGCGCCACGAGCGGCAGCTGGTGCGAGCCGTGGTGAAGGCGCGATCCGCTTCGCCTAAAACAAACTCCCCTGCTCGTCCTCGTCACTGGAGAGCGGCTTCTTGGCTTTCGGCTTCTTCTCCCGCACCGGCGCGGGCTCCGGATGATTCAACTGTTCCAAGAGACCCGGATCGTCGTTCTCGACCTTGTTCACGCGGCTGGAAACCGGCACCAGGTCGAGCCAATCGTCGGGACAGGGGCGCACGAGGCGCATCACGTCGGCGCGCTCGTCGCGCACGTCGAGCCACGCGGCGATGTCGTCGTCGGAGAGGATCACCGGCATGCGGTCGTGCACGGCCGAGAGCGTGCCGTTGGCATCGGTCGTCACGATCGCGGCCGTGTCGATCTCGCCGCCGTCCGGGCTGCTGTATGTCTCCCACAGGCCCGCCATCGGCATGGGCTTGCGGCCGCGCGGGCGGATCAGGAACGGCGTTTTCTCCCGTCCCTCCCGCCGCCATTCATAGAAGCCGTCGGCGAGGAAGATGCAGCGCCGGCGCTTCAGGGCCGCCTTGAAGGTCGGCTTCGTCTCCAGGGTCTCGCCGCGCGCGTTGATGACGAGGGGAAAATCCTTCGGGTCCTTCACCCAGGACGGCAGGAAGCCCCAGCGCACCAGCATGAAATGCCGCTCGCCCCGGTCCTCCAGCACGATCGGCACGGGCTGGGTGGGAGCCACGTTGTAGCGAGGAGGAAAGTTCGGCTGCTCGGCATAGCCGAAGAAGTCCCGATAGGTCTCGGGAGGGAGCGTGATCGCATAGCGCCCGCACATGGCACTCTCCTAAAGCCACCGCTTCCAGCGGAAGAAGAGATAGGGTAGCACGGCGGCGAGCACCATCAGGGTGATCGCCCAGGGATAGCCGAACTCCCATTCGAGCTCCGGCATGATCTTGAAGTTCATGCCGTAGAGCGACGAGACCAGGGTCGGCGGCAGGAAGATCACCGACATGACAGAGAAGATCTTGATGATGTCGTTCTGCTCCATGGTGACGAAGCCGAGCGTGGCGTCGAGCAGGAACTGGACCTTGGTGGAGAGGAAGGTCGCGTGCTCCTCGATGGACTGCACGTCACGAAGCGCCGTGCGCCACTCGGATTGATAGCCCGCCGTCTTCTGCGGCCGCGGCATGCTGGCGGAGAGGAACAGCAGCATGCGCTCCACCGACACCATGCTCTCGCGCACGTTGGAGATGATGTCGCCCTTGCGGCCGATGGATCTCAGGGCAAACCGGTAGGAGGCCGCCCGGCGCGCACCCTGCTTCTCGTTGTCGAAGATCGCCTGCGACAGGCGATCGATGCGTGAGCCGACGGCTCCGAGGATCTCGGCTGCGCGGTCGATGATGGTTTCGAGCAAGCCGTCGAGCACGGCCTCGGGCTGGTGCCGGCATCCGCCGGGCTTCACGGCGCGGGCCATGAACATGCTGAAGGAGCGCGGCTCGCCGTAGCGCACGGTCACCAGCGCCTTCTCCGTCAGAATAAAGGACACGTCGATCAGCTTCGGACTGTCCGTGTCGGAGCTGCAGAGGACGCGCGCGGTCATGTAGCGGGCATTGTTCTCGTGATAGAGGATCTCGGAGGGTTCGATGTCGGCCATCTCCTCCCTGGTCGGGATCTCGATATTGAGATGAGCCTCGACGAGCCTGTCCTCCTCCCGGCTCGGATCGATCAGGTCGATCCACAGGGCATCCTGGGGAATCGGCTGGCCTGGCGGCAGAACCTCGCGGTCGAGGGACTCGCCCATCGGTCCCCTGGCCTGCGCCGGCTTGTGGATCACAATCATACGCGCTCTCGCCCCTTGGAAGTCATATCATTTCAGATCGATGCCGATCTTGTAATCCCACAAGCCCTCGATGTCATTCCCGGTCCTTCGCCTACCGGGGATGACATTCTCAACGTCATCACCGGCACAAGGCCGGTGATCCCGATCGGAGGGGTACGGCGCTTCACACAATCGGGATGGCCGGGACAAGCCCGGCCATGACGTGGGAGATGTCGTTCCCGGCCGAAGTGAAGCCGATCCGCTTAACGCAGGGATGACAGGGGCGGCGTGTCGTCGGGCACGAAGAAATCCGGCGCGAGGGGCTGGCTCGGATCGACCCGGTACTTCTCGAAGTCGGTCACGCCCTCGCCCGCCAGGAACACGTCGTCGATGAGGAAATGGCCCGAGAAGTTCCTGGAGGGCTTGTGGAAGACCGCATAGGCCGCATCGGCCAGGATCTCGGGCGTGCGGCTTGCCTGCACGAGCGCATCACCGCCGAGCAGGTTCCTGACCGCGCTCGTGGCGATGGTCGTGCGCGGCCAGAGGGCGTTGACGGCAATGCCCCTCCCGCGCAGTTCCCCTGCCAGTCCCAGGACGCACAGGCTCATGCCGTATTTCGCGATGCTATAGGCCAGATGCGGTGCAAACCACTTCTCGCTCATGTCGAGCGGCGGCGAGAGCATGAGGATGTGCGGGTTCTCGGCCTTTTCCAGATGCGGGATGGCATATTTGGAGACCATGTAGGTGCCGCGCGTGTTGATCTGGTGCATCAGGTCGAAGCGCTTCATGTCGGTCTGCGGCGTCGACGTGAGGCTGATGGCGCTCGCATTGTTGACCACGATGTCGAGGCCGCCGAAGGTCGCGACCGTTTGGTCGATTGCGTCCTTCACCGCGTCCTCGTCGCGCACGTCGACCACCAGCGGCAGCGCCTTGCCGCCCGCCGCCTCGATCTCTTCCGCGGCCGTGTAGATGGTGCCTGGGAGCTTCGGATGCGGCTCGGCGGTCTTGGCCGCGATGACCACGTTCGCACCATCCCTTGCGGCGCGGAGCCCGATGGCGAGGCCGATGCCGCGCGAGGCACCGGTGATGAAGAGGGTTTTCCCGTTGAGACTCATGAGATCAGCTCGCCAATGCCAGGGTTGCATCCTGCAGGAAGCCTGCACCGCTCATCACCGTCTCCTCCAGTCCCTTGGCGCCGACGGCGATGTTCTCGGCGAAGAAGCGGCAGAGCGCGATGCGGCCGGCATGGGCCGGGTCGCCGTCACCAGCGGCCGCTTGCCCTTGAGCCGCGAGCGCCATCTCGGCGAGAGCCGTGCCGCCCTGCGCCAGCGCGAAGAGACGCAGGTATGGGGTCGCGCCGGCGAGCGCCTCCCCCTGGGCGTTGGACGAGACGGCTTTGAGAAGATAGCTCGTGGCCCGGTCCAGGCTTTCGATGGCGTCGCGCAGGCGCGGAGCGGTCGCCCCGAAGGTGGGCGTCGCCTCCTTCAGGAGCCGCGCCACGGTGGCCCTCATGGAAGCGATCTGCGCCCGCACCGTCTCGCCGCCGGCGAGCGGCAGCTTGCGCGTGACGAGGTCGATGGCCTGGATGCCGTTCGTGCCCTCGTAGATCGGCGCGATGCGCGCGTCGCGGAAATGCTGCGCGGCGCCCGTCTCCTCGATGAAACCCATGCCGCCATGAACCTGCACGCCGATCGAGGCCACCTCCATGCCGATATCGGTCGAGAAGGCCTTGGCCACCGGCGTGAGCAGGGACGCGCGCTCGTTCGCCTTCTTCCGGCGCGCGGGGTCCTCTTCGAGATGCGCACGGTCGATGGCTTCCGCCGTCATGTAGCAGATCGCCCTGGCTGCAGCGGTGAGCGCCTTCATGGTGAGCAGATTGCGCTGCACGTCCGGATGCACGGCAATCGGGCTCATGCCCTCCGCCGCCCCGATGGCGCGGCCCTGCCGGCGCTCGTTGGCATAAGAAAGCGCCTGCTGGTAGGCGCGCTCGGCGATCGCCACACCCTGCAGGCCGACCGCCAGACGGGCGTTGTTCATCATCGTGAACATGCAGGCGAGACCGCGATTCTCCTCGCCGACGAGCCAGCCGACAGCGCCGCCATCGTCGCCGAAGATCATCGTGCAGGTGGGCGAGGCATGGATGCCGAGCTTGTGCTCGATGGAATGGCAGCGCACGTCGTTGCGCGTGCCGTCGGGCAGAAATTTCGGCACCAGGAAGAGCGAGATGCCCCGCGTGCCGGCCGGCGCATCGGGCAGGCGCGCAAGCACGAGATGGACGATGTTCTCGGTCAGATCGTGCTCGCCGTAGGTGATGAAGATCTTCTGGCCCGTGATGCGATAGGTACCGTCGCCCGCCGGCTCCGCCCGGGAGCGCAGGGCCGCGAGATCGGAGCCCGCCTGCGGCTCCGTGAGATTCATGGTCGCGGTCCATTCGCCGGAGACGAGCTTGTCGAGATACCGGCTCTTCAGATCGTCCGTGGCATGAGTGGACAGTGCCTCGATGGCCCCCATGGTGAGCACGGGACCGATGCCGAAGGCCATGGAGGCTGAGTTCCACATCTCGACGCAGGCCGAATTGAGCAGGGTCGGCAGTCCCTGGCCGCCATATTCCACCGGACCGGGAAGCGCGTTCCATCCGGCTTCCGTCCAGGCCCTGTAGGCCTGCTTCCAGCCCGGTGCGGTGGTGACGACGCCGTCCCTGAAGGTCGCACCGTGCCGGTCGCCCTCCCGATTGAGGGGCGCGATCACGTCGTTGGCGAAGCGGCCCGCCTCCTCCAGGATAGCCTCGGCCAGATCGGCGGAGAGGTCGCCGTAGACGCCGTCGGCCACGGCCCTGTCGAGGCCCGCCACATGCCGCAGGGTAAAGACGATGTCCGGAACTGGCGCGCGGTAGGTCATCAACGTTTCCTCTCGAGTGACGGGGCTTTACATGTTGACGCGAGTTCTCGCGCCGTTAAACCCGCCCGGCAAGGCAAATCCCAACGGGCAAAGGATAGTTTAGACGTGAACGATCTCGGGTCAATGCGCCAAACGGAGCGGCTTGCGGCCGATACGGCGGGTCTCGCCCGGGCGGCGGCCATCCTGCGGCGCGGCGGCCTCGTGGCCTTCCCGACGGAAACCGTCTACGGCCTTGGCGCGGACGCTACGGATGCGGAGGCGGTGGCGCGGATCTATGCCGCCAAGGATCGGCCGAGCTTCAATCCTCTGATCGCCCATGTGGACAGCTTCCGGACGGCCCAGAACCAGGGCATCTTCGACGAGACGGCGGCGCGCCTGGCAGAGGCCTTCTGGCCAGGTCCGCTGACCCTCGTGGTGCCGGTGGCCAGCACCTGCACCATCTCCGATCTCGCCCGCGCGGGCCTCGACAGCATCGGCCTGCGGGTGCCGGCCCATCCCCTCGCCCATGCGCTTCTCGAACAGACCGGCCGCCCGGTCGCAGCTCCCTCGGCCAACCGCTCGGGCCGGGTGAGCCCGACCGATGCCGACCATGTGCTGGGCGATCTCGAGGGGCGCATCGATGCGGTACTCGACGGAGGCGTGTCCCAGGTCGGCCTCGAATCGACCATCGTGTCGTGCCTGGGTGGTGTGCCGCGCCTGCTCCGACCGGGCGGCGTGCCGCGGGAGGCCATCGAGGCGCTGCTCGGCAGGAAACTCGAAGCCGGCCCGGAAGCAGGCTCCAATCCGCTCGCTCCGGGCATGCTCGCCTCCCATTACGCGCCGCGGGCGCGGGTGCGCCTGAATGCGACAAGCGTTCAACCCGGAGAGGCCGCGCTGCTGTTCGGCGCAGAGACCCCTCTCGGCATCGAGACCGCGCAGGCCACCCTGAATCTCAGCCAAAGCGGCGACCTCGTGGAGGCCGCCGCTCATCTGTTTTCCTATCTCAGGCAGCTCGACGCGTCCGGTGCCGCGACCATCGCGGTGAGCCCCGTTCCGGAGAACGGCCTGGGCGAGGCTATCAACGACCGCCTGAGGCGCGCTGCAGCGGAGCGTTGAGCCGCTCCGCCGATGCTGGACTTCTTACTTCGCAGCGAGCTTCGCGGCGATCTGGGCCACGTGCCGGCCTTGGTAGCGAGCGCCGTCGAGGTCGATTTCGGTCGGCTGACGCGAGCCGTCGCCGGCAGCGATCGTGGAAGCACCGTAGGGCGAGCCGCCGCGGATCTGGTCGACGCCCATCTGACCCTGGAAGGAGTAAGGCAGGCCGACCACCACCATGCCGTGGTGCAGCAGCACCGGCAGCGTCGTGAGGATCGTGGCTTCCTGGCCGCCGTGCTGGGTAGCGGTCGACGTGAAGACCGAGCCGACCTTGCCGATCAGCTTGCCCTGTGCCCAGAGGCCGCCGGTCTGATCGAGGAAGTTCTTCATCTGCGCCGTCATGGTGCCGTAGCGGGTCGGCGTGCCGAAGATGATGGCGTCGTATTCCGGCAGCTCGTCGACGGTGGCGATGGGAGCCTTCTGGTCGGTCTTGTAATGGGCGGCCTGCGCCACCTCGGCCGGGACGAGTTCCGGCACGCGCTTCACCACGACTTCGGCGCCGGCTTCGCGGGCACCCTCGGCGGCGGCGTAGGCCATCTGCTCGATGTGACCCCAGGACGAATAATACAGAACCAGAACCTTGGTCATGTGAACTCCGATTGGTTGGAATGAGGCGCAGCGCGTCTGGTCCCCGCCCCGTCTTGCAGTGGGGTGGGAGTGCGTCGCCTGCTGTTGTTGGACGGGATGGAGGATAAGCTTTCCCTGCTGCAAAACCAGTGTTAGATTTGCACGGTCTCTCTTGCGCGAATGCAAAAGCAATGACCAAACAGCAGCATCTCGACTGGGACGATTTCAGGCTCGTGAAGATCATCGCCGAGGCCAACGGCCTGGCCGGTGCCGCCGAGCGGCTTGGCGTCAACCACTCGACGGTTTTCCGCAGGCTCGGCCAGATGGAAGACAATCTCGGGGTCAAGCTCTTCGAGCGCCACCGGACGGGCTATGTCCTCACGCCCGCCGGGGAAGAGATGTCGGCGCTGGCCGAGCAGATGGACGAGAACGTCACCGCCTTTACGCGCAAGCTCGCCGGACAGGCCGTCGCTCCCACCGGAGAGTTGCGGGTCACGACCAACGATACGCTGCTCGTGCACCTTTTGACGCCGATCTTCGCCCGCTTCATCACGGCTTGTCCCGAGATGCGGCTCGACGTGGTGCTCGCCAATCAGGCGCTCAACCTGTCCAAGCGCGACGCTGACGTGGCGATCCGCGCGACCGACGACCCGCCGGAAACCCTCGTCGGACGCCGGGTGGCGACGATTGCCTGGGCGGTCTACGGGCGGGTGGCGGATTTCCCCGATGTCTCGGGCCCCGGCGATGTCAGCCTCACCGACCTGTTCGACCATCACTGGGTTGCGCTCGGCGACAACCTGGCAACCATGAAGGTTGCCCGCTTCGTGCGCGAGCACGTGACGCCGGAAAACATCGTCTACAAGGTCAACACGGTGCTCGGTCTCTCCGAGGCGGTTCAGGCCGGGACCGGCATCGGTCCCCTGCCCTGCTTCATCGCGGATTCGAACCCGGATCTCGTCCGGCTGTCGGATATCAATCCGGATTTCTCGGCGGGCCTGTGGCTCCTGACCCATCCGGACCTGCGCCAATCGGCCCGCGTGCGCGCCTTCATGGATTTCATGGCGGCCGAGATCACCAAGCAGAAGAGATGGATCGAGGGAGCCGGGAAGAAGGCTCCTGCGCCGGCGCCGGTCGCTTAACGGTTGATGAGCTTTCCATCTCCGTCATCACCGGCCTTGTGCCGGTGATCCCGCTTCAGCCGAGCGCGAGCCTCTCCAATCGGGATGGCCGGGCCAAGCCCGGCCATGACGTGAGAGGAATTATCGCATTCTTTCAGACGCGGGCTTGGATCTAAACCGCGGTTTATCGGCTAGCTTATTGCCACCACCACCCGGCCCTTGATCTTGCCCTCGACGATCTCCTTGCCGGCTTCCAGCACACGATCGAGCGGGATCGTCGAGGTCATGGCCGCGAGCGTCTCGTGGTCGAGCTCGCGGGCGATCCGGTTCCAGGCCTCCACCCGCAGGGCCTTCGGGGCCATCACCGAATCGACCCCGAGCAACGCCACGTTGCGCAGGATGAAGGGCGCGACGGTCGCCGGCAGGTCCATCCCGCCGGCGAGGCCGCAGGCGGCGATCGCGCCGCCGTATTTCGTCATGGACAGCACGTTGGCGAGCGTCGTGGAGCCGACCGTATCGACCCCTGCGGCCCAACGCTCCTTGGCGAGCGGCCGCCCGGGACCGGCGAGTTCGCTGCGGTCGAGGATTTCGGCCACACCGAGACCCTTCAGGTAGTCGGCCTCCTCGGGCCGCCCCGTCGAGGCGATCACATGCCATCCGGCCCGGGCGAGGAGCGCCACGGCGACCGAGCCGACGCCGCCGACGGCGCCCGTGACGATGACGGGGCCGCGATCCGGACGAAGCCCATGCCGCTCCAGGGCCATGAGGCAGAGCATCGCGGTATAACCGGCCGTACCGACGGCCATGGCCTGCTCCGGCGACAGCCCTCCGGGCAGCGGGATCAGCCAATCGCCCTTGACCCGCACCTTCTCCGCATAGGCGCCGAGATGGGTCTCGCCTAGGCCCCAGCCGTTGAGCACCACTGCATCGCCCGGCCGGAAATCCGGATGCGAGGAGGTGTCCACGATGCCTGCGAGATCGACGCCCGGAATCATCGGAAAGCGGCGCACCACCGGCGCCTTGCCGGTGAGCGCGAGGCCATCCTTGTAGTTCAGGGTCGAATGTGAAACGCGCACGGTCACGTCGCCGTCCATGAGATCCGCCTCATCGAACGCGCGGATCTCGACGGTCTGCCCGGATTCAATCTTGTCGATGACGACGGCCCTGAACGTGCTCATGCCGATTCCTCCCCTGCCCATTTGTGGCGCGGCGGAGGTTCAGGGCAAGCGTGAAGGCCTTAGCCCTTCGCAGCAGGACAGAGCTTACTCCGCAGGCTGCAAGGCCGGCTCGCGCACGACCGGCTGCTCCTTGATCGGCAGGTTGATCAACGCGGAGGCGAGGCCCAGCAGAACCGAGAGCCACCAGACCATGCTGTAATTGCCGTTGATCTCGTAGAGCAGCCCGCCGAGCCACACGCCGAGGAAGCCGCCGACCTGGTGCGAGAAGAAGGCGAAGCCGTAGAGCATGGCCATGTAGCGGGTGCCGAACATCAGCATCACGAGGGAGGAAGTGGGCGGCACGGTGGAAAGCCAGAGCAGGCCGATCGAGATGCCGAACAGGATCGAGGTCACGGGCGTGGCCGGGATCAGGATGAAGGCGGCGATCGCCACCGAGCGGCCGAGATAGATCCAGGCGAGGAGCCAGCGCTTCGACATGCGGGTGGAGAGCCAGCCCGAGCCCAGGGAGCCGACCGCGTTGGCCAGCCCGATGACCGCCAGCGTCCATCCGCCGACGGCCGCCGAGAGGCCCGCATCCTTCAGGTAGGCCGGCAGGTGCACGGTGATGAAGGCGAGCTGGAAGCCGCAGGTGAAGAAGCCCAGCACCAACAGAACGTAGGAGCGGTGCTGGAAAGCCTCCGTCAGCGCCTGGCGGATCGACTGGTTCGGCACCGCGGCCGCTCCGGCCTGGGCGGCATCTCCGGTCGGCCGGGTGGCGAGTGCGATGGCAAGCGGCATGACGAGGAGGACGCTCGCGGCGAAGACCAGCAGCGCCTGCTGCCAGCCGAAGGCATCGATCAGCACGTTGCCGATGGGCGGGAACAGGAATTGGCCGAAGGAGCCCGCCGCCGTGCCGGCGCCGAAGGCCATGGGCCGCCATTGCTCCGGCAGGAGCTTGCCGAAGGCGCCGAGCACCAGATTGAACGAGCAGCCGGACAGGCCGAAGCCGATGAGCACGCCGGCGCCGAGATGCAGCATGCCGGGCGTGGTGGCATAGGCCATGGCAACGAGGCCGAGGGCGTAGAGAAGCGCCCCGGCACAGAGCACCCGGAAGGCTCCGAAGCGATCCGCAACCGCGCCGGCGAACGGCTGGCCCAGGCCCCAGAGCAGATTCTGGATCGCGATGGCGAAGCCGAAGGTATCCCGGCCCCAGCCATATTCCGTGATCATGGGCAGCTGGAACAGGCCGGAGGATGCCCGCGGGCCGAAGGTGATCAGGGCGATCAGGCAGCCGGCGACGACGATGAGTTCCGGCGAGACGCGGGATCGAGCGGGAGAAGCGGACATGCACACGGCCCTTCAGGGAAGCAGGGGTGCGCAGACTAGCCCAAGTCGCCCATCGGCAACATTGAAAGTTTGTAGGCTTTGGTATGACGCTTTGTGATGGGTGCCGGCAGAAAAGTCAGCCCCGAGTCGCTCTTCCCTGCTCCTAGACGACGAAGAAATCCTGATGTCCGAGCTTCATATGCTTGCCGAGAGTGGCGATTCTCACCTGGGCAGCGCCACCCGAGCCGTCGGCATCGTAAAAGAGCGCTCCGGTCTGCTTGTTGTAGACGATCCGATCCTCGGCATCCTGCGCCTTCGCAGCCTTCACGAACATGTCGGCCTTGAACGCCTTGGGCTTCGACGCGCCGCCGGAACCCAGTGCGCTGAAGATCTTGTTGTCGAGCCGAATCGAATCGTCGGCCGCATTGAAATCCTCGAGCCGGTCGACGTTCCTGCTCTTGTCGGCTTTGCTCTCGAACACGAAGACGTCCTGGCCCACGCCACCGGACAGCCTGTCGTTGCCTGATCCTCCGTGAAGGGTGTCATTGCCTGCACCTCCAAGAAGGGTGTCGGCACCGCCACCACCGCGCAGCACATTTGCGGTGGAATTCCCTTGGAGACGATCGGCGAAGCCTCCGCCGGTGGCGTTCTCGATCATCACGCCGTTTGCGATCGTGTACCCGCCGGCGACCCCTTTCTCGCGGGAGACGAAACCACCCGCGTGGGGATCGCCCTGCAGCAGGGTGGCGGCGCGAAGATCGATGACGACGCCGGCAGATGCCTGAGCGGCGGTGATCGTGTCCCGCCCCCCTGCATCCCAGAGGCAGAACCATCCCCGCTCATCGACCTTCAGGTTCCAGGTCGGCAGCGTGTAGACATCGCTCCCGCGGCCCGCTTCCATGTTCTTGCCGTAGAGAGCCTGCAGCGCCGCGATATCGAAGGCGCCGAGCCCCGCCTGGTTGCCGTAGGACAGATCGTATCCCGTCTCAGCCCATCCGGGATTGTAGGACATGACCGTCCAGATGCCCTGGTTCAAACCATTTGGCCCGACTGCATAGGGGTCCGTGACGCCCGGAAAATTCGTTGCGTCTCCGTATGTGCCGCCATCGTGCGGGTGGGCCAAGCCCATGCCGTGACCGAATTCGTGCATCACCGTGTTGAGTCCGTCGCCCCCGAAATACAGGCTGCTCCAGGACGGCAGTGCAGGGTCGAAATATCCCCAGATCTGGTCCTTGTCCGGCAGCTCGTGCAGGCCGAGCGTGTCGCCCCCCAACGAGGTCTTCCACCAGACGATATCGGCCTCGGCGGCGGAACCGGCGAGCTCGAATGTCAGCCCGCAGACGCTTTCGTAAATCTGGGTGGCGTAGTCGAAGGCGGCCTTCTCGGCGGCGGTCCAGTTCTTGACCGACGCGCCGCTCGTCAGGATGTCACTGGGGCCGTGGACGGCGCTCGCTGCCGCGAAATCTCCGCTTTGGCCGAACCAGACTTTGATCGGCCCGCTGGCAGCATTCCAGGCGGTGTCGCCCCAGACGAGGGAATCCACATACGGATTGCCATAGCCCGCCCCCTGAACAGAACCTCGGATGCTCGCCACGATATCCTCGCCTTCGACGCTTCGCCTCGACCTTGTTAGTACTCTATTACATTTTTTGAGGTGCCGAAGCGCACGAGCGGAGAAATTTTATGTCTGGCCAGGCTTGAGCTTGTAGAAGATGTGCCGTCCGATCACGTCCATCTTCTTCAGGCGGCGTGCCCAGTTGGGTCGAACGTAATTGGCATGGTAATGGGTCGCCCCGCCCACATCGGCCAAGTAGGTCTTGCCCTCGAGAACGGCCCCGGCAACGCTCTTGGCGCGCTCCCATGACTCGGTATCGCGGATGCGCAGGGACTTGCCCTCGCAGGCGAAGGTGAACTGGCAGGCGAGATGGCGGTGGCGGTTCTGGTAGACCACGCCGCAAATGCTGGACGGGTAGAGCCCGCTCTTCACCCGGTTGAGCACCACCTGGGCGACTGCCGCCTGACCTTCCACGGGCTCGCTTCGGGCTTCGAAATAGACGGCTTCCGCAAGGCAGCGCTGCTCCTTGCTCACATTGTCCGGATCGATCAAGTCGACATAGCGGGGGCGATCCGGGTCGTCGCTCTTGGGCAGGATGGACAGGTCGCCATAGCCGCCCCGGTCGAGACGCGGGGATTGCAGAGAGACGGGAGCGGCCGCGATCTCGACGGGCGTCGCCTCGACCGGGGCCGGCGTCGTCGAGGACAGGGCGATCGCACGTTTCACCATGGGGGTTGTCGGGCTTGCCGCGGCCCCCGTGGAGCCCGCGGCAGCGGCCGCAGGCGACTGGACGGAGGTAGCCTGACGCGTCGTGGTGTATTCGGGCGCCTCCCAGGGCTCGAAGACCTGCTCCGTCTCAGGCGCTTCGAGCTGACCTTCCATGAGGACGGTCGGCGGCAGAAGCCGCTCGTCGCGGCTGTAGAGCAGCTTTGTGCTGCCCATCTGATTGAGGGTCGGACGCAATTGGTTGGCGCGCCGGGACAGGGTCGCATGCGGAGCCACGAGCGGGTTGCCCTTCAGCGAGCGGTCCACGACGGCATCGGGACCCGCATCGGCCTTCCTGTCGGCCTTGAGAGGCACGGAATCGGCAGCCTCCTCCGGCAGGTCGTATCGCGGCAGGGTTCGAAGAATGTCACGTTCGATCCCGAGCCTGCCTTCGGCCAGCGAGGTGCCGGTGGGCGGAATGAGGGCGGTCTCGACGAGACGGGCGGTGGCGCTGCGCGGCGTGAAGCTCACGCCGGAATGGAGATCGTTGCTGGCCGATGCCGTGAACGAGATCAGCAATCCCGTCGCCAGCGCCCAGGGTGCCGTCGTGGCGCAGATCCATTTCACCCGAGATCGACGATACGGAAGACGCACGCGCAACACCCTGCAAAAACTCGACACAATCCGGAGCATCCAGCAGGAGGGCTCCAATGTCGTAAAGTTATCGCGGGTTAAGGTTGACGGGTGGTTAAGGCAGAGCAGCCATTATCCGGCTGCCGCTGCGGCAGCTTGACGCTTCTCGGCGAGACGCCGCAGGGACGCACCGCTCTCGGGATCGGCCGGAAAGAAGGCCTCTATGGCCAGTTCCGACAGGGTGACGTCCACCGGCGTGCCGAAGATCGTGGTGGTGCTGAAGAGGGTGAGCACACCCTCCCCCGTCGTGAGCTGAAACGGCACGACGATGCCGGCATAGTCATGGTTCGACTTCGGCGCCCGCGCTGCCGCATCGGGCGTCGGGTAGGACCGCAGTTCCTCGATGAGGCTGGCCAGCACCGCATCGCCTGTCGCATCCACCTGTTGATGCAGGCGGTGGACCAGGTGGTTGCGCCACTCGGTGAAGTTCACGATGCGCCGCGCAAGACCTGCAGGATGGATGCTCAGGCGCAGCACGTTGACCGGCGGCTTCATCAGCGCCGGATCGACATCGCCGATCAGGGACACGAGAGCATCGTTCGCGGACACGAGCGACCAATGCCGGTCTACGGCGAGCGCGGGATAAGGATCGTGCCCTTTGAGCACGAGATCGACGGCGTGGCGCATGCTGGCGAGAGCCGGATCGTCGAGGGAGCGCTGCGAATAGACCGGCGCGAAACCGGCCGAGACCAGCATGATGTTGCGCTCGCGAAGCGGCATGTCGAGCTTCTCCGCCAAGAGCAGCACCATCTCGCGGCTCGGCTGCGAGCGGCCGGTCTCGAGAAAGCTCAGATGGCGGGTGGAGATCTCCGCTTCGAGCGCGAGATCCATCTGGCTGAGGCGCCGGCGCTGGCGCCACTCGCGCAGGTAATCGCCCACATGTCGGTCGGTGTTCACGGGTTGGGTGCTCGCTGATTTCATGAGCGGACCATACCGTGAGGCGGGATCATCTTCCATGACCTCCGAGGTAATCGACTGTGCGCGCTCCTTCCGAAATGCTCGGGACCAGGTTGAGGCTCTCAACCGGTCAACCTCAAGGAGACAGCCATGATGACGATCCAATCCTCTCCGCTTCTTCGCCAAGCCCTCGTGGCCGATGCCACCACCAGCGCTGCCTTCGGCTTGATGCTGCTGATCGGCGCCGGTGCATTGAGCGGCATCTTCGGCTTGCCGGAAATGCTTCTGCGCGTCGCAGGCCTGGTTCTCCTGCCCTACGCAGCCTTCATCGGTTGGCTCGGCCTGCGCGAGGAAATCCAGAAACCCGTGGCCTGGGCGGTGATCCTCGGCAATGCCCTCTGGGTCATCGACAGCGCGCTGCTCCTGGCGAGCGGCTGGGTGGCGCCCACAAGCGCGGGCTATGCCTTCGTGATCGCGCAGGCCCTCGTGGTGCTGATGTACGCGGAGTTCCAGTTCGTCGGTCTGCGCCGGTCGGGAGCCGTTGCGGTTTGAATTGCTCTACCGTCGATCCAGAAGGGTCTGCCCACCGCGGGCAGACCTTTATTGTTCACGAGCCGCGAATGATCGCCTCGATCCGGGTCGCGAGAGTTTCGAGGGTGAAGGGTTTGGCGATGACTTCCATGCCGGGCCCCAGGAACCCGGCCGAGAGAAGATTGCTCTCCACATAGCCGGTCATGAAGAGCACCTTCAGATCCGGCCGTTCCGCCCGGAAGGCATCGGCCAACTGCCGTCCGTTCAAGCCGGGCAGGCCCACATCGGTGAGGAGAAGATCGATCGATTGCCCGGTTTGCAGGATCCCGAGGCCCTGCGGACCGTCCTCGGCCTGAAGGACGCAGTAGCCCTGCTCCTCGAGCATTTCCACGATGAGGTCGCGGACGACACTCTCGTCCTCGACGACGAGCACCGTCTCGTGGGCCTTGGAGCGGGCCGCCAATGCATTCGTGGCGGACGGGTCCTGAGGCTCGATTTCTCCAAGGTACCGGGGAAGGAAGATCTTGACGGTCGTGCCCTGACCTGTCTCCGAAGTGATCCTGACATGTCCGCCGGACTGTCTGACGAATCCGTAGACCATGGAGAGGCCGAGGCCCGTGCCCTGACCGATCGGTTTCGTGGTGAAGAAGGGCTCGAAGACCCTCGCGAGCACGTCGTCCGACATGCCGGATCCGGTATCGGAGACCGACAGCGCAACATATTGCCCGGGCTTCACATCCTGCTGCGTGGCCGCATAGGCCTGATCGAGCTCCACATTCGCCGTCTCGATGACGATGGCGCCTCCGTCCGGCATGGCATCGCGGGCATTGATCACGAGATTGAGCAATGCGCTTTCCAGCTGGTTGGGATCGCAGAGAGTCAGCCAGAGATCACGGCCCGCCTGCAGCTCGACCCGGATCGTCTCGCGCGTCGTGCGCCGGAACAGCTCGTCCATCGATGCCACGAGGCCGTTCGCATCGACAGGCTTCGGGTCGAGCGGCTGGCGTCTGGAAAAGGCGAGAAGGCGATGCGTGAGCGCCGCAGCCCGGTTCGCCGAGGACATGGCGGCATCGACATAGCGTCCGATATCGCCTGACCGCCCCTGCGCCACGCGGGTCTGGATGAGATCCAGGCTGCCGATCACGCCGGTCAGAAGATTGTTGAAGTCGTGAGCGATTCCGCCGGTCAGCTGGCCCACCGCCTCCATCTTCTGCGATTGGCGCAGCGCTTCCTCGGCCTGCTTGAGCGCCTGAGCAGCCTCCTCCTCGGCGGTGATGTCGCGGCCGACCGCATGGATGAAGTGCTCGTCCGACACGGCCGTCCAGGCGATCCAGCGGTAAGACCCGTCCCGGTGGCTAAGCCGGCTTTGGAAGCTGCAGGTGGTCAGAGCGCGCGCAAGCTGTCTGACAGCCATACGAGCATCGCCCTGATCCTCCGGATGGATGAATTCAAGGACGGATGCCTGAATGAGATCGCCGTTCTTCCAATCGAGCATGCGGCTCCAGGCCGGATTGGCCGCAACGATGGTTCCCTTGAGGTCGGCAACAACCATAAGGTCGGTCGAGAGATGCCAGAGGCGATCCCGGTCGCGTGTGCTCTCCTCGACCCGTTTCTCCAATCTGGCGTTCAGATGGACGAGCTCCTCCGCGGCCATTTTCTGGTCGTGGATATCGGTATTCGTGCCGATCCATCGGATGACATCCCCGTCGGGATCCCGGACGGGAACGGCCTTCGACAGGAACCAGCGGTAGGTCTTGTCGCGTGCCCGCTTCAGCCTGATCTCGCTTTCGAACACCATCCCGGCCTGCAGGGCCTGCCGCCAGGCTCGAGCGACAACCGGATAATCGTCCGGATGGACGATGTGCTCCCAGGCGCCGTTCGCCAGATCCTCGAGCGTGATGCCGAGATATTCGGGAAAGCGCCCGTTGGACCACTCGACGGATCCGTCCGGCCCGGCTTCCCACACCTGATGGGGAACGGCCTCGACGAGAGCCCTGAACCGTTCCTCGCTGGCGCGCAGCGCCTCCTCGGAAGCCTTCCGCTCGGTGATGTCCCGGTAGAAGCTGACGATGCCGCCCGGAACCGGGCAGACACGCAGTTCCAGCCACCGGTCTTTCCCGAACCCAAGATAGCGGCGCTCGAACGAGATCTGCACCTGTTCTGCGAGGCATCTTCGATAGGCAGCCTCCAACGCGGAGCCTGCCGACGTGGGCCATGCCTCCCATTGGATTTTGCCGATGATCTCCTCGGCCCGACGCCCGTCATACTTGAGCGCAGCAGGGTTCAGCTTCACGACCCGGAATTCCTCGTCGAAGACGACGAAGCCGTCGCCCAGAACCTCGAGAACCGCCTCCGATCGGGCGTTGCTGGTGCTTAGCTCCTGCTCCCGACGAACGTGCCCGGTCACATCATGGCCCTGAACGGCCACTCCGAGAAGCGTCCTGCCCCCTCCCCAGATGGGCTGGAACGAAAACTCGACGAAGCGCTCCTCGGCCACGCTCCCAGGATCCGCTTGTGAAAGGATGGACACCCGTAAGGGACCTGAGAGTGCAAGGCCGGCACGGGCTTGGTCGAGGTGCTCCCGAAAGCCGGGCCAGTGAGCCAGCGGCGTCTCGTCCAGGGCGCAATCGGCAATGTCCTGGCCCTCGGTGAGTTGCCGAAACGCATTGTTCGTCAGCGCGACGACATCACCCGGGCAACGCAGAAAACAAAAGAAGCCAGGTCCCTGCTGAAGGATGGAGAGAAGCTGCGTACTTGATGCATCGGGCGCATCAAAGCCCTTGGCTGCAGCATGGGCGCCGCGCAAGTCACGAATGACGTCATCCTTCGTAACGCTCAAACTCTCCGGCATCCTGAGCTTTCGCAAAGGCAGCGTCGGTCTTCGAGCCGCCCCCGCCTCTTCTGTCCTGACCAAAAATAGCTGCCCGCGCTAGCGAGAAGGAGCAATGTAAATGATATCTAGTTTCATTTCAATTGCCCTTTGGTCAGGCTCGGCGAGCACCAGGCAGGCCAGCCCGTTTCAGAAACTCCGCCCGTCCACCGGGATGATCTTGATTTGGGACAGATCGACGTCCTCAAGGCAGCGAACGTTGATCGCCGCCGTCGCCTCTCCGGTCGGTTTCCGGCCCTCGCCGAAGGGCGCGCAGCCGCACGTGGCACAGAAGCGGTGCCGGATCGTATGCGAGTTGAAGGTGTAGGTGGAAAGGCTCTCCTCTCCACGCAGAACGGTCAGGGTCTCATGGGGAACGAAGGTGAGGAGATAGCCCTTCCGGCTGCAATGCGAGCAATTGCACTCGAGGGCCTGCTGAAGGTCCAATTCGACCTCGAACGCGACCTTGCCGCAATGGCATGAACCCTTTTGCAGCGCCATCCTTGCCCCTCTTCGCTATCGTTAGCCCAAGGCTATCATCGCGGTCACGATCAGGCCAGCACCGATCACCGCAACGAACCGGTCCGTCATGGTGAGCGGCTCGGCTTTCCCCTGAGCAGCGAGCTGGCCGATCACGAGATCCAGGATCAACGACACGGCAAAAGGCCAGGCCGCCGGCGGAACGGCGGACTGCTGCAGGTGGGGCTGCCGCCACATGAGGAACCCGATGGCGATGCCGGAAACCAGCACCGCCCCGATATACAGAAGACGCACGCGAGACAGGGCCATTTAAGCCTGGCTCGCGGCCTTGTTGCCGAGCGCCGCCTGCGCGGCGGCAAGCCGTGCGATCGGCACGCGATACGGCGAGCAGGACACGTAGTCGAGCCCGACCGACTGGCAGAAGTGGATCGACGCCGGATCGCCGCCATGCTCGCCGCAGATCCCGAGCTTGATATCGCCACGGGTCTTCTTGCCGCGCTCGACCGCCAGCTTCACCAGTTCGCCCACGCCTTCCTGATCGATGGTGACGAACGGATCGGCCGGCAGCAGCCCCTTCTGGGTGTAAGGGCCAAGGAACGAGGCCGCATCGTCGCGCGAGATGCCGAGCGTCGTCTGCGTCAGGTCGTTGGTGCCGAAGGAGAAGAACTCCGCCGATTCCGCGATCTCGCCGGCCCGCAGGGCCGCGCGCGGCAGCTCGATCATCGTGCCGACCTGATACTCGACTGTCACGCCGCTTTCCTGGGCCACCGCTTCCGCCATGGCGACGATCCGCTCCTTCACAAGGTCGAGTTCCGCCTTCGTCATGACGAGCGGCACCATGACCTCCGGTACGACAGGCTGGCCCGTCGTGCGACCTGCTTCCACGGCCGCCTCGAAGATGGCGCGCGCCTGCATTTCGGCGATCTCGGGATAAGCGACAGCCAGGCGGCAGCCGCGGAAGCCGAGCATCGGGTTGAACTCGTGCAGCTCGCGGGCGCGGTGCCTGAGCTTGTCGACGGAGGCGTTCATGGCCTTCGCCACCTCCTCCATCTCGTCTTCCGAATGCGGCAGGAACTCGTGCAGCGGCGGATCGAGCAGGCGGATCGTGACCGGCAGGCCGCTCATGATCGAAAACAGCTCCACGAAGTCCTTGCGCTGCATCGGCAGCAGCTTGGCGAGCGCAGCACGGCGGCCGGCCTCGTCATCGGAGAGAATCATCTCGCGCACGGCGACGATCCTGTCGCCCTCGAAGAACATGTGCTCCGTGCGGCACAGGCCGATGCCTTCCGCGCCGAAATTGCGCGCGGTCTTGGCGTCGAGGGGCGTCTCCGCATTGGCGCGCACCTTCATGTGGCGCACCTTGTCGGCCCAGCCCATGAGCGTTGCGAACTCGCCGGAGAGTTCCGGCTCCAGCATCTTCACCTGGCCCAGCAGCACCTGGCCGTTGGAGCCGTCGATGGTGATGATCTCGCCCTTCTTCAGGGTCTGGCCGGCGACGGTCAGCGTCTGTGCAGCATAATCCACGCGGATCGAGCCTGCGCCCGACACGCAGGGCTTGCCCATGCCGCGGGCGACCACGGCCGCGTGCGAAGTCATGCCGCCGCGGGTGGTCAGAATGCCTTCCGCCGCATGCATGCCGTGGATGTCCTCCGGTGAGGTCTCGACGCGCACCAGGATGACCTTCTGGCCGGCCTTCTTGGCGGCTTCCGCATCGTCCGAGTTGAACACGATCGCGCCCGAGGCCGCGCCGGGCGAGGCAGGCAGGCCCGTGGCCAGGATCTTGCGCTCGGCCTTGGGGTCGATGGTGGGGTGAAGCAGCTGGTCGAGGGCGGCCGGCTCCACGCGGGTCACGGCCTCCTCCTGGGTGATCAGGCCCTCGGAGGCCAGCTCCACGGCGATGCGCAGCGCGGCTTTCGCCGTGCGCTTGCCGTTGCGGGTCTGGAGCATCCAGAGCTTGCCGGTCTCCACCGTGAATTCCATGTCCTGCATGTCACGGTAATGCTTCTCGAGGATGCCGTAGATGCGCACCAGCTCGTTGTAGGCCTCGGGCATGGCCCGTTCCATGGAAGGCTTGTCGGAGCCGGACGCGATCCGCGCCTTTTCGGTGATGTCCTGCGGGGTGCGGATGCCCGCCACCACGTCCTCGCCCTGGGCGTTGATGAGGAACTCGCCGTAGAGCTCCTTCTCGCCGGTGGAGGGATTGCGGGTGAAGGCCACGCCCGTGGCGGAGGTCTCGCCCATATTGCCGAAGACCATGGCCTGCACGTTCACGGCCGTGCCCCAGCTCGCCGGGATGGCGTGCAGCTCACGGTACTTGATGGCGCGGTTGTTCATCCAGGAGCCGAACACGGCCCCGATGGCGCCCCAGAGCTGCTCCTGCGGCTCCTGCGGGAAGGGTTTGCCCAGCTCCTTCTCGACCAGCGCCTTGTAGCGCGGAAGGATGGCCTTCCAGTCCTGGGCCGTCATGTCCGTGTCGAGCGAGTAGCCCTTGCGGTCCTTGAATTCGTCGAGGATCTCCTCGAAGTGATGGTGTTCCAGGCCCAGCACCACGTTGGAATACATGGTGATGAAGCGGCGGTAGCTGTCATAGGCGAAGCGCTCGTCGCCGGCGCCCTTGGCCAGCGCCTCGACGGTGACGTCGTTGAGGCCGAGATTGAGCACGGTGTCCATCATGCCGGGCATGGAGGCCCGGGCGCCGGAGCGGACGGAGACGAGCAGCGGGTTCTCGGCATCGCCGAAGGTGCGGCCCGTGAGGCGGCCAATGTAAGCGAGGGCGCTCTCGACTTGACCCTTCAGCTCCTCCGGATAGGAGCGGCCGTGGTCGTAGTAATAGGTGCAGACCTCGGTCGTGATGGTGAAGCCCGGAGGCACCGGCAGTCCCAGATTGGACATCTCGGCCAGATTGGCCCCCTTGCCGCCCAGCAGGTTCTTCATCCCCGCCTGGCCCTCGGCCTTACCGTCCCCGAAGGTATAGACCCACTGCGTCATCGCTCGATCCCCTGGCTCTGAATACGCCCTGCTGCAGCGCAGGTGTTGGCTTGAAGCATGTAGAGCCCAAACGCAAGCTGAACAGCCACGGTTGCGGCGTCCTGGCTCATGAGCGCTCTGGGAACAGTCGCGCTACGTTACCCTCGAAAGCGAGAGTTCCACGGCATCTGCAACTTTATTAGGAGAAAGGTGGTTTCAAAGGATACCTGCGTGCCTTCCCCATTCGTCATCACCGCCGACCAGTTTACGACTTTCACCCTGACTGCCGATCACAGCTCGGTCACCGTCAATCCGGGGATCATCGTCGCGGGCCCCCATAACGGCACAGGCTTCGCTATCGACGCCACGGCAGGCTTCGGGGGCACCATCACGGTTCACGGCTCCCTGACCGCCAGCGGCGGAATCTACGATCCATCGACAACACGGAATTCCTATAACGTCACGATCTCTTCTGCCGGCTCGATTGCAGCGACCAATGGTTATGGCATTGCCCTGCAGAAGCAGGCCCACGTCGTCAACCATGGCACGATCACCGCCACGAAGGTCGGCATCAGCATCGGCGACGGCAGCAGCGTGGTGGTGAATACCGGCTCGATCACAGCGGACGAAGGCATCCGGACCTTCGGGCATGGTACGATCATCGGAAATGCCGGGACACTGCAGGCAAGGGACGGGATGGTGATCATCGGGAACGACTGCACGATCACCAACAGTGGCACCATCAAGGCTACCGGATACGGAATTGTCCTGGCTGCAGGCACCGGCTTCTCCACCGTGGTGACCAATACGGGCATGATCCAAGCCGATGGCTTGGCCTTTCTGGGCAACGCGGCAGGCAATGTCTTCGTCAATCGCGGCGCCATCACGGGCCACATCGATATGCGCGACGGGGATGACCTGTTCGACGGCCGTTCGGGAACGATCGCGGGAACCGTCCTCCTGAGCTCCGGGAATGACAGGGCATTCGGCGGCTCCGGAAACGAAACGTTTTCCGATGGTCTCGGCAACGACATGATCGACGCCGGAGACGGCATCGACACGCTGACCTACGACCTGTCGACGGATCCGAACGTCGCGGTAACGGTCGACCTGAACCTGACGACTACGCAGGACAATGCCTGGGGGTCCGACGTTTTTCTGAACTTCGAGAACGTGACCGGCGCCGCGGGCAACGACACGATCGGCGGCAACGATGTCGACAATGTCCTGAAAGGCCTTGGCGGCGCTGACAGCCTGACCGGCAGGGGCGGCAACGATACGCTGATCGGCGGTGCAGGAAACGACGTCCTCGATGGGGGCGACGGAAACGACACGGCGGAATTCAGCAGCGCGAACAGCGCGATCGTGGACCTGAGGTTTGAGGTCCTGCAGGATACGGGGCTGGGCAACGACATCCTCATCGGGATCGAGAATCTCGTCGGCGGATCTGCAAGCGACAGGTTCACGGGCAGCGCGGCGGCCAATGAGCTGAGGGGCGGCGGTGGAGCCGACATGCTCTCCGGCGAAGCCGGGGACGACAGCCTGAACGGCGGAGCCGGCAATGACGTCCTCGATGGGGGCGCCGGACGCGACACGGCGGTCTTTTTCGGCACGCGCAGCAGCTACACCATCGTGGCGAACTCGGACGGCTCGTTCACCGTCACGGATCTGGTTGCGAACGGAGACGGCGCAGATGTGCTGCGCAATGTCGAGGCGGTCCGCTTCGCCATCAGCGGCGAGACGATCGATCTGGCCAGCCCGAAGCCGCCCCCGGAGCCTCCCGTCACGCCTCCCCCGAACCCGCAGCCGACATCCCAGGTGCTGCTGGGGACGAGCGGAGCCGACCGCCTCACGGGCGGCCAGGGCAACGACACTCTCCTCGGCAAGGCGGGCAAGGATGCTCTGACGGGCGGCTCGGGCCAGGACGCTTTCGTGTTCGATATCAAGCTCACGGCCAGGACTGTGGCGAACAACAAGGACACGATCGTCGACTTCGGGCCCCTCTATGACTCGCTCTACTTCGACGATGCGGCCTTCGGCAATGCGGCCATCGCCAAGTACCTGAAGGGCCAGAACGCCGCGCTCGACAAGGCCATCGTTATCAAGAAGGGCTGGTTCGCTCTCGGCGAAGCGAAGCAGAAGGACGACTTCTTCATCGCCAAAAAGGTAAACTCGAAGACGTATAAGCTGTTCTTCGATGCCGACGGCTCGGGCGCGAAGCACAAGGCCCTGGAGATCGCCACCGTGAAGCTCCAGAACGGCGAAGGCTCGGCCCTCACCCACAAGGATTTCTTCCTCGTCTGAAGACGGAGGCGCGACACTGTGCCTCTCCGTCCGGATGCCCGATAAGTCCCCAAAGAAAAACCCGCCGGAGCAGAGGCCCCGGCGGGTCTAAACCTGCGATGTCGTGCGGCCTCAGACCCGATACCGCCCGTTGCGCTTCACGTAGACCGTGGTGCCGACGGGGACGCGCTCGTAGAGATCGGCGACATCCTCGTTGAGCATGCGCACGCAGCCTGAGGAGACCTGCTCGCCGATGCTCCACGGCTCGTTGGTGCCGTGGATGCGGAAGAGCGTGTCGGCGCCGTTCTGGTGCAGATAGAGGGCGCGGGCGCCGAGCGGATTGTCGAGACCGGCTTCCATGTAGCGCGGCAGTTCGGGCTTGATCCCGACCATGGTCTTGGTGGGCGACCAGTTCGGCCAGACGCCCTTGCGACCGACGGTCGCGATGCCGCGCCAGGAGAAGCCCTGCTTGCCGACGCCGACGCCGTAGCGGATCGCCTTGCCCTCGGGCTGGACGAGATAGAGCATGCGCTCGTCGATATCGACCACGATGGAGCCCGGCTTCTCGGGTCCCTTGTACTCCACCGTCTGGCGGGCGTATTTCGCGTCCATCTTGCGCCGGTCGACCAGCGGAATGTTGTGCGGCTTGTCCGGCATCATGCCGACATACCAGGCGGAATCGTCCGCCGTGGCGACCGGCTGCTGGGCGGTCTGGCAGGCAGCGAGGGGCGCGCCCAGAAGAGCGGCGATCAGGAGGCGTCGAATCATGTTCGGTCTTCTGAATTGAAACGGTTGCCGCCTACCTAGAGCCTGGGCGTCCGATTGGCTGTGCCCCTCAGGCCACACCTTAACATGAATTAACCCGGGAGGGCCGCCGCATGCGCGCGGCGCAACCCTCGTCGTTTCCTGGACCGACCTACCGCAGGGCGATGCCCTTTCGGCGGACGGGACTAGCCCTCGATGTGCGAGAAATCCGCCACCGTGCGGGTCGCCTCGCGGATGCTGTTGAGGAGCCGCAGGCGGTTCGCCCGAAGGCCTGCATCGTCCGCGTTCACGGTCACCTTGTCGAAGAAGGCGTCGACAGGCTGGCGCAGGCGGGACAGGGCGCGCATTGCCCCCTCGAAATCCTCCGCCGCGACCGCAGCGGCGCCCTCGCGCTTCGCTCCGTCGAGAACCACGGCGAGCGCCTTCTCCTCGATCTGGCCTTGGTCGTTGACGATCTGGAGGTCCGGCGCCTCGTCGTAGGGGCGCCCATCCTTCTTCTCCTCGATGCGCAGGATGTTGGCCGCGCGGCGATAGCCGGCGAGCAGATTCCGGCCGTCCTCGGTGTCGAGGAAGCGACCCAGCGCCTCCACGCGGCGGACGATCATGAGCAAGTCGTCCTGCCCTTCGAGCGCGAACACGGCATCGATGAGATCGTGCCGCGCGCCCTGGTCGCGGAGATAGACCTTCAGGCGATCGGCGAAGAAGGAGAGGAGATCCAATGCGCGAGCATGCATGAGACGCGCAAGCGTCTCACCTTCGACAATCTGCCGTTGCCGGAAGATTGCAGCCAATTCGGCGACGGAAGGATGTTCAACGACAGGAGCAAACGGGCTCTGCTCAATAGCGTCGACAAGCTCCTTCGCTTTGAGAAATTCCGCGAAGAGAGCCGCATTGGCTGTCCTGGCAAAAGGCTTCGCAAGCAGGCTGGTGAGAGAAAGCTTGAGATTGTTCTCCAGCACCAGCCTGATCACACCCAACGCCGCGCGACGCAGCGCATAGGGATCCTTCGATCCCGTCGGCTTCTCGTCGATGGCCCAGAAGCCCACGAGGGTGTCGATCTTGTCGGCGAGTGCGACGGCGACCGACACTGGGTCAGTCGGCACGCGGTCGGAGGGACCGAGCGGCTTGTAGTGTTCCTCGATGGCCGCCGCGACGGACGAATGCTCGCCCTGCAGCGTCGCGTAGTAGCGGCCCATGAGGCCCTGCAGCTCGGGGAACTCGCCCACCATCTCGGTGACGAGATCGGCCTTGGCGAGGCGTGCGGCGCGCTCCGCAAGTTCAGGATCGGCGCTGACCATGGGCGCGAGCTCTTTGCTGAGCGCTGCAATGCGCTCCACGCGCTCGTATTGCGTGCCGAGCTGCTCGTGGAACACGATTGATTTCAGCTTCTCCAGCCGGTCTTCCAGCTTCACCTTCTGGTCCGTTTCCCAGAAGAACTTGGCGTCGGAGAGACGGGCGCGCACCACGCGCTCGTTGCCGCCGACGATCGTCTCGCCGCCATCGGCCGCGACGAGGTTGGAGACAAGGATGAACCTGTTCGCAAGCGCGCCCTGCTCTCCTCCCCCTTGTGGGGAGGGGGATGGCTGGCGCAGCACGAAGCATTTCTGGTTCGCCCGGATGGTGGTGCGGATCACCTCCGGGGGGATGTCGAGGAAGGCTTCGTCGAAGGAGCCCATGAGCACCACGGGCCATTCCACGAGACCGGCGACCTCTTCCAGAAGGCCTTCGTCCTCGACGAGGTCGAGGCCCTGCGCGAAGGCGAGATCCTTGGCGTCGTGCAGGATGATGTCCTTGCGGCGATCGGCATCGAGCACGACCTTGGCGCGCTCCAGCCCCTGAACGTAATCGCCGAAATGTTTCACGTGGAACAAATCAGGAACAAGAAAGCGGTGGCCACGGGTTGCATTGCCCGACGCGATGCCGTCGACCTCGAAGCGCACCACCTCCGGATCCTCGGTCTCGGGCCCGAAGGTGCAGATGATGGAATGGAGCGGGCGCACCCAGCGGAGCGAGCCGGGCTCGCGCGAGGCCGCGCCCCAGCGCATGGATTTCGGCCACGGAAAATTCTTGATGATGCCCGGCAGGATCTCGGCCAGCACGTCCGGCGTCGAGCGGCCGGGCTTCTCGATGACGGCGACGTAGAACTCGCCCTTCTTGGGATCGCTTTCGATCCTCGCCTGCTCGATGGAGGCGAGCCCTGCCCCCTTCAGAAAGCCCTGGATCGCCGCATCGGGCGAGCCGACGCGCGGGCCTTTGCGCTCTTCGCGCACGTCCTGGCCCTTCACGGGCAGGCCGGCCACATGGAGCGCCAGCCGCCGCGGCGTGGCGAAGGCCTTCGCGCCCTCGTAGAGGAAGCCGCGCTCCACGAGCGCATCGGTCACAAGCTTCTTCAGATCCTCCGCCGCGCGGCGCTGCATGCGGGCGGGGATTTCTTCGGAAAAGAGTTCGAGGAGAAGATCGGGCATCGGTGGTTCGCCGCTCTATTCCCCTCCCCCTTGTGGGGAGGGGTTAGGGGTGGGGGTGTCGGCGCCAGCGCCGGTCGAGGGTGCGGTGTAAAGAGCCGCATAGATCGTGTCGAGCACGACGTCGATCTCGTTCATCACTTCATGGTTCCAAAATCGAAGAACCTTGTAGCCTTGCATTCTCAGCCACGCGCTTCGCGCCGCATCGGATTGAAGACCGCTCTCAAACCCGTGCTGGCTTCCATCGACTTCCAGAATCAACCTGGCGCTGTGGCAGACGAAGTCCGCCACATATGGGCCGACCGGCGCCTGCTTGCGGAAATGAGTAGCGGCAAGCGGAACACGCTTCAGGTGCCACCAGAGACGCCTCTCGGCATCCGTCATCCGTCTGCGGAGGGCTCTAGAGCGACGTGTTCCTGCTTTTGTCGTTCGGAGCATGGGAGCTTGGAGCTTGGTCTTGCAGAGCCGACACCCCCACCCTAGCCCTCCCCTCAAGGGGGAGGGAATACGGTGGTGTTTCACGCCGCCACGCCTCCGCCCTCGGTCTTCAGCCATGCGGCGCCGCAGGCCTTCGCCAGTTCGCGGACGCGCAGGATGTAGCTCTGGCGCTCGGTGACGGAGATCACGCCGCGGGCGTCGAGCAGGTTGAACACGTGGCTGGCCTTGATGCACTGGTCGTAGGCCGGCAGCGCCATCAGGTGGCGGTTGTCGTTGGACCCGGGCTTCGGCTCGCCGGCCTCCAGATACTTGCGGCAGGCGGCCTCCGCGTCGCGGAAGTGGCGGAACAGCATCTCCGTGTCGGCATACTCGAAATTATGGCGCGAATATTCCTGCTCGGCCTGCAGGAACACGTCGCCGTAGGTGACCTTCTGGTCGCCGTCGAGCCCGTTGAAGTTGAGGTCGTAAATCGATTCCACGCCTTGCAGGTACATGGCGAGGCGCTCGAGGCCGTAGGTCAGTTCACCGGCCACCGGCGAGCACTCGAAGCCGGCCACCTGCTGGAAATAGGTGAACTGCGACACTTCCATGCCGTCGCACCAGCATTCCCAGCCTAAGCCCCAGGCGCCGAGCGTCGGGCTCTCCCAATCGTCCTCGACGAAGCGGATGTCGTGGACGGAGGTATCGATCCCGATCGCCTTCAGCGAGCCGAGATAGAGCTCCTGCAGGTTCGGCGGGTTCGGCTTCAGGATCACCTGGAACTGGTAATAATGCTGGAGCCGGTTCGGGTTCTCGCCGTAGCGCCCGTCCTTGGGGCGGCGTGAGGGCTGCACATAGGCCGCGCGCCAGGGCTTGGGGCCCAGAGCCCGCAAGGTGGTGGCGGGATGGAAAGTGCCCGCACCGACCTCCATGTCGTAGGGCTGGAGGATGACGCAGCCCTGCTCGGCCCAGTAGCGCTGGAGCGTGAGGATCAGGCCCTGGAAGGAGCGCGCAGGGTTCATATGCGCGGGTTCGCTCGTCATGTCGGCGTCCGGTTTGTCTCAAGAAATGTCAGGCGAACCCTTGGGATGACGGGCCGTCCAAGTCAAGCGTCGCACGTAATCCCCTCCCCCTTGCGGGGAGGAGGGCTGCGTAGCGCCCCGGAAGACGGAGGGTGGTTACAATCCCAGCCGCGCCCAGGCGGCCCGCTCCTCGAGGGCGCCGACGATCTCGCCGGGATCGATGAGGCTGCTCTGCCCGAGCGAGCGCCGGCCCAGAAGGCGGCCGAGCAGCGGCGGGCGGGCTGGCTCGATCATGCGGAACCGGACCTTGTCGCCGAAGCGCTGGCGCAGGATGGTGCGGATGTCGCCGAGCCCGTCGACGAGGCCGAGGTCGAGCGCCTCCGCCCCGACCCAGAAGGCGCCGGAGAAGAGATCGTCGTAGGAATCGTTGAGCTTTTCACCCCTGCGGTCCTTCACCAGGCCGACGAACACGTCGTGGATCTGGCGCTGGAGCCCCTTCAGGCGCACCACGTCGTCCGGGTTCTCTGGCCGGAACGGATCGAGCATCGCCTTGCTCTTGCCGGCCGTGTGCACCCGCCGCTCGACGCCGATGCGCTCGATCAGCTCGTGAAAGCCGAAGCTCGCGGAGACGACCCCGATGGACCCGACGATGGAGGCCGGATCGGCATAGATCTCGTCCGCCGCGCAGGCGATCATGTAGCCACCGGAGGCCGCCGCATCCTCCACGAAGGCGATGACGGGGAGCTTCTTCTCCTCGGCAAAGGCGCGGATCCGCTTGAAGATCAGATGCGACTGCGCGGCCGAGCCGCCCGGCGAGTTGATGACCAGCGCCACCGCCTTCGCGCCCGGAACCGAGAAGGCGCGCTCCAGCAGGGGCGCGACACTCTGCATCGCAAGCCCCTGGCGCAGGGGCATCACGGCCCCGATGGGCCCCGAGAGGCGCACCACGGGCACGATGGGATGGGTATAGGTGCGAAACTTGGCAGGGAGGAGGAATTGCAGACGAGCCGGGACCATGGACGAGAACGATGTTTGAGCCATGGCTGTTATGTAGGGTGCACGGCCCGGCTTCCCAAGATGAACATACCGTTAGGGAAATTGTCGGGCTGCGTTCAGTTAAGACGGTTTAAATCTTCATCATGGACAACAGCCCGGTCGTGACACCATTGCAACTGGTGTCGGGGCGGAGTTGAGGAGAGAATGAATGCGTAAGCTGATGTTCGGCCTTCTTGGTTTTGCGGCGCTGGGCTTCGGCGCTTTGTCGGTGCAGCCGGCCGAGGCGCAGCCCTATTATCCAGGCTACGGATATGGCTATCGTCCGGTGGTCGAGCGCTATTACGGCCGTCCCCGTCCGGTCGTGCGTGTCCAATACGGACGTCCCTATTACGGGCGCCCCTATTACGGACGTCCGTACCGGGCCTATCGGCCGGTTCGCACGGTGCGCCGCTGCTGGGTCGAGCCCCGCCGCGTCTGGAACGGCTACCGCTGGGTACGCCGCCCGATCGAGGTCTGCCGCACAGTGCGCAGGCCGGGCCGCTGGTAAATCCTAAGGGCGCCGCAAGGCGCCCTTTTTATAGGAGCGTGGCTTCGCCCCGATGAAGCGCCTCAGCCTGCGGGGTGAAGCGGCCGTCAGGCCCGTTCAGGATCACTGGCGGCAGGATGCTCAGGGGCGACCGGCTGCCCTTGATGCCAGAGACGAGGAAGCGGATCGCAGGGCGGTCGGCACTTGGATGGACGAGGCGGATCTCAAGGCCTCCGAACCATTTTTCCAAAGCATGAAGGCATTCGGCCATCCGGTCCGCCCGGTGGATCATCATCAGGCGCCCTTTCGGCTTTAAGAGCCCCGCGCAGGCCTTGAGCCAGGCTTCCAGGCCGCCCGCCGGCAGGACATGGGCCGCCGCCCTGCCTTGGTCGGGCGAGATTCGCGCCTGCCCCTCCTCGAGGAACGGGGGGTTGGTCAGGACGAGATCCGCGCTCTCAGGGATCAGGCCCGCGGCTTGGCGCGAGGCCTTGTCGAGCACGTCCGCGACAGCAATCGCGCCCTCGATGCCGTTGTTCCGGCAGTTCTCACGGCACAAGGCGGCAAGGTGAGAATCCCGTTCGACGAAGACGAAGCGGGCACTCCGCTCCCGGACCGCCACCATGAGACCGACGGCACCCGTCGCCGCGCCCACATCCGCCACCACGTCACCGGGCCTCACCGGCGCCGAGGCGGCGAGCAGCACCGCATCGGTGCCTGCCCGATGCCCCGTTTTCGGCTGGGCGAGGCGGATGCGCCCGCCGAGGAGGAGATCGTCCGTCACCTCATTCATGCCGCAACTCGGCCGCGAGGCCGGCCTCGGCGATCAGACGGCGCGCCTGGGCCAGATGATCCTGGGGCACGAGGATCCGGCGCGGAAAGGCGCCGATCATGCCCTCCAGGGCGCTCATGTGCATATCGGCCACGAGCACGGGGATGTTGGCGTTTTCCAGGAGGGATTGTAGGAAGCCGATCAGAACGAGGTCGTTGGTGCGGACGATTTCGACCATCGGGCTGAGATCCTTCCCTTGCGGTAAGCGTTTGCATTGCAGCATGGAAAATGCCATGCCACGGTGACTGATATTCCTACCGGCCAAGCCGGCCGGCAACCCGGGTAGTGAGACGTGGGCGTCGTCGTTCCGTTCGAAGACAAGCATCCCGAGAAGAATGCGAGCATCGAGAAGCTCGTGTCCCTTGTGGCCTCCGACATGGAACGGGTCAATGCGATGATCCTGTCGCGCACGGGCTCCGAGGTCACGATGATCCCGGAGGTGGCGAACCACCTCATCTCCTCCGGCGGCAAGCGCCTGCGGCCCATGCTCACCCTGGCGACAGCCGATCTGTCCGGCTACCAGGGCGACGGGCACGTGAAGCTCGCGGCCTCCGTCGAGTTCATGCACACCGCCACCCTCCTCCACGACGACGTGGTGGACGAGAGCGACATGCGCCGGGGCAAGATCGCGGCCCGAATCAAGTGGGGCAACGAGGCGAGCGTGCTCGTCGGCGACTTCCTGCTCGGCCAGGCCTTCCGCATGATGGTGGAGGTGGGCTCGCTGCGCGCCCTCGACATCCTGTCCGCCGCCGCGACCGTGATCGCCGAGGGCGAGGTGATGCAGCTCGCCGCCGCCAAGAACACCGAGACCACCGAGGACGAGTACCTCGCCGTGATCCGCGGCAAGACGGCGGAGCTCTTTGCCGCCGCCTGCGAGGTCGGGCCCGTCATCGCCGGCCGTCCCAAGGCCGAGCAGGCCGCCTGCCGCTCCTACGGGATGAACCTCGGCATCGCCTTCCAGCTCGTGGACGATGCTCTCGATTACGGCGGCAAGGCCGCGACGCTCGGCAAGAACGTGGGCGACGACTTCCGGGAAGGAAAGATCACCCTGCCCGTGGTCCTGTCCTTCCGCCGCGGCACCGACGAGGAGCGCGCCTTCTGGAAGCGCGTGCTGGAACAGGGCGAGATCGAGGATGCGGATCTCGAGCAGGCCATTGCCATCATGCGCCGCCACCGGGCCCTGGAGGACACGGTCGAGCGGGCCCGCCATTACGGCGCCATGGCCCGCGATGCGCTCGCCCTCTTTCCATCGGGCCCGATGAAGCAGGCCCTCCTCGACGCGGTCGATTTCTGCATCGCCCGCGCCTATTGAGCGGGTACGATTTCCTCAGACGAGGAGGAAATCCTTGTAGCCGATCTCGCCGCCGACCTTCTTGTCGTAGGTGACGGTGGCGATCTCCAGGGCCTTGTGCTTCGCGCCCGAGCCGTCGGCATCGAAGAACAGCTTATACGTCTTCGAGTTTACCTTTTTGGCGATGAAGAAGTCGTCCTTCTGCTTCGCTTCGCCGAGAGCGAACCAGCCCTTCTTGATAACGATGGCCTTGTCGAGCGCGGCGTTCTGGCCCTTCAGGTACTTGGCGATGGCCGCATTGCCGAAGGCCGCATCGTCGAAATAGAACGCGTCGTACTTGAACTGGGCATCCTTGACCGCATCGGCGTGGCTCTTGGCGTTGCCTCGGGTCACCTTGAAATCGAACAGGAAGGCATCCTTGTTCGCGTCCGCCCGGCTCCACTTGCCGCCGGTGAGCGTGTCCTTTCCGGCGCCGCCCGAGAGGATGTCATTGCCGCCGTCGCCCTTAAGGCTGTCGGTTCCCACCCCGCCGAACAAGCGATCATGGCCTGTTCCGCCGCCGAGCGTGTCGCTGCTGCCGCCGCCAAAGAACACGTCATCGGCCGCGCTGCCTTCGGTCGCTTCCGGATCCCTGTTGCCGACATGGACCTCCAATTCCTTCACATAGGTTGCGCCGGCCTTGTCGGTCACCCGGATGGTGAGCTTGTGCGAGAATGCTTGCTCGTGATCGAGCCTGAAGCCGTTATCGACCAGGAGCCTGTTGCCTTCGATCCTGAACCGCCCGTCCGAATTCACAATCGAATAGCTGTGTGCCTCGTCCTCATCGATATCCGAAACTGACAACGTGCCGACCAGCGATCCTGCCTCGGCGAGTTCGGTAACCGCTGTGCCGCTCAACCGGATGTCTGTCGGGGCATTGTCGGCATCGTCGTTGAGGATCGTGCCGCTCACGCTGCCGGTGCCGACGGTGGCGCCGTCGCTCGGTTCGTAGAGTTCGACGGTGAATGTCTCGTCCGCCTCGGAGATGACGTCGCCTCTGACCTTCACGGTGATCGTCTGCTCGATCGCACCCGTGCCCATGAAGGCTTCGCCGGTCATGAGGGCAAAGTCATTGGCCCGGACGGTGCCGGCCGGAAGCTGCACCCGCCACTTGATGGTCGATTCACCCACGTCGCTGGAGCGGATGATTTTGAAGGTGAAGTCCGTCGTCGTGCCTGCGGCGCCCTCGCGCTTGCTGGCCTGAACGGCCGCAATGGACAAAGTGTTCTCCGGGGGCGTTCCCGAGATGGTGTTCAGGTCGACAGTCGCATCCGTGAAGCTCGCCTTCTCCACGTTGCGGAGTTCGTCGGTGCCGTCGCCGTTCTGGCGGGTGTCCTTGACGACGAACCGGCCATTGCCGAGCGTGTAGATCTCATAGTCGGCGCGGGTGCCGGAGAAGACCGCGGTGTCTTCGTCGGCAATGCCGTCGATGGTATCGTTGCTCAGGCCACCGTTGAGCCGGTCGTGTCCCGCGCCGCCCCAGAGGATGTCATTGCCGCCGCCGCCGTTCAGGGTGTCGTTGTGATAACCGCCATCGAGCTTGTCGGTGACGTTCGTGCCGTTCCAGACGAGTCCGGTTCCATGGGCCGGGCCTGAATAATGACTGGTCACCACGGCGTTGGCAGGCTTGTGCTGCGTGGTGTAGTCCGTCCACGGGACGTCCCGTTCGGTCATCGGATTTTCGAAGGAATAGTAGCTCCAGAGGAATGATCCGGCGAGCCATTGTCCGCCGTAGTTCTCCATCACCTTGTAGAGAGCCTCGTAGCAGTCGACCTGTTCCTGAGGATCGTATGTCCCGCTGCCGCCGAACACACCGGGATCCTTGTTCGCCCCGTCCATGCTCTTGTAGCCGACCTCGGTGAAGATCACCTTCTTGCCGTACTGCTCGGAGAGCGCCTTGTAATAATCGACGACGGATTTGCCCCCGTGCAAATCTCGGACCCAGGAATTGAAATGCGGCTTGACCCAGGCATCGACGATCTGATCGACGGTCGGATTATTGACGAGCGAAGACGGGATATAGGCGTCCGTGCCGATGTAATCGACCTTGTCCCAGAAGCCGACCTTCATCACCGTGTCATAGGTAGCCGCATAGGTGACCTTGCCGGAATAGACGGCGCGCACGGCATCGATGATCTCGACCCATTTCTGCGTATAGGACTTGCCGTCGCTGCAGACCTTGGTCGGATCGATCATGCTGTTCATCTCGGTGCCGACGCAGATCATCTCCGCGCCGGCTTCCTGCGCGACCTTGGCGTATTCGACCATCATGGCCTTGTAACTGGCGAACCATTCTTTGGCTTGGCTAAAGTCCGCACCTCCGGGCGTGATTTCTGCGCGCCAAACGCGAGTTGGACTGGTTTCCAGATGGGGCTTGAGCACAACCTTGAGGCCGCGCTCCTTGGCCGCGAGAATGGATTGCTTAACCTGCGCGAAGGTATCACTCTCGTTGTCCCAAGGATTGGTCGGGTCGCCTTCCCTCAACGCCACCGAGTTGCTGAATTTGTTCGCCTGGAAGAAGTTGGGAATGATTGTGACCGTGTTGGCGCCGGTGGCCACGATCTGATCCATGGCCTTGAGGCCAGTGGGAGCCAGGATTTGCCCGCCCCAATAGGAAGGCTGGGTGATTCCTTCCCACTCGAAGATTTGCCCTGAACTGCTCATCGGTTAGCCCCTGCTCTCTTTGGTCTTGAAGGCCTGCTGCGAAGCCGACACACAGAATCGTTTGTTATTGTGTAACATAGCATAAAGAGGCTGTCTTTTCGGCCAAATGGCCTAGCGCCCGGATGACGCAGCCGGACCCGATGTCTCATAGGCCTAAGCCTTGCCCGCATACCTGGCTTGTTCTTTTTACAGAACAAATTGATTGACTTAAAAACCAGTCGGTATAGAAGGATTCTTGTCTTGAGACGGCTCCGGCTGCTTCAAGGCCGCGGCGATTTGAGACGAGCAGCTTGCCCCGCGTGATCAAAGGCTAAAGCGCCACGAGCGGCCTCCGCCTCGTGGTTCACGAGGATTGACCGGCTATGACGCGCCTGACTTCCATGACGGCATCCATGCCTACCCTTCGGCCCCCGCGGGCCGAGCGGTGTTGTCGCGCCACGGCCTGATCTTTTCCATCACCCCCGAACCACATGTCCGGCTTCGAGTCGAAGCGCGGATCCTTTTTGCCCGAAAGGTCATCCCATGTCCGTTTTCACCCGCCGCACCTTCCTGTCCGCCACCGTCGCGCTCGGTACCGCTCTGGCCGCCGTGCTTCCGGCATCCGCCCAGCAGAAGAGCATCAAGGTCGGCGTCATGTCCGGCGCCGAGGAAGAGGTGGCGCAGGTGGTCAAGAAGGTCGCGGCCTCCAAGGGCCTCAATGTCGAACTCGTGCCCTTCTCCGACTACGCCCTCGTCAACGAGGCCCTGGAGCGCAAGGACCTCGATGCCAACGCCTTCCAGCACAAGCCCTATCTCGATGCGCAGATCCAGGCCCGCGGCTACAAGATCGTCCCGGTGGGCTTCACCTTCGTCCAGCCCATCGGCCTGTACTCCACCAAGGTGAAAGCCGTCGCCGACCTGCCGAAGGGCGCCAAGGTCGGCATCCCGAACGATCCGAGCAACGGCGGCCGCGCGCTCAACCTGCTCGCCGCCCAAGGCGTGATCAAGATCAAGGAGGGCCAGGGCCTGTCGCCGAGCCTGCTCGACATCGCCGAGAATCCGAAGGGCATCAAGTTCTCGGAACTCGACGCGGCGCAGCTGCCCCGCGCCCTGCCCGACCTCGATGCGGCCGTGATCAACACCGATCACGCCCTCAATGCGGGCCTCGACATCCGCAAGGACACGATCGCGGTCGAGAAGCGCGAGGGCAACCCTTATGCCAACTTCGTGGCCGCTCGTCAGGGCGACAACCGTCCGGAGATCAAGACCTTCGTGGAATCCTATCAGTCCCCCGAGGTCGCGAAGTTCCTGGAAGAGCGCTTCAAGGGCGCCATCATCCCGGCGTGGTAAGCGGCATAACGAACGTCATGGCCGGCCTTGTGCCGGCCATCCACGTCTTGGGAACCGCAGCGTCGCAAAGACGTGGATCCCCGGGACAAGCCCGGGGATGACGGAGAAGAATCAGTTTTACCGCAGGCTCGTCGCCTTCACCCACCAGTCCGGCCGGACGCGCCTGACGGCCTTTGCCGCTTCGGCCGCCCTCGTGCAATCGTCGTAGAGACCGAACACCGTCGCGCCCGATCCGGACATGCGCGCCAGGCGGCAGCCCGTCGTATGCCGGAGCAGGCCGAGCGCCTCGCCGATCAGCGGCTGAATGCGCAGGGCCGACGGTTCGAGATCGTTGCGAGCACGTTTCAACGTCTCAACGAGCGAAATGCGCGCGAGGAGCGGATGCGTCGCTCCCGTGAGATTCTGGCCCGGCTGCAGCCCGAGCGCCTTGAACACCGCCGGCGTCTCCACCGGCACGCGCGGATTGACCAGCACGGCAAAGAGGCGCGGCAGGTTCAGCGGGGCCCCGAGTTCCTCGCCTGCTCCCCGCATCATGCGCGCCCTCGGTTCCAGGCAGACGGGCACGTCGGCGCCCGTGAGGCGGGCCGCCGCACGGATGGCGGGATGGGACAGCGGCAGGCCGTTGAGGCGGGCCAGGAGCCGCAGGGCCGCCGCCGCGTCCGAGGATCCGCCTCCGATGCCTGCCGCTACCGGCAGACGCTTGATGAGATGGAATGTGCCGAGCTGCAGGCCTTCCACATGATCGGCCAGGAGGCCGGCGGCCTTGAGGACGAGGTTGTCGGCGCCGCTGCCGGCGAGAGAGGCGGTCGGTCCGCTGACCCGAAGCGCCAGCCCTGCCCCCGGCTCGAGCCGCAGATCGTCCCCCGTGCCGGCGAAGGCCACAAGGCTCTCCAGCTCATGATAGCCGTCCGCCCGGCGCCCGAGCACGTGGAGCGTCAAATTGATCTTGGCGGGGGCGCGGGTGGCGAGCGGCTGAGGCATGGCGCTTCCATGCCCGAGAGCGGAGCAGATGGGAAGAGTTGCGTGTCCCGCTCCACTGTCATTCCGGGGCGCCGCAGGCGAGCCCGGAATCCATAAACGCCAACATTGCAGAATGACGTGTGACGCTGATCGCCTCTGCTTGAGACGGCGTGTTTATGGATCCCGGGTTCCGCTACGCGGCCCCGGGATGACAGTGGATAGCAGTGAGCCCAAACAAAAATGGCCGGGACGAGCCCGGCCATGAGCGTTTGAGTGAGAATGTAAGGATCACCCGCCGTTCTGCTTCGGCGCTTCCGGCTGCGGCGCGGGAGCGTTCTCGGCGGCGGCCGGCTTCGGTTCCTCGTCGAGACCGTTGTCGATCTTCTTGAGGATCTTCACCAGCTCCTCGTGCTCCGGATCCGAGTTCTTCGCGTGGTCCCACTGGAACTTCGCCTCGAGCTTGCGCCCGACCTTCCAATAGGCATCGCCCAGGTGGTCGTTGATGGTCGCATCGCCCGGCTTCAGCTCGACGGCCTTTTCCAGCTCGCGCACGGCGTCGTCATAGCGGCCCATCCGGTAATAGGCCCAGCCGAGCGAGTCGATGATCATGCCGTCGCGGGGCGCCAGCTCCACGGCCTTCGTGAGCATCTTGAAGGCCTCCTCGATGTTCATGTTCTGGTCGACCCAGGAATAGGCGAGATAATTCATCACCTGCGCCCGACCGGCCGGAAGCCCTTCGGGAACGAGCTCCAGCGCCTTCTTCAGATCGGCCTCGGCCTTGTCCCACTGCTTGGCGCGCTCGTAGGACGTGCCGCGGTAGAAGTAGAGGATCCAGTGGCCGCGCTCCGGCTGGCCGATCAGCTTGATCGCCTTGTCGTAGGTCTCGGCCGCCTCGGCGAACTTCTTGCGCGAGCGCTGCACGTTGCCCAGCGCCATGACGACCTCCACGTCGTCGGGACGCTCCTTCATGAGCTTCTCGAGATGCGCGATGGCGTCGTCGCCCCGGCCCATCAGCTCGTAATTGTGGCCGATGGAGATGTCGGCGCTCGGCCGCACGGGGGAGTCCTTGGGGATGCGCTCGAAGATCGCATTCGCCTTGTCGTACTGCTTCAGGCGCTCGTAGACGTCGCCGAGGGTGACGAGGGCCAGCGGATGATCGGCCTTCAGGTCGAGACCGAGGCGCAGATAGATGATGGCCGTGAGCTCGTCGCCCTGCGTATTGCCGACGACGCCGAGGCCGTAGAGCAGCTCCGCCGCGCCGTCCTGCGCGGTGGTGACGAGCGGCAGGAGCGGCTTGTCCTCTTCGAGCGCCTTCACGGCGGCGCGCACGATGGGATGACGCGGCGCCACTTCGTCGAAGGCCTTGTAGATCTTCAGGGCCTCGTCCTTGCGGCCGCGCTTGGCCAGGAAGCGGCCATAGGCGTCGACCACCTGCAGGGTGTTGCGCTCGCCCTCGTAAGCCGCCTTGAAACGCTTCTCGGCCTCGGTCGGGTTGCCCACCACGTCCGCGATGAGAGCGGCGTGGTATTCCCTGAACTGGTCGAAGGCGCGCTCGTTCTTGAGCTTGTCGACGGTGGCGAGCGCCTGCTTGCCGTCCTTGGAGCCGGCATAGGTCCAGGCGGTCAGAAGCGTGGCCGTCAGGTCCGCCTGACGGCCACGGCCGCTCTTGGACAGGCGGGTGCGGGCATCGGCATATTTCTGGCTCTTCAAGGCGCGGACCGCGAGGGCGAACTGCGCCAGGTTGTTGGACCCGTCCTGCGCAGAGAGGCGCTCGGCCGCCCGTATGGCCTCGGTCATGGAGCCGTTGGCCAGGAAAGCCACGAAGGCCCGCTCCAGAAGCTCCTGATTGCGGGGATCCTCCTGGATCGCCTCGCGGAAGAAAATGGTCGCCGCCTCGGTGTCCCGCGCGGAGCCTGCCACATAGGCGGACAGGAAATTGCCCTCCAGGCTCTGGGCAGGCCGCAGGATCTCGTCTTCCGTGTTCGCAGCAACGGCCGGAGCGGCCAAGAGACCGGCAGCCATCAACATCAGGGCAGGCAGGCCCTTAGGGGCAAAAGACTTTTTCAAGGTGGGCACGAAGCGCGGCTCCAAAAATCGCAGCATCTCTTGATGGAGGAGATGTGCGCCAAATCAGGCCGGAGAATGGCGCCTCCCTCCTATGGCCGCAAGGGGACAATTGCCGCTGCAGCCGTAAAAGGCGCGTGAGGGAAAGAAAAGGGCAGCGTCACATGTTCACGTAGTTCGGCCCGCCGCCGCCCTCTGGGGTGACCCAGTTGATGTTCTGGTTCGGGTCCTTGATGTCGCAGGTTTTGCAGTGGACGCAGTTCTGGGCGTTGATCTGGTAGCGCACGCCCCCCTCGCCTTCGACCCATTCATAGACGCCCGCAGGGCAGTAGCGCTGGGAGGGGCCGCCGAAGACATCGTGCTCCGAGCCCTTCTGCAGGCCCATGTCCTTCACCTTCAGATGGACCGGCTGGTCCTCCTCGTGGTTGGTGTTGGACAGGAACACCGAGGACAGCTTGTCGAAGGTCAGCACCCCGTCGGGCTTGTCGTACTTGATCGGCTTCACGGACGAGAGCGGCAGCAGGCATTCATGGTCCGGCTTGCCGTGCTTCATGGTGCCGAAGGGCGACCAGCCGAAGATCTCGGTGAGCCACATGTCGAGGCCGCCGAGCGCCACCCCGGCCGCCGTTCCGTATTTCGACCAGAGCGGCTTCACGTTGCGCACGCGCTTGAGATCGTAGCCGATGGGCGAGGAGCGCCAGGCCTCCTCGTAGGACGCAACCTCGTCGTTGGCCCGGCCCGCCTGCAGAGCCGCGAAGACGTGGTCGGCGCAGAGCATGCCCGACAGGATGGCGTTGTGGCTGCCCTTGATGCGCGGCACGTTCACGAAGCCCGCCGAGTCGCCCACGAGGCAGCCGCCCGGGAAGCTCAGGCGCGGCACCGATTGCCAGCCGCCTTCCATGATGGCCCGCGCCCCGTAGCCGATGCGCTTTCCGCCCTCGAACACGTCGCGCACCATCGGGTGGGTCTTGAAGCGCTGGAACTCGTCGAACGGCGAGAGCGTCGGGTTCTTGTAGTTGAGGTGCACCACGAAGCCGACGGACACGAGGTTGTCGTCGAAATGGTAGAGCCAGGACCCGCCGCCGGAATTGTTGGGCAGCGGCCAGCCCATGGAATGGCGCACGAGACCTGCTTGAAATTTCTCCGGCTTGACCTGCCAAAGCTCCTTGATGCCGATGCCGTATTTCTGGTGGTCGCGGCCCTGGTTCAGGCCGAAACGCTCGACCATCTGCTTGGTGAGCGAGCCCCGCGCCCCTTCGCCGAAGATCGTGTACTTGGCGCGCAGCTCCATGCCGCGGGTGAAGTTGGCATTGGGCTCGCCGTTGCGGCTGATGCCCATGTCGCCGGTGGCCACCCCCACCACCCTGCCGTCCTCGATCAGAACCTCCGCCGCCGGGAAGCCGGGATAGATCTCGACGCCGAGCTCCTCCGCCTTGCGGCCGAGATAGCGGGCGACGTTGCCGAGCGAGCCGACGAAGTTGCCGTGGTTGTTCATGAGCTTGGGCATGAACACGTTGGGCAGGCGAATGCCGCCCGCGTGTCCCAGATACATGAACTCGTCGGCGGTCACTTCGGTCTTAAGTGGGCGATCCGGATCGTTGCGCCATTCGGGCAGGAGGCCGTCGAGGCCAATTGGGTCGATCACCGCGCCGGAGAGGATATGCGCACCGACCTCGGAGCCCTTCTCCACCACCACGACGGAAATATCCGCTCCCGCCTCGGCCGCCTGCTGCTTGAGCCGGATGGCGGTCGCCAAACCGGCAGGACCCGCCCCTACGACGACAACGTCGAATTCCATCGATTCACGGGCGGGCAGATCGGCCATGGCTTCCTCCTGATACGCGGCTTCAACACACGAGCGGCTAGATAGTTTACATATGAACGACCCAGCCGATTTCTCAAGTCGTTCTAATCAAGTCATTCTCCTAGCTTCATTGGCCCGCGGCTGAAAGTTCTCTTTCCGCATAACATCATGCGGAAATTTCCACTTGCTCCCAAAATTGGGAACATCTATGGTTCTCCTCATGCTTGTGATCGGCGTTTCAAGACTCGAAGCCTATTGGACCCTTCATCCGGAAGTGGAGTCCTCCCTGAAAGCGCTCCATGCTCTGTTGTCCGCTGCCTCCTGGGGCAGTGCAGCGGAGCTGGTGCGGCAATGGCCTGCCATGGCCCGGGAAGACAAGGGCTGCATCAACCTCGCCCTTGCCGATGAGGAATGCGAGGTTTTGGTTCAGATCCACTTCGCCCGCGAGATCGTGCAGATCCAAGCCGTGAACTCCCTTGCACCCCATGGAGCGACGAGCGATGACCGTCAGCGTACAACCGATCCGGTCCCCGGCGGATTACGAGCAAACCCTGCGTGAGATCGAGACGCTCATGGGCGCCCAGCCGGGATCCCGCGAGGAGGATCGGCTCGAAGTCCTGGCCGCTCTCGTGGCCGCCTACGAGGCGAAGCAGGGCCCAAGGCCCTCGGCCGACCCGATCAGCGTGCTGCAACTCGCCCTGCGCGCTCAAGGGAAAGGGCAGAAAGACGTCGCCGCAACGCTCGGCTCCCGCTCCCGCGCCTCCGAGATTCTGAGCCGGAAGCGGCATCTCTCCGCCGATATGATCGAGAAGCTGTCGCGGGCCTTCGCCATCCCGGCCCATCTCCTGGCGGCTCCCTACGAGGTTGCCACGGGGCGCCTGCGCCGGGTCCTTGTTAGCGGCGCGGCCGCGACGGCTGTCGTTCTCGGCCTTGCGGGAGCCGGAACCGGCCTGCTGTTCTGGCGCTACGGCCAGGACCTGCCGGATGCCGCAACGCTTGCGAGCTATCAGCCGCCCAGTCTGGTACGGAGAGACGACGCCGGTCGCCTGCTGCAGCAGCGCAGCTTCGTTCCCCTGTCCGAAATCCCGCCTCATGTGGTGAAGGCCTTTCTCGCCGCAGAGGACCAGGATTTCTACGACCATGGGGGCGTGAGCACCCGGGCGATCCTGCGCGCCTCCCTGCAGAATATCGCCAGCCTCGGCATCAACCCGGCAGGCGGGAGCACCATCAGCCAGCAGGTCGCCAAGAACGTGCTGCTGACGGGCCAGCCGCGCTCGCTGGAGCGCAAGGTCAAGGAGGTGATCCTGGCCCGCAGGATCGAGGCGAACCTGACCAAGGATCAGATCCTCGAGATCTATCTGAACCAGATCTATTTCGGCGGGAGCGCCTATGGCATTGCGGCGGCATCGCAGGCCTATTTCGGCAAGGAGCCGGCGGATCTCACCCTTGCGGAAGCCGCCTATCTGGCCGCTCTGCCGAAGGCGCCCAACCATTATCGCCTCGACATGGCCGAGAATCGGAGTCGGGCCAAGGACCGGCGGGACTGGGTTCTGGCCCGCATGGCGGATGACGGGCTGATCACGCCGACGGCCGCGCATCTGGCGGCGGGCGAGCCCTTGACCGTCTCCAACTGAGGCGCCGCGATCCGTCCGATCCCTGCGCGACGAAGACCTCCCGAGTTGGCGAGTTCCTGCGGGAGGTTTACAAAGAGGCATGCAGGATCACCCGTCCCAACGTCAGGCGTTCTACACGCTGTTCGAGACATCCATCGGCCTGTGCGGGCTCGCTTGGAACGAGCGCGGAATCGTGGGCTTTCAGCTTCCCGAGGACGAGGAAGCCAGGATGCACGCCCGCATCGCCCGGCGCTTCCCCGGCATCGTCGAAGCCACGCCGCCGCCTGCTATCCAGGGCATCGTCGCCGACGTGACGGCACTGCTCACCGGCGAGGCGCGCGATTTGTCTGCCGTGCCGCTGGACATGGACGGCGTCCCGGATTTCGACCGTCGTGTCTACGAGGTCGCCCGCAGCATTCCGCCCGGCCGCGTGCTGACCTACGGTGAGATCGCCTCCCGGCTCCGCAGCGACAATGCCCGGGCGATCGGTCAGGCTCTCGGACGCAACCCGTTCGCCGTCATCGTGCCGTGCCACCGGGTGGTCGCGGCCGGGGGCAAGCTCGGCGGCTTCTCGGCCAATGGCGGCGCAACGACCAAGCGCCGGCTCCTCGCCATCGAAGGTGCCAGACGCGACGAGAGCCCGACGCTCTTCGACCTGATCTCGTGACGACGGGAGCTGGCGGTTCCTTCGCGCGTTGAGTTGTCCACAGGCCCTGGAATGCTTACATAGACCTTATGCAGGATCTCCCGTCCGACCGCGATGCTCTCCAGGCGCTGCTCGACTTCCACGTGGAGGCGGGGGTCGATCTTGCGCTCGACGAGACACCGCACAACCGCTTTGCCGAGCCCAAGGCCGAGCGCGCTCCAGCCGCGGCTCAGCCTCAACCTTCCCCGTCCAAGCCCTCACCGTCTCCGTCAGCTCCCTCTCCGCGTGCCTTGCCGAAAGCGGCGGCGGCCGCGCCCGAGGAAGTGGCGAGCATGGCCCGCGAGCAGGCGCGCCATGCGCAGTCGCTGGAGGAGCTCGAGGCCATTCTCGCAGGCTTCGACGGCTGCGCCCTCAAGTTCTCGGCCAAGAACCTGGCCTTTGCCGACGGGAATCCGGAGGGCCGCGTCATGCTCGTCGGCGAGGCGCCCGGCGCGGACGAGGACCGGATCGGCAAGCCCTTCATGGGCCGCTCGGGCCAATTGCTCGACCGCATGCTCGCGACCATCGGGCTCGACCGTAGCCAAGTTTACGTGGCCAACATCGTGCCCTGGCGCCCGCCGGGCAACCGCACGCCGACGCCACAGGAAATCGCCATCTGCAAGCCGTTCATTGCGCGCCAGATCGAGCTGGCGTCTCCTGAAATCGTGCTCTGCCTCGGCGGTCCCGCGGCCCAGAACCTGCTCGGCGTCAAGGACGGCATCCTGCGCACCCGTGGCCGCTGGTTCACCTACAAGACCGAGGATGGGCGGGAGATCCGGGCGTTGCCGACCCTCCATCCGGCCTATCTCCTGCGCCAGCCCCTGCAGAAGCGGCTCGGCTGGCGCGATTTTCAGGCGTTGCGACGGGCCCTCGACGGCCGGGAGTAAGAATCCTCCCATGGCCCTTTCCGGAACCGGGCCATATGCTTACGCCTTAAGATCCTGCGGAACGTCGATGCCGCGGCTGGAAGGTGGATCATGCGCTGGGAAGACTTTCGAACCTCGTCCAATGTGGAAGACCGTCGCGGCATGGGGATGCCCGGAGGTGCGGGCGGGCTTGGCATCGGCACCATCGTGATCCTCGGCCTCGTCGGCTGGGCGCTCGGGATCGATCCGCGCATCCTGATCGGCGGCGCCGAGATGATGACGGGCGGCGGCTCCGGCTACCAGCAGCAGCAGCAGGGCCGGCAGGGTACGCCGCAGGACGAGATGGGCCGCTTCGCCTCCGCGGTCCTCGGCAACACGGAAGACGTGTGGAAGACGGTCATGCCTCAACAGGTTAACCGGCCATACCAGGAGCCGAAGCTCGTGCTGTTCTCGGACGCCACCCGGTCCGGCTGCGGCGGCGCGCAATCGGCCATGGGGCCGTTCTACTGCCCGCTCGATCAGACCGTCTACATCGACCTGACGTTCTTCGAGGAAATGCAGCGACGCTTCCGTGCCGGCGGCGACTTCGCCTATGCCTATGTGCTGGCCCACGAGGTCGGCCACCACGTGGAAAACCAGCTCGGCATCCTGCCCCGCGTCCAGGAGCGCCAGCAGCAGGTCGGGCGCGCCGAGGCCAACCAGCTCTCCGTCCGTGTCGAGCTGATGGCGGACTGTCTCGCGGGCGTGTGGGCACACCATTCCAACCAGCGCTGGCAGTCCCTCGAGCCGGGCGACATCGAGGAGGCCATCCGCGCGGCCGAAGCCATCGGCGACGACCGGCTGCAGAAGCAGAGCCAAGGCCGCGTGGTGCCCGACAGCTTCACCCACGGCTCCTCCGAGCAGCGCATGCGCTGGCTCACCACGGGCCTGAAATCCGGACAGATCCAGGCCTGCGATACGTTCCGGGCAAGCCGGCTTTAGCTTTAATGGCGAGAGACGATCGTCATCCCGGACGGCGAAGCCGATCCGGGATCGCTTGCAGAACATCCCACGTCATGGCCGGGCTTGTCCCGGCCATCTCGATTCGCAAAGACGCGACACCTTTCGTATCGGGATCACCGGCACAAGGCCGGTGATGACGTCGGAGCGATGCGTATGGAACCACTCATCCTCCTGCGCTACATAGAAACCGCGCATCTCAGAGTTCTTCCATGCCCGGCATCGACGACACCCTTCCCTTCATCCCCCTCGGCATCGCGGTGCTGACGGTCTCCGACACGCGCTCGCTGGAGGACGACAAGTCGGGCGCGACGCTCGCCGAGCGTGTCACCGGGGCCGGACATTGCCTCGCGGATCGCGCCATCGTGCCGGACGACGTCGCGGCGATCCGGGGAAGGGTTCAGGGCTGGATTGCCGATCCCGCCATCGACGTGATCATCACCACCGGCGGCACGGGTTTTACCGGGCGCGACGTGACGCCGGAGGCTGTCGAGCCCCTGTTCGACAAGCGCATGGACGGCTTCTCCGCCGTCTTCCACCGCATCTCCTACGACAAGATCGGCACCTCGACGATCCAGTCGCGGGCGACGGCGGGCGTCGCCGGCACGACCTTCATCTTCGTGCTGCCGGGCTCGCCCGGCGCGTGCAAGGATGCGTGGGACGGCATCCTGGAAAACCAGCTCGATTACCGCTATCGGCCGTGCAACTTCGTCGAGATCATGCCGCGCCTCGACGAGCATCTGAAACGGGGCAAACTGAAAGCTTGATCAGCCGAAGACGGGTATCACCATAAACGATCATGATCGTTGAGATCAAAAAAAATCCCTGTTCAAGGGGCTCTTTGCGCGGAATGATGCTCGTCCCGAAGCGTCATCATCCAAGGTCTGGAGCCTATGCCAGCAACACGCATCGAAACCCGCCGTGGCTGGATCGGAGATCGTCGGCGCGAAGTCATTGAAGCCGTGCAGCGCGCCCTGCAGACCGGCCTCAGAATTCCCGATCACGATCGATGCGTTAGGCTTTTGGAATACGATGACGATGCGATGATTGCGCCGCCGGAGAAAGGCCCCTCCTACCTCATCGTGGAGGTCACCCTCTTCTCCGGTCGCTCGATGGAGGCAAAGCGAGAGCTTTATGCTTCAATGGCAGAGGAACTCGGCTCTTTCGGCGTGCCGCCCAGCGACATCAAGATCATCCTTATCGAAGTCGAACGGGAGAACTGGGGTCTCCGCGGCATACCGGCGAGCGACATCGATCTGGGTTACAGGATCGACGTCTGATCAATCGGCTGGCTCTCAGCCGAACACCGGATCGCGCTCGATGGTGGCCGAGAGCCGGACGGGCATGCGGGCCCGGACTTCGTTCATCAGCACGCGGCGATGGACGAGATCACCGGCGCGCACCCTTGAATCCGCGAACAGGTTGGTGAGTGCGCTCGCCACGCCGGCCCGGCGACGCCGCATCCTCGCAAGCCCCTGCTCGGGCTTGGACAAGGCTACGAACCGGTCGAGCACCCGGATCCAGCCCTCCTGCGGGATGTCGCCGTCGTCGAGGCACAAGAGCCAGTCGCGCCGCGCCGCCCTCGCTCCCTCGGTCCAGGAGCCCCGCTGCGCCACCACCAGGGTCGCGCCGGCCGCGTCGGCCACTTTTTCCAGGATCTCGTCCTGCCTCTCAGCCAGGATGACGGCATCGCCGATCAGCCCGGCGGCAACGGCCGGAACGAGGGCACTCAAGGTGGCAGCGAGGGCCTCGGGCCCATGAGTGACGCGGACGAGAACGGTAATCATCCGAACCTTATAGCCCCACTTCCCCAGGCCGTCGCTAGGACATTTCTGCCGATGCGCTCTTGATTTTGTTCCTGTTTTGTTCTTAAGCTTGAAGCCTCCACGACAGATTCGCTTGAGGCAGCCATGAGTGCTCGCGCCAAAGATCCCGCCCGCGATCCCTTCCGCACCAAGCCTGTGAAGCGCACGCCGCTGGAGGCGGCCGAGGCCGCGCGGCGGCGCATGGACGATCCGGCCTATCGCGTCGAGGTGGAGCGCCGCCGGGGCCGGGGCGCGGCCGCCAACCCGTCCGGCCGCTACGAGCCGGCACAGCGCGAAGGCTTCGACGACGGCTGGGATATCGAGGAGGAGCTTCCGAGCCTGCCGACCGAGGTCATCGTCGAGAAGCCGCGCACGATCATCACCAGGAACGATTCGCCGGACATCCTCTTCGAGAAGTCGATCAATCCCTATCGCGGCTGCGAGCACGGCTGCGCCTATTGCTTCGCCAGGCCCACCCACGCCTTCCAGGGCCTGTCCTCGGGCCTCGACTTCGAGACCAAGATCTTCGCCAAGCCCAACGCGGCGGAACTGCTGGAAAAAGAGCTGCGGGCTTCCAACTATGAGCCGACCACGATCGCGCTCGGCTCCAACACCGATCCCTACCAGCCGGTGGAGCGGCGCTTCCGCATCACGCGCTCCATCCTCGAGGTGCTGAGCCGGATGAACCATCCGGTCGGCATCGTGACGAAGTCGGCTCTCGTCGCCCGCGACATCGACATCCTGAGCCGGATGGCGGAGCGGCAGCTCGCCAAGGTGGCGATCTCTGTCACGACACTGGACCCGAAGCTCGCCCGCCGCATGGAGCCCCGCGCGGCCACGCCAGCCAAGCGTCTGGACACGATCAGGACTCTGACGGAGGCCGGCATTCCCGTGTCGGTCCTGGTCGCTCCCATCATCCCGGCGATCAACGATCATGAGATCGAGGCCATCCTGAAGGCCTGTGCCGAGGCCGGCGCCCAGGAGGCCGGCTATGTGCTGCTGCGCCTGCCCCACGATCTCAAGGACCTGATGCGCGACTGGCTCGCGGAGCATTACCCGGACAAGCTCAAGCACGTGTTCACGCTGCTGCAGGAGGCGCGCGGCGGCAAGGACTACGACGCCGAGTGGAGCACACGCCAGTCCGGCATCGGCCCCTACGCCTGGATGCTCGGCCGAAGATTCGAGACCGCCGCCGAACGGCTCGGGCTGAACAAGCGGAACCTGCGCCTGCGCAAGGACCTGTTCACCGTGCCGCCGAAGGAGACGGGGCAATTGAGCTTGTTTTAATGAGCCTTCTGCCAGGGTCTTCGTCCGGGAAGCGTTGCACCGCTCTGGTCACACCGTGCCCGATCATTATAGTGCCCTGTCCTTTTGGGTCTGAACGCCGGAGCGCATCGTGGGGCACTACACAGGGTCATGCCATTGCGGCACAGTCCGCTTCTGCATCGATGCGGAGATCGTCGAGCTGACCACCTGCGACTGCTCGCTCTGCGTGAAGAAGAACGCCCTGATGACGAAAGTCCACGAGAGCGCCCTGACCATCCTGTCGGGCGAGGAGGCTCTGTCCCTCTACCAGTGGAACACGAGGCGGGCGAAGCATTACTTCTGCTCGCGATGCGGCATCTATACGTTTCACCGCAAGAGAGCGGCGCCCGACCATTACGGCGTGAACATCTTCTGCCTCGACGGCTTCGATCCTTCGACGATCCCGACCCGGGCGACGGAAGGCATCGGCATGTCGGTCGTCGACCCGATGGCCCGCGCGGAATGGCCCGGTCCCCGAGAGGGGGCAGATCGCCTATAAGCCTCTCCACCATGACCACCCCGATTCGCCCCTCCAGAACCGGCCTCGGCCTCGACCGCGAACTCACTGCCCGCGCGCAGGGCTTCACCTGCATCGCCGGGCTCGACGAGGTCGGACGCGGGCCGCTGGCCGGGCCAGTGGTGTCGGCGGCCGTGGTGCTCGACCTCGACAACGTTCCGCAGGGCCTCGCCGATTCGAAGGCGCTGACGGCAGCCAAGCGCGAAGCGCTGTTCGCAGAGATCCTCGCGACCTCCCATGTCGGGATCGCCTCGGTGTCGCATCAGGAGATCGACACCATCAACATCCGGCAGGCTTCGCTGCTTGCCATGTGCCGGGCCCTGGCCGCGCTTCCCTGCACACCGGACATCGCCTTCGTCGACGGCAACGATCCGCCGCTCCTGCCCTGCGCGACGGAGGCGATCGTCAAGGGTGATTCGCACATCGCCTCGATCGCGGCGGCATCCATCGTGGCGAAGGTGATCCGCGACCGCATGATGGCGCGGCTTGGGAACGCTTATCCCGCCTATGGTTTTGCCAACAATGCGGGCTACAGCACGAAGGCGCATCTCACGGTCATCGCGAGCGAAGGTCCCTGCCCGTTCCATCGCATGAGTTTTTCACCGTTGCGCCAAGGGTTACTGGATCTGTAACCTCCCTTAACGCTGATTAACGAAAAAGCTCAATCTTTTCAAAACGTAGGCAAGATTTGCCGATCCAAAATATTTGCACTTTCTCGCGTTTGGAAACCTCCTCTTTACCCTATCGCCTCATGATCCGGAGTGTCAGTTGCGTAACCGGTGATCACCCATGGGTACCTTGCGTACCGGGGCTGCCGGCGCCGCCTCCCGGATCCATGTCTCGCGTACCGGGCGGTCTGCGCCGGCTCCTCGGACGGGGCGTAAACCGCCCCTCTCCGTTCTGCCGAAACCTCTTCCTCTCAATGAGATTCTTCTCGGCGACTGTATCGCCAATCTCGAGAAGCTTCCTCCCGAGAGCGTCGACGTGGTCTTTGCTGACCCGCCATACAACCTCCAGCTCGAGCAGGCGCTCACGCGCCCGGACCAGAGCCTCGTCGATGCGGTCGACGACGACTGGGACAAGTTCGCGAGCTTTGCCGATTACGACGCGTTCACCCGCGCCTGGCTGCTCGCCGTGCGCCGCGTGATGAAGAAGAACGCGACGCTCTGGGTGATCGGCTCCTACCACAACATCTTCCGGGTGGGCGCAGCCCTGCAGGATCTCGATTTCTGGATCCTCAACGATATCGTGTGGCGCAAGGCCAATCCGATGCCGAATTTCAAGGGCCGGCGCTTCACCAACGCGCACGAGACCATGATCTGGGCCTCGAAGAGCGCCGATTCAAAGGGCTACACCTTCCATTACGATGCGCTGAAAGCCGGCAACGAAGACGTGCAGATGCGCTCGGACTGGTTCATCCCGATCTGCACCGGCGACGAGCGCCTGAAGGATGCGCAAGGCCGCAAGGTCCATCCGACGCAGAAGCCGGAGGCGCTGCTCGCACGCATCCTGCTCTCTTCGTCCAACCCCGGCGACGTGGTGCTCGATCCCTTCTTCGGCTCCGGCACGACGGGCGCGGTCGCCAAGATGCTCGGCCGCAACTTCATCGGCCTCGAGCGCGATTCGACCTATGCCAAGGCGGCGCGGGCACGCATCGACGCGGTCGAGCCGCTCTCCGACGTGTCGATCGCGGCCGCGCCGGAAAAGCGCTCGGAAGTCCGCGTGCCGTTCCTGTCCCTCATCGAGAGCGGCTATGTGAAGGCCGGTGAGACCCTGGTGGACGAGCGCCGCCGTCACAAGGCCGTGGTGCGCGCCGACGGCACCCTGGCGCTCGGCGCCATCGTGGGCTCGATCCACAAGATCGGCGCCCTGACCCAAGGCTTCCCCTCCTGCAACGGCTGGACCTTCTGGCACGTGGAGCGGCAGGGCAAGCTCGTCTCCATCGACGAGTTCCGAGCGAAGGTCCGGGCGGAAATGGCCGCTTGACCTTTGCGACGATTTGGATTGATCGAAGGGCCAGCACAAAGCTGGCCCTTTTTGCTTTGCGCACTAAGCATCGGACCCAAAAGTGGAAACCACTTTTGGGATCAATCCCGATGCTTCTTCACTGGGCTGGCGCATCGTTTGGACGAAAAACCGGGTCCACTTTTCCGAACGATGCGCTAGCTTTTCGTCACAGAGGCGTCATCCAAGACCGTTAGCGCGGGACAGCCTTATCAGTAGCGAGGAACTGCCCCGTGTCCATGAAGCGGATTCTTCTTCCCATGCTCGTCGCTCTCGCGCCCGCTTTCGCGCAGGCGCAAGGGCTCTCCGGCAACCTCGTTCTCTATACGAGCCAGCCCAACACCGACGCCCAGCAGACCATCGACGCCTTCAAGGCGAAGCACCCGGGGGTCAATGTCACGTTCGTGCGCGACGGCACCCCGAAGATCCTGGCCAAGCTGAGTGCCGAGTTCGAGGCCGGGCAGCCCCAGGCCGACGTGCTGCTGATTGCCGACAGCGTCACCATGGAGGGTCTCAAGAAGGAGGACCGCCTGCTGGCGCACGACAAGGCCGACGTCTCGGCCTATCCGGCCGGCACGCACGATCCGCAGAAGTTCTGGTTCGCCACCAAGCTGATCACCACGGGCATCGCCTATAACACCAAGGCGAGCTTCAAGCCGACCTCGTGGCAGGATCTCACCCGGCCCGAGGTCAAGGGCCAGCTCGTCATGCCGAGCCCGCTCACCTCGGGCGCGGCGCTCATCCATGCGGCGACCTTGACGGGCGTCATGGACGGCGGCTGGAAATATTACGAGGCGCTCAAGGACAACGACGCCGTCGCGGGCGGCGGCAACGGCGACGTGCTCAAGCAGGTGGCCGGCGGCCAGAAGCTTTACGGCGTGATCGTCGATTACATGCCGATCCGCGAGAAGGCCAAGGGCGCGCCGGTTGAATTCGTGTTCCCGAAGGAAGGGGTCTCGGCCGTGTCCGAGCCCGTCGCCGTCCTCAAGAGCACGAAGAACCCGGAAGCGGCCCGCGCCTTCGTCGACTTCCTGCTCTCGAAGGAGGGCCAGGAACTCGCCCTGAAGCAGGGCTACATCGCAGCCCATCCCGCCGTCGCGCTGCCGGCCGGCTATCCGGCGCGCGACCAGATCAAGGTGATGAGCTTCGACGCGGCCAAGGCGCTCGCCGACGAGACCAAGAACAAGGCGGCCTTCGCCGACATCTTCGGACAGTGAGAGATCGCATCCCAAGCAAATCGTTCCTGGAGCGGGGAGGTTTCGGCCTCCTCGCTCTTGTCGCTTTGATCGTCTTCGCCTTCGACGTGCTGCCCGCCTGGCGCTTGCTCTGGGCCGCGCTCTTTCCCGGCGGCGTCTTCAATCCCGACGCCATGCTCGCGGCGCTGACCAGCCGCTCGGCCCTGCGGGCAGCTCAGGCCTCCCTGGAAACGGCGCTCTTATCGACCCTCCTGGCCTTGCCGCTCGGCACCGCGATGGCGCTCGTGCTGGCCATTATTACCGATATCCGCGGACGTCGCATCGCCTCGTTCCTCTTCGTCCTGTCGGTGATGATCTCGCCCCAGGTGATCGCGCTCGCCTTCCTGCATCTCGCAGGTCCCACCTCGCCCATCCTGAACACTCTCGGCCTCGCACCGGAGGCCGGCAGCGCCAATCCGATGCTCGGGCGCGGCGGCATCATTCTGGTGCTCGGGCTGCACCATGCGCCGCTCGTCTATGTGGTGATGAGCGCCGGCCTCAAGCGCATTCCATTGGCCGTCATCGAGGCGGCCCGCATCGACGGCGCACGCCCCTTCCGTATCCTTGCCGACCACCTGATGCCGCTGCTGCGCCCGCATCTCGTCGGCGCGGGGCTGCTCGCCTTCGTGGCCGGCATCGGCAATTTCGGCATTCCGGCGCTGCTCGGCGCGCCCGTGAACTACCTGACCCTCCCCGTTCTCATCTATCGCCGGCTGTCGAGTTTCGGCACCGACATGATCGGCGACGTGTCGTCGCTCGGCCTGCTCGTCGCAGCCATCGCGATCCTCTGCGTGGCCGCAAGCCAGCTCCTCACGCGCAAGGACAGCGTGCACCTGGAGGACGATGCGCCCCTGAAGCCGTTCTGGCTCCTCGGCGGCACGCGCATCGCGCCCGAAATCTTCGTCGGCCTCGTCCTCATCGTGACCCTCGCCCTGCCGATCCTGTCGCTCCTGGCCTCTGCCCTCGTTCCGTCCTACGGCATGCCCCTGTCGCTTGCGACGATCACCCTCGACAACTTCGTCGAAGTGCTGGCCCGCCAGGACGTCACGATCCGGGCCTTCACGAACTCTCTGCTTTATGCCGGCGGCGCGGCGTTCCTGCTGGCTGTACTCGCCGTTCCCATGGCCTACGGCTTGATCCGCCTGATGGGGCGGGCGCGAATTCTCGCGGCGTCCCTCCTCGAAATCGCTTACGTGCTTCCGGGGATCGTCCTCGCCGTCGCGTGCATTCTGCTGTTCCTCAAGCCGCTGCCGCTTGTGGGCGTCTCGCTTTATGCGACGCCGTGGATCATCGTCTTCGCCTATCTCGCGCGCTTCCTCTCGGTGGCGCTGAAACCCGTGCTGGCGGGAATGGAGCAGATCGACGTCGCACAGGAGGAAGCTGCCGCCATCGACGGCGCGCGCCTTGGGCAGCGGCTCTTAGACATCGTGCTGCCCTCGCTGCTTCCCGCCGCCGTCGCCGGCGGATTGATGGCGTTCCTGCTCGCCTTCAGCGAACTCACCGTCTCGGCCCTGCTCTGGTCGGCCGGCACGGAGACCATCGGCGTGGTGCTCTACAATCTCGAAGAGGCCGGGCTCGCGAGTCAGGCCTCCGCGGTGGCCGTCGTGATCGTGGCCGTGGTGACGATCGCCATGCTCGTCCTCGACAGGCTGGGCCAGTATCTTCCGGCGGGAGCCTTGCCCTGGCAGAGCGAGACGGAGGGCGAGGCGCCCCTGCACGCAAGGCCGATCCAGGCACCTGACCGCCCTCGGGCGGCGAGCCGGCTCAGGCCGAAGCCGGCACTGAGCTGAAGGCTATCCTTCCTGGTCTGCGACCGCCGGTGATGACGACAGAGGATCGGGCGCTTGGCACAGAGCCCGCCCATCAGAACTGAACAGCTCCCTTACGCTTCTGGCAGGCTGCGGGAGCATCGCGTCTGAGCGACAGTGCGGCTTGTCCCCGAGCCGGAAGACACCCCTATGCCGAACCCGGTCCCACACTTTAGCATTCTGTCATGGCTTCTTCGTCTCTCGATCCCTTCCACCTCGCCTTCACGGACCCGTCCTGGGACGACCTGCGGATCTTTCTCGCCGTGGTGGCTCATGGATCGATGAACTCCGCCGCGAAGGCGCTGGGCCAGAGCCAGCCGACCATCGCGCGGCGCATCAAGGTGCTGGAGGAGACGCTCGGTCTCTCCCTCTTCCAGCGCGGGCCGAACAACCTCGAGCTGACGGAAGCGGGACAGGCCATTCTTGAAGCCGCAGGCCCCATGGGCGAGGCGGCCGCCATCGTGTCGCGAACGGCCGCGGCGTACCGGCCCGATCCAAACGCGCCGGTGCGGATCACGGCCACCGCCTCGGTGACCCTGTTCCTGTCCCTCTACGCGGCGGAGCTGCACGAGGCCGCGGCGCCCGTGGAGATCGCCTACATCCCAACCCGGCGCCGGCTCGATCTCGCCTCCGGCGAGGCGGATATCGGCCTGCGGATGCGCAGTCTTCCGGAAGGCACGGACGATCTCGTGGCCCGAAAGATCGGTCAGATCGCCTTCGCCATCTATGCCCGGACGGAAAACCCCACGGCCGTGATCGCGCCGCCGGAGGACCCGACTCTGTCCCGCCAGGCGGCCTATGTGGCGGAGTTCGCACAGGGCCGCACCATCGCGGCGCGGATCGGCGACATGCCGATCCGCTACCAGGCGGCCAAGGCGGGCCTCGGCGCGGCTTTTCTTCCCTGCTGGCTCGGCGATTCGGACCCGGACCTCGTCCAGGTGACGAAACCGGAGGGCGATCTGATCGAGGACGTCTTCCTCGTCATGCATCGGCGCAGCCGGAACCGTCCCAACGTCACGCGGGTGGCGAATGCGCTGGCGGCGCTGTTCAAGAAGAATCAGAAGGCGCTAGTGGGCGGATGAGACGGGCGTAACCGGCCCTCCTCCCCCTTGTGGGGAGGAGTTGGAGGTGGGGGTGTCGGCGCCTGACCTCATAGGCTATCGCTCACACCCCCACCCTTGATCCCTCCCCACAAGGGGAAGGGAAACACGCGGTCGCCCTTCAAACGACGTCATGCACTCTTCACCTGCTTCTGACTGGAAGCCTTCGCCTTCCCGCCCGGAATCTCCCCCAGTGCATGGACCAGCACCTTCTTCATGGCCCCTGGCAGTGCTTCCTCATGCAGCTGAAGGCGTGGGGTCCAGCGCATGTCGTCCGGCGCGGGCGTTCCCTTCGCCACCTTGGCGAACAGCACGGTGAGTTCGAGCGGGAAATGGGTGAAGACGTGGCGGACCGTGCCCGGCAGGCGCTGCCAGCGGGCCTCGATCGGCGCGTCGAGCACGGCGCGGGACGGCTCGTAATCGGGCTCCCAGGCGCTCGTCGGCGGCTCGGCCATGCCGCCGAGAAGCCCCTGGGGCGGGCGGGTACGGAGCAGGATCGTGTCGTCGGCGCGCAGCACCACGAAGGCCGCGCCCTTGCGCAGCTGCCCGGCCTCCTTCTTCTGCTTTCGCGGGAAGGTCTCCTGCAGGCCTTCGGCCCGGGCCCGGCAGGGCACCATCCAGGGGCAGAGGGCACAGGCCGGGCGCTTGGGCGTGCAGATGGTGGCGCCAAGATCCATGACGGCCTGGGCGAAGTCGCCCGGCCGGTCCTCGGGCACCAGGGCCTCGGTAAGAGAGAGGATCAGGGGCTTGGCCTTGGGCAGCGGTTCCTCGACCATGAAGACCCGGGACATGACCCGCTCCACGTTGCCGTCCACCGCGGCCGCCTTCTCGTTGAACGCGATCGCCGCCACGGCCGCCGCCGTGTAGGCGCCGATGCCGGGAAGCTTCAGGAGTTCGGCTTCCGTGCCTGGAAAGCGCCCGTCGTGCTTATCCACAACCGCCCTGGCACAGGCATGGAGGTTGCGGGCACGGGAGTAATAGCCGAGACCCGCCCAGGCCTGCATGACCGATTCCGTCGGTGCCGCCGCCAGGGTCTCCACGGTCGGGAACCGCTCCAGGAATTTCAGGTAATAGGGCCTGACCGCCGCCACCGTCGTCTGCTGCAGCATGATCTCGGACAGCCAGACGCGGTAAGGGTCTGCGGTCACGCCGGGCTTGGCGCGCCACGGCAGGTCGCGCCGGTGGCGGTCGTACCAGGCGAGAAGGTCCTGCGGATCGGGCTTGGTCGCGCTCGCGGCGGGCGTTAACATGAGATTTGGAATAGCGTTCTACACCGAATATTCCAACGCGGCTTTTGGACATTCAACATGAGACGACCGCGGCCTCTCGCCCGCCCCCTCGCCGAGTTTCTCGACGTCTGCCTGTCCCCCAGCCTGGCGGCGCAGGGCTTTGCCACGTCCGACATCATCATGGCCTGGCCGGATATCGTCGGCGAGCGGCTTTCCGCCTTCACGCAGCCGCTCAAGATCGAATGGAAACGCAAAGCGCCGCATGCCGATCCGGAGACGCGGCCGGACCCGGCGACCCTCGTGATCCGGGTCGAGAGCGCCTTCGCGCTCGAACTCCAGCACCAGGCTCCCACCATCATCGACCGGGTGAACACCTATTACGGCTGGCGCTGCATCGGGAAGCTGGTGCTGAAACAAGGGCCCGTGCGGCGGGTTGAGAAGAAGCGTCCCGCCCCCCGCGCCCTCACCCCTGTGGAGAGGGAAAAGGTGGACCGGGCCGTGCAGCCCATCGAGGAGGAATCCTTGAAGGCGGCGCTCGACCGGCTGGGCCAGGCCATCGTCAGCGCCGGTTCACGCACGAAAGCGTGAGATAGCCGGCGCTTGCCTCGCGGGCCAAGTCATTCTACCGCAAGTCGTTCTACCGCAGGACGAAATCTCTTCAGGAGCCACCCCACGATGATCACCCGGCGTCAGACGCTTCAGCTTCTCGGAACCGCAGCCGCGACCGCCTATCTCGCCACGAGCCTGCCGGCCCTGGCCCAGAACGTGTCCGTGCAGGACCTCGCGGTCCAGGGCCCAATGGGCGAGGTGGCCCTGGGCCCGGAGAACGCCAAGGTGACGATCATCGAGTACGCCTCGCTGACCTGCTCCCACTGCGCGAACTTCCACAAAACCACCTGGCCGGAGCTCAAGAAGCGCTACATCGACACCGGCAAGGTGCGCTTCGTCCTGCGGGAATTCCCGCTGGATCCGCTCGCCACGGCCGGCTTCATGCTCGCCCGCTGCGACGGCAACGACAAATACTACCCGGTCACGGACCTTCTCTTCGAGCAGCAGCGGAACTGGGCCTTTGTGGACAAGCCGCTCGATGCCCTGCGCGGACTCATGCGCCAGGCCGGTTTTTCACAGGAAAAATTTGACGCTTGCCTCAAGGACCAGAAACTATATGACGCAGTCAACGCGGTGAAGAACCGGGGTATGGAGCAGTTCCGTGTGGACTCCACGCCGACTTTCTTCATCAATGGTCAGCGTCATCCTGGAAGCCTGTCGATCGATGAGATTGAGAAGGTCATCAAGCCTCTCCTGGGCGAATAAGCTCCATCACCCTGCCCCTCGGGCATCGGGCCCAAAATTGGTGTCCACTTTTGGGATCAACCCGATGCCCTCTCCCTTGATGCGCGCATCGTTCGAGGCAGAAAACCGGATCCACTTTTCCGCACGATGCGTTAGCAGGCGGGACGGGAAGGCGCGTCCATGAAGCTGACGCGCCTTCGCATCGCAGGCTTCAAGACCTTCGTCGAGCCCACCGACTTCCTGATCGAGCCGGGCCTGACCGGCGTGGTCGGGCCGAACGGCTGCGGCAAATCGAACCTCGTCGAGGCCCTGCGCTGGGTCATGGGGGAGAACTCCTTCAAGAACATGCGCGCCACGGGGATGGATGACGTCATCTTCTCCGGCTCCGGCGGCCGTCCGGCCCGCAACTGGGCCGAGGTGATGCTCACCATCGACAATGCGGAGCGCACCGCGCCTGCCGCCTTCAACGACACGGATCTCCTCGAAATCTCGCGCAAGATCGAGCGAGATGAGGGTTCGACCTACCGGGTCAACGGCAAGGAAGTACGTGCCCGCGACGTGCAGATCCTGTTCGCGGACGCCGCAACCGGGTCCCGCTCGCCCGCCCTCGTGCGCCAGGGCCAGATCAGCGAGATCATCTCGGCCAAGCCCCAATCCCGCCGCCGCATCCTGGAGGATGCTGCCGGCATTGCGGGCCTCCATGCTCGCCGGCATGAGGCGGAGCTGCGCCTCAAGGCCGCCGAGGATAACCTCGTCCGCGTCGAGGACGTGATCCGCGAGCTGGAGAGTCAGATCGAGAGCCTGAAGCGCCAGGGCCGCCAGGCCTCCCGCTACAAAAACCTCTCGGCCGAGATCCGCCGCCTGGAAGCCCTGATGTATGCCATCAGCTTCTCCGAGGCGCGGGAGCAGGCCGCCACCGCCGAGCGCCAGGTCGCCGAAGACCTGAAGGCCGTTGCCGACGCCACCGAGGAGCAGACCCGGGCCGCCACCGCCCAGGCGGTCGCCGCCCATGGCATCCCGGCCCTGCGGCAGGCCGAAGCCGCCGCCGCGGCTGCCCTGCAGCGCCTGACCCATGCCCGCAACGAGCTCGAATCGGAAGAACGCCGCTCCAAGGAGCGGGTGGTCGAGCTCGAACGCCACATCGGCGATCTCAACCGCGACATCGCCCGCGAGGCGGCGCAGCGCACGGACGCCGAGGCCACCATCGAGCGCCTCCAGTCTGAAGCCGCCGAGATTGCGCTCACCACCGACGGGGCAGACGATGTCCGCGCCGAGGCCGAGGAGCGGCTCCGCACGGCGGAAGCCGAACTGGCGGAAGCCGAAACGGCCTTGAGCGCGCTGCAGGCGCAGACCTCCGACCTCAACGCCCGCCGCGCCGCCCTGGAGCGCGCCGTGCGCGAGGAAATGGAGCGCGCCGCCCGTTTCCGAGCCGAGAAGGAGCGGATCGAGCGCGAGATCGCGGCGCTCTCCGCCTCGCCCGAGGACGGCCCTTCCCTCGACGACCTGCGCGAGGACATGGCGATCGCCGAGGAAACGGCACAGGGCGCCGAGGAGGCGGTGGTCGAGGCGCGCGAGACGCTCTCCGCCGCCCGCGAGGCCGAGCACCGCCTGCGCCAGCCCCTCAACGAGGCCGAACGCAAGGCGCAGCGCCTGGAGACCGAGGCGCGTACCCTCGCCAAGCTCGTCACCTCGGCCACCGGCGATCTCTGGCCCCCGGCGGTCGACCAGATCACGGTCCAGAAGGGCTACGAGACGGCTTTGGGCGCAGCCCTCGGCGACGATCTCGAGGCTTCGATCAACCCTTCCGCCCCGCACCATTGGGCCGAGACCCATGCCGGCGAGGACGATCCGGCCCTGCCGGAGGGCGTCCGCTCCCTAGCGGATCTCGCCCAGGCTCCGGCGGCCCTGCAGCGGCGCCTGCGCCAGATCGGCGTGGTCGGCAAGGCCGACGGGCTTCGCCTTCGCGGCCTTCTCAAGCCCGGTCAGCGCCTCGTCACGCAGGAGGGCGACTTGTGGCGCTGGGACGGCTTCACGGCCGCCGCCGAAGCGCCCTCCCCGGCGGCCCGCCGCCTGGCGGAGAAGAACCGCCTCGGCGATCTGGAGCGCGAGGCCGCGGAAGCGCGCGAGCAGGCCGAGCACCTGCGCCAAGAGGCGGAGGCAGCCCTCGAGGCCGTCCGCGAGGCGGCCTCCCACGAGATGCAGGCCATCGAGGCCGCGCGCCAGACCCGCCAAGCGCTCGACGCCGCCCGCACGCGGCTGAGCGCAGCCGAGCGCAAGGAGGCCGAGCTCGGCCAGCGCCGCTCAGCGCTTCAAGAAGGCCTCGCCCGCTTCTCCGAGAGCGAGGCGGAGGCGCTGGAGCGCGTGCAGGATGCCGAAAGCGCCCTACAGGACCTTGCCCCTGCGCCCGATCTCGAAAGCCGCCTGCTCGAAGAGCGCACCCGCGTGGCCGAGCGCCGGGCGGCCGCCTCCGAGGCACGCGCCACCGTGCAGTCCCTCATGCACGAGGCCGAGCTGCGCCGCCGCCGGCAGGAATCGATCGCCGCCGATATCCGCCTCTGGACTGAGCGGGCCGCCCGCGCCGCCAAGGCGTTCGAGGATCTCGGCGAGCGCCTGGAGCGGGCGCAGGACGAACATCAGCGACTGCTGGAAGCTCCCGATACCTATCTTCAACGCCGCCGCGCCATCATGGCCGAGGTCGAGGAGGCCGAGGCGAAGCGCAAGGAAGCGGCCGACCGACTCGCCGATGCCGAGACGGGGCTTGCCGAGTCGGACCGCTCCGCCCGCGCCGCCCTGGAGGCCCTGTCGGCCGCCCGCGAGGCCCGCGCCGGTTCCCAGGCCCGCCACGAGGCGGCCGTGGCCCGTCTGGCCGAGATCACCCGCGCGATCGCCGAGAACCTGGAGACGACACCGGCAGGGCTCATCGAGCTCGCGGGCCTGAGGGACGGTGTCGAGCTGCCCTCCCACGGGGAGATCGAATCCAAGCTCCATTCGCTCAAGAACGACCGGGAGCGCCTCGGCGCCGTCAACCTGCGGGCCGACGAGGAACTGACCGAGCTCGAGACCAAGTACAACGGCATCGCCGGCGAACGCGACGACCTCGTCGAGGCCATCAAGCGCCTGCGTCAGGCCATCGGCAGCCTGAACCGCGAGGGTCGTGAGCGCCTGCTGGCCGCCTTCGACGTGGTGAACGATCACTTCCAGCGCCTGTTCACCACCCTGTTCGGCGGCGGCACGGCGGAACTGACCCTGGTCGATTCGGACGATCCGCTGGAAGCGGGCCTGGAAATCCTCGCCCGGCCGCCCGGCAAGAAGCCCCAGAGCATGACCCTGCTGTCCGGCGGCGAGCAGGCTCTGACGGCCACGGCGCTGATCTTCGCCGTGTTCCTCACGAACCCCTCGCCGATCTGCGTGCTGGACGAGGTGGACGCGCCGCTCGACGACGCCAACGTGGAGCGCTACTGCGCCCTGCTGGAGGACATGGCCCGCCAGACCGAGACCCGGTTCGTGGTCATCACCCACAACCCGATCACCATGGCCCGGATGGACCGTCTCTTCGGCGTCACCATGGCCGAACGGGGCGTGTCCCAGCTCGTCTCCGTCGACCTGCAGAGCGCCGAGCGCATTCTTGAGGTAGCCTAAGGCTTTCAGCCCTGCCTTGCTTCAGCCTCAAAAACATGTGCGCTTTCGGCCCAGGGGCGCCTGAAAACACGGTTACTCCATATATATCAATTACTTAGATGTTTTCAGACGGTTCTTGACAGGGGGGACCCCCGCTCATATGGTGCGCCCGGCTTTCGGGGCTGGTCTTCCAAGCATTTTCCCGCAACGCTTCAAAGGAGATCGCAATGGCGGACCCTCACGAGCGGAACGGTGGAAATGAGCGGAAACCGGGCAGCGCCGAGGATGCCGACCTGTCAGCGAGACTGAAGTCTCTCGACGCACGGATCTCCCAAGCATCCGCGCATCGAGCCGAGTCAGAGCCTCGCGCCCGCCCGACGTCAGATTCCAGCGCTCTCGGCCAAGCCTTCAGGCTCTCGGCCGAATTCGTCGCAGGGGTCGCGGCCGGCGGAATCCTGGGTTGGATCGTCGACCGCCTGTTCGGATTGTCCCCTTGGGGCCTGATCGTTTGTCTGATACTCGGCTTCTGCGCCGGGATGCTCAACCTGATGCGAGCGGCCGGGATGGTGAAGTCCGCCCGGTATGACGACAAGCGGTGACGGACAGACCTTCGAACGCCGAACGGCATTTGATAACATCGAACTTTGAGAGCGGATCATGGCGAGCCCGATCGAACAATTCCAGATCAAGCCCATCATTCCGGTCATCAACTTCACCAATTCATCCCTGTTCATGATCGGCGCAGCCGCCGTGATCGTGGGCGGCCTTTTGCTGGCGACCCGCAAGCGCGCCGTCGTTCCCGGCCGTGCCCAGTCCGTGGCCGAGGTCCTGCACGATTTCGTCGCGAACACGCTGGTCGATGCGACAGGCAAGGAGGGGATGAAGTTCTTCCCCCTCGTCTTCTCCCTCTTCATGTTCGTGCTGACGGCCAATCTGCTCGGCATGATCCCGGGCTTCTTCACGGTCACCAGCCACATCATCGTCACCTTCGCGCTCGCCATGCTCGTCATCGGCACGGTGGTGATCTACGGCTTCATGAAGCACGGCACCCACTTCCTCGGCCTCTTCGTGCCGTCGGGCGTACCGGGATGGCTTCTGCCCTTCATCGTGGTCATCGAGCTCATCTCGTTCCTCTCCCGCCCGATTTCGCTCAGCCTGCGTCTCTTCGCGAACATGCTCGCGGGACACATCGCGCTGAAGGTTTTCGCAGGCTTCGTCGTGGCGCTGCTCGGTGCCGGCGGTGCCCTGACGATCCTCGCTCCGCTGCCGCTCCTCATGGCGGTTGCTCTCATGGCGCTCGAGTTCCTCGTCGCCGCCCTGCAGGCCTACGTCTTCACGGTGTTGACCTGCATCTACCTCAACGACGCGCTGCACCCGGGCCACTAGGTCTGCGCCGAGTTACACCTTCCCTCCCGATCACAGTATTCCCAAGGAGATCACAATGGATCCGGTTGCTTTCAAGTTCCTCGGCGCGGGCCTCGCCTGCATCGGCATGGGTCTCGCCGCTATGGGCGTTGGCAACATCTTCGGCAACTTCCTCTCCGGCGCTCTGCGCAACCCGTCGGCGGCCGACGGCCAGTTCGCCCGCGCGTTCATCGGCGCGGCGCTCGCGGAAGGTCTCGGCATCTTCTGCCTCGTCGTCGCTCTCGTTCTGCTCTTCACCTAATCTCATAACGGTGATCGGGAGGTCGAGGCGTGCAAGCGCTTCGCCTCGACAAGGGTGACGGCGGATTGAACCGCCGTCATTCATGTTTGTAGGATTCCTTATCCTTTAGGATCTGCTCCATGGCTCAGGCTCAAACGACCAATGCCACAACAGAGGCCCACGGCGGCGCTCATGAGGATGTCGGCTTCCCGCCCTTCATGACGGAAACCTTCGGTGGTCAGCTCCTGTGGCTCGCCATCACCTTCGTGGTGCTCTACACCCTGCTCTCACGGCTGGTCCTCCCGCGCCTGAGCGGAATCATCGAGAACCGCCGCGCCATGATCGCCAACGATCTCGACGACGCGGCTGCCATGAAATCCCGTGCGGAAGAAGCCGGCACCGCCTACGAGAAGGCTCTGGCAGAAGCCAAGGGCCGTGCCCAGGCTCTCGCGCAAGAGACCCGCGCCAAGCTCTCGGCCGAGAGCGACGCCAAGCGCAAGGCGCTCGAGGCCGACCTCAACCAGCGCCTGGCCGAAGCCGAGGCCACGATCTCGTCCAAGAAGGCGGAAGCCATGAGCCACGTGGACGCCATCGCCCGCGACACCGCCTCCGCCATCATCGAGCGCCTGACCGGCAGGGCTCCGGCCCCGCAGAAGGTCGAAGCCGCTCTCAACCAGATCAAGGCCTGATCGGGAGGTCCGCATGTTTCAAAGCGCTGAATTCTGGGTTGCGGTCGCCTTCGTGATCTTCTGGGGCATCCTGTTCTATTACGGGGTTCCGGGGAAGGTGATGAACCAGCTCGATTCCCGCGGCAAGCGCATCGCCGACGAACTGGCCGAGGCCAAGCGCCTGCGCCAGGACGCCGAGCGGCTGCTCAAGGAATACGAGGCCAAGCGCGCCGCTGCCGAGCGCGAGGCTGCCGACATCGTCTCCACCGCCCGCGACGAGGCCGAGCGCCTCGCCCGCGAAGCCCAGGAGAAGATGGCCGACTTCGTGAAGCGCCGCACGGCCACCGCCGAGGCGAAGATCGCCCAGGCCGAGGCCCAGGCTTCCGCCGAGGTGCGCGCCGCTGCCGTGGACGCCGCCATCAAGGCTTCCGAGCGCGTCCTGCGCGACGAGATCACCGGCGCCACCGCCGTTTCTCTCGTGACGGCCAGCCTCAACGACGTGCGCACGAAGCTGCAGTAAAGGCTTCGTTCCGGACGAACCCCATCAAGGCCGCCTCAAGGGCGGCCTTTTTGCTTGGAGAACACTATGCTGCTGATCTTCGATTGCGACGGCGTCCTGGTCGATTCGGAACCTTTGAGCTGCCGGATCGATGCGGAAATCCTGACCGCGTGCGGCGTGCCCTACACGGCCGAGGACGTGGCGCGGGAGTTCACCGGCGTCAGCGTCAAGGACCAGATCGCGCGCATCGAGGCGGAACGCGGCATCAGGCTCCCGGCCGATTTCACCGAGCGGCTCAACCGCACCCTCTTCCAGCGCTTCGAGACGGACCTCAAGCCGATCGAGGGCGTGCGGGACGCCATCCTGTCGCTCCCCTTCCCCCGCTGCGTCGCCTCATCGTCCATTCCCGAGCGCATCGCCCTGTCCCTGCGCGTCACGGGCCTGTCCGACCTGTTCGACACCATCTTCAGCTCGACCCAGGTCGCGCGGGGAAAACCGGCGCCGGACCTGTTCCTGCATGCGGCGAAGCAAATGAACGTGCGGCCCGAGGACTGCCTGGTGATCGAGGATTCCATGGCGGGCGTGCAGGCGGCGCTTGCGGCCGGCATGCGGGTGATCGGGTTCGCCGGCGGCGGGCATTGCGGATCGGACCACGCGGAGAAGCTGCGACGGGCAGGTGCGCCTGTGGTTATCAACAGGATGGCGGAGTTGCAGAGTGCCGTACGGGCCATCCCAAGCGCGTCCTACCCCTCTCCCCTTTAGCGGGAGAGGGCGGCCCTCGCGTCAGCGAGGGTCGGGAGAGGGGCTGTGTAAAGCATAAAAAAGTAGCGCTACAGATGCAGCGCTGCCGGATCAATTCATAACTCGGTGCGAGCTTTCCCTCTCCCGGCTTGCTTAAGCAAGCCACCCTCTCCCGCGAAGGGGAGAGGGTTAAGCAGCTTACTCCGCCGCTTCCGCCACCGGCGCGGGCGGGGTCCACTTGAGCACCGGGCTTCTTGCCGCGCGGGTCTCGTCGAGGCGACGGCGCGGGGCGTGATAGGGAGCGCCGGTGAAGCGCTCCTTGTCGCCGCCCTTCGCCGCCATGGCGAGGTCACGGAGCGTCGCGATGAAGAGGTCGAGCGACGACTTCGATTCGGATTCCGTGGGCTCGATCAGCATGGCGCCGTGCACCACCAGTGGGAAGTACATGGTCATCGGGTGATACCCCTCGTCGATCATGGCCTTGGCCACGTCGAGAGTGGTCACGCCCGTGTCCTTCAGCCACGCATCGTCGAACAGCACCTCGTGCATGCAGGGCTTGTTGCCGAAAGGCAGCGAGAGGAGGTCCGACAGGCCGGCGCGGATGTAATTGGCATTGAGCACGGCATCCTCGGAGGCCTGCTTCATGCCGTCCGCCCCATGCGACAGCATGTAGGACAAGGCGCGCACATACATGCCCATCTGGCCGTGGAAGGCGGTCATGCGTCCGAACGGGGCGGCGGGGCCGCCGGCCTCGTCGTTGTGCTCCACCAGCTCGAAGCTGCCGTTCTTCATCCGCACGAACGGCACGGGTGCGTAAGGAGCCAGGCGCTCGGATAGCACCACCGGGCCGGAGCCCGGTCCGCCGCCGCCATGCGGCGTCGAGAAGGTCTTGTGCAGGTTGATGTGCATGGCATCGACGCCGAGGTCGCCGGGCTTCGCCTTGCCCACGATGGCGTTGAAGTTCGCACCGTCGCAGTAGAAGTAAGCGCCTGCATCGTGGATTGCCTTGGCGATCTCCGCCACCTGCGGTTCGAACAGGCCGCAGGTGTTGGGATTGGTGAGCATGATCGCCGCCACGTCCGGGCCGAGGCGCTCCTTCACGTCCTCCACATGCACCCAGCCGTCCTCGCGGGCCGGCACCGGCTTCACCTTGAAGCCGATGAGCGCGGCGGTGGCCGGATTGGTGCCGTGCGCCGAATCGGGCACGAGCACCACGTTGCGGGTTGCGCCCTCGCCCTTCGCCTCGATGGCGGCCTTGATCGCCATCATGCCGCAGAGCTCGCCATGGGCGCCGGCCTTCGGCGACAACGCGACCGCCGTCATGTTGGTGAGCGTGATCAGATAGCGCCCGAGCTCGTCCATGAGCTCCAGCGCGCCCTGCACGGTCGAGACCGGCTGCAGCGGATGCACGTCGGAGAAGCCCGGCAGACGGGCCATGCGCTCGTTGAGCCGCGCATTGTGCTTCATGGTGCAGGAGCCGAGCGGAAACAGGCCCGTGTCGATGCCGTAGTTCTGTTGGCTGAGGCGCACGTAATGGCGCATGGTCTCGGGCTCCGAGAGACCCGGCAGACCGATCGGCTCCTTGCGCTCCAGCCCGCCGAGACGCGGCTCGAAATCCTCCGGCTCGTCGAAATCGACGCCGGTCGTGTCGTAGCGGCCGATCTCGAAGAGCAGCGGTTCGACCTGCGCCAGCGCCTTGTTGCCCGTGAAGGTCGGGTGGTGGCCCGCGGTGGAGCCGCTGGAGCGGTTGGCATCGCCCTGCAGACGGGCGGCCTGATCGCCCATGCCGGCGGCGGGATCCGCCACGCCATGCGCCTGAGGGGTGGTGGGACGTCCTTGGCGGTTCAACATCACAGAACCTCGTTCAAGGCGGCGACAAGGGCCGCGCGATCATCATCGGTGTTCACTTCGGTGGAGGCCACCAGCAACAGGTTGTCGAGGCCGGCGCCCGGCAGGAGACGCGACACGGGCACGCCCGCGAGCACGCCCTTCTCGGCAAGACGCTCCACCACTTCGGCCGCGGGCTTGGAAAGCTTCACGGTGAATTCGTTGAAGAAGGTCTTGTTGAGCACCTCGGCGCCCTTCACGGTGGCAAGCTGGTCCGCCAGCTTCACCGCATGGGCATGGTTGATGCGCGCAAGCCGCGTCAGGCCCGTCTCGCCGAGCAGGGTCATATGGATGGTGAAGGCGAGCGAGCAGAGGCCCGAATTGGTGCAGATGTTCGAGGTCGCCTTGTCGCGGCGGATATGCTGCTCACGGGTCGAGAGCGTGAGCACGAAGCCGCGGTTGCCGTCCGCATCTACCGTCTCGCCGCAGAGGCGGCCCGGCATCTGGCGGATGTATTTCGACTGCGTGGCGAAGAGGCCGACATACGGCCCGCCGAAGTTCAGCGCATTGCCGATGGACTGCCCCTCGCCCACAACGATGTCCGCGCCCTGGCTTCCGGGAGAAGCGACGAGGCCGAGCGACACGACTTCCGTGAAGACGGCGATCAGCAGCGCACCATGCCGGTGCGCCTTGTCGGCGATGGGCTTCAGGTCGCGCACATTGCCGAACACGTCCGGCGACTGCACGACGACGCAGGATGTCGTGTCGTCGATCTGCGAGAGAATGTCCTCGGTGCCGTTCACATCCGGCGCCAGGGTGACGGTTTCGTCGCTCGCCATGTCGGAGAGCGTCTTCACCACATCGGCGTAATGGGGATGCAGGCCGCCGGAGAGCACGGCCTTGCGGCGCCGGGTGACGCGATGCGCCATGAGCACCGCCTCGCCCGTGCCGGTGGAGCCGTCATACATGGAGGCGTTCGCCACATCCATGCCGGTGAGCGCGGCAACTTGAGTCTGGAACTCGAAGAGATATTGCAGCGTGCCTTGAGCGATCTCGGGCTGATACGGGGTGTAGCTCGTCAGGAACTCGGAGCGCTGGATCAGGTGATCGACGGTGGCCGGCACATGGTGCTTGTAGGCGCCGGCGCCGACGAAGAACGGCACGGAGGACGCCGAGACGTTCTTTGCGGACATGCGGGAGAGGATGCGCTCCACCTCCAGCTCGCCCTTGCGGCGCGGCAGGTCCACCGGCTCCTTCAGGAGCAGGTTCTTCGGCACGTCGGCGAACAACTCATCGACATGGTTGACGCCGATCCGCGCGAGCATCTCGCCGCGGTCGGTGTCGGACAAAGGCAAATAGCGCATCGGTGAAAAACCTTGAGGCGTTAGTGCGAGGGAATGCCCGCCACGACAATCTCCGTGAGAACGGAATTGGCGATGAAGCATTCCTTGTGGGCGAGGCGATGCATGTCGGCGATCTGTTCCGGCGTCGGAAGCTTGTCGCCCGAGAATTGGATCTTGGGATCCAGGGTGACCTTGGACACGAAGAGCTTGCCGTTCCCGTTCTTGGCCATGACCCCGAGCGCTTCGTCCTCATAGGCATCGACGACGAAGCGCTTCTTGGCGGCGATCGACAGGAAGGTCAGCATGTGGCAGCTGGAGACTGCCGCCACGAAAGCTTCCTCCGGATCGACCGCATCCTCCCGCGAGAGGGGCAACGGCACGACGGAAGGCGACGCGGAGCCCGGCACTTCGATGCCGCCATCGAAGCGCCAGGTGTGGCCGCGGCTGTAGCGGTTGTCGGAGAAGACCTCGTCCGCGTCCCGCGTCCAGCGTATCGTCGCCTTGTACTCGTGCGTCATGGCCGTGCTCTCGCTTTAGGAGATCGACTTCACGAATTCCTGGTACTGCTCCTCGGTCATGAGGCCGTCGAGCTCGTCCGGGTTCGTGAGGCGGATCTTCATGAACCAGCCGCGGCCGGCAGGATCCTCGTTGACTGTGCCGGGAGAGGCTTCGAGATCGCTGTTGACCTCGACCACTTCGCCGGAGACCGGGGCATAGACTTCGCTCGCGGCCTTCACGCTCTCGACGACGGCGGCCTCATCGCCCTTCGACAGGGCCTTGCCGACGCTCGGCAGCTCCACGAAGACCACGTCGCCGAGCTGGCCCTGGGCGTAGTCGGAAATGCCGACGATGCCGGCATCGCCCTCGACGCGGATGTATTCGTGATCCTTGGTGTAGCGCGTGGTCATGATGAATTCCCTCTTGTGAAATGTCAGCGCTTGTAGCGATGGGGAGCGAATGGCATGGCCGCGACCTTGGCGGGCAGAGGCTTGCCGCGAACGATGAGATGCAGGTCCGTCCCGATGGCGGACACGTCCTTGGCCACGTAACCCATGGCGACCGGGCCGTTGACCGTGGGGCCGAAGCCGCCGGAGGTCACGATGCCGACCTCGCGCCCGTCGGGCGTGGTGATGACCGTCCCCTCTCGGGCGGGGGCGCGGCCCTCGGGCCTGATGCCGACGCGCACCCGCGCGGCGCCGTCCCTGATCTCGTGCTGAACGCGCTCGGCTCCGGGGAAGCCGCCCTCCTCCCGGCGCCGCTTCTGGATCGACCAGATCAGGCCGGCTTCGATGGGCGAGGTCGTGGTGTCGATGTCGTGGCCGTAGAGGCACAGGCCCGCTTCGAGGCGAAGCGAGTCACGTGCACCGAGGCCGATGGCCTTCACCTCCGGATCGGCGAGCAGCTTGTTCCAGAGGGTGGGTGCGTCCTTGCCGTGGCAGGAGATCTCGAAGCCGTCCTCGCCGGTATAGCCGGAACGGGAGACATGGCACCAGATGCCGTCGATCTGCACATCCGCCGACATCATGAAAGGGAGAGCGGCGGTCTCGGGCGCAAGCTTGGCGAGCACGGCCTCGGCCGAGGGACCCTGGAGGGCCATCAGGCCGAGATCGTCCTTGCGCTTCAATGCGACGCCCTTCGGTAGGCGTGCCTCGATATGGGCGTAGTCGGCCTCCTTCATGGAGGCGTTCACCACCAGATAGAGCCAGCCCTCGTGGCCGGGGGCGCCGACGCGGGTGACCATCAGGTCGTCGAGAATGCCGCCATCGTCCGAGAGCAGCTGCGAGTAGCGCTGCTGGTTGGGCTTCAGGTTCAAGACGTCGGCGGGGATGAGCGCCTCGAGCGCCCGGGCTACGGTCTCATGGCTCTTGTCCTCGGCGACCAAGAAGGCTTGGCCCATGTGGGAGACGTCGAACAGGCCCGCATGCTCGCGGGTCCAGTTGTGCTCGGTCAGAATGCCCATGGGATACTGCACGGGCATGTCGTAGCCGGCGAAGGGCACCATGCGGGCGCCAAGGGCCACATGCTCGGCATGGAGCGGGGTCTGCAGGAGCGGCTCGTTGATATGCGCTGGCTCGGCCATCGGGTTCTCTCAAAGGTGCGCGTTCCATCGAGCCTTGCGGCCCGTTGCTGTGCGCCCCCTCTGTCCCGAGACCTGAGAGATTTCCCTTGGAACACGAAGCTCAAGGTTACGCCCGTCGGTGGACGACGCTTCGAAACGTCGCCGCTTTCCAGAGTGCCAGCTCCCGCGCGGTCCTTTGGCCTGAGCGTTTCCGGGGCGGTTGCGCCTTCGGCGCCGGACGCTTGAGGTCCGGTCTCTTCCGCGGGGATCATCGGCTGGGTTTAAGCTCTGAAGAGGAAATCCGGTCCTGTCAACAAAGCAGGCTGCCGCACGGGATATCTCCCCGCCTTAATTGACGGCAGGACCGTGGCACTCCATGTTAGAGCCCATCATCCACAGAAGGGGAGAACGCGGCCCGATCCGGTCGGCAGCTCCTGGCATCGTTGCTCGAACTGATCATCGCCCTCGCTCTCGTCGCCCTCAACGGCGTCTTTGCTCTTTCCGAACTCGCCATCGTCTCCGCCCGCCGGGCCCGCCTCAAGGCCATGGCCGAACAGGGTCGCTCCGGGGCCAACACGGCCCTGACCCTCATGGAGGATTCGGGACGCTTCCTCTCCACGGTCCAGATCGGCATCACCCTCGTGGGCATCCTGGCCGGCGCGTTCTCAGGCGCGGCGTTGGGTCATCGGCTCACCGAAATCCTTCAGGCTCAGGGGATGCCCGAAGGGGCGGCCGAGCCCCTGGGCTACGGCATCGTCATCGGCATCATCACCTATCTCTCCATCGTCATCGGCGAACTGGTGCCCAAGCAGCTCGCCCTGCGCAATCCGGAGGCCGTCGCCTGCACCATGGCCCCCATGATGCTGGTGCTGTCGAAGGTCGCGGCGCCCGCCGTCTGGCTTCTGAACGCGTCGACCAGCCTGATCTTCCGCCTCCTGGGCGCCAAATCCGACGGGACGACCGTGACGGAAGAGGAGATCAAGATGCTCGTCGGCGAGGCCGAGAGCGCTGGCGTCATCGAGGAGGAGGAGCGCCGCATGATCTCGGGGGTGCTGCGCCTCGGGGACCGCACCGTGCGCGGGCTCATGACCCCCCGCACGGACGTGGACTGGATCGACCTCGACGACGACGAGGAGGCGATCCGGGAATTGCTGATCGAGACCCCGCATTCCCGCCTGCCCGTCAGCGAGGGGACCCCCGACAACGTGATCGGCGTCGTCCAGTCGCGGGAGCTTCTGGCCGCCATGCTGTCCGGGGAGCCCCTGGACATCCGTGGGCACGTTCAGCCGGCTCCGGTCATTCCGGACACGCTCTATGCGTTGGACGCCCTTGCCACCTTGCGCGACGCGGAGGTGCCGATGGCGATCGTCCACGACGAATACGGGCATTTCGAAGGGGTCGTGACCCCGGCGGACGCCCTCGAGGCCATCGTCGGCGCCTTCCGGTCCGACGGCGAGGCGCCGGAGCCCGACGCCATCCGCCGCGAGGACGGCTCCTGGCTGCTCGCCGGCTCCATGCCGGTCGACGAAATGGCGGAAGTTCTCGGGGTCACGCTCCCCGAAACCCGCAGCTATCATACGGTCGGCGGCCTGGTGATCAGCGAATTACAGCACCTGCCCAACACGGGCGAGCACGTGGATACCCTGGGATGGCGTTTCGAGGTGATCGACCTCGACGAGCGCCGCATCGACAAGGTTCTGGCCGCCCCCCTCAATCAGAGAGCGGGCGCCGCAGTGCTCTATTGATCAGATTAGCCGCGCCGGCCCGTGGCCGCGCGGCCGCCGAGGCCGACTTCGATCTCGAAGCTGTTGGCGTAGGAGGCGGGCACCACGATGCCCTCCTCGACCACCGACACGGTCGTCTGGGTCTGGCCGGCCGGGATCGCGGCAGCTACGGTCCTCGAACGGCTGGCGAAGACGGTGGAGCCGTCCTTCACGACGATTAGGATCGGTACATTGTAGCGACCGGCCGATCCGCCGACGCCGACCAGGGCGCGAGCCTCGACACCGACCCTGACCAGGGTCGAGCCATCAGCTTGGCCGATACATTCGCGGGCGATCTCACCCAAGGCAATCTGGCTTCGGACCGAGCCACCCTCCCCGCCGCGGACCTGAAGGGCGGCACCGCCCTCAATCACTTCGATGGTCGGGCAGTAGACATCCTCCACCGCGACCCGCTGGGCCGGCGGTCGGGTCGTTCCTGCCGTGAGCAGCATCTCGCCCACGCCCAAGCCGCCCTCACCCGGCGCGCCGCAGCCCGTCAAGGCCGAAAGGCTGAGCACAGCGAGCGTCCATCCGGCCTTCCGGCTCAATCCATCACGCATGATTGCCCCCACATTCTCGTTCGTCTGTTACGGCAGGGCGTCGAACCCGGCCGCGAATCCGTTCAGGGACACGGGAATCCCGATCCCCTCCTCAGGCGTCTGGAACACGATGAAGGTCGCCGCCTGGCCCGTCTTCATCTGGTTGATCAGGCTCTCCTCCATGACGACCTCGGCCACGCAGCCCGTGGCCAGGCAGCGCACGAACCCGGCGCGGCCGATATCCGTCTGGTCGATCTTGAGGCCCAGTCCTGACGGCAACAGGATACCAAGAGGCGCGACGACGCGCAGGAGGCGACTTTTGCCGTCGGCGGTTTTCAACACGATAATGACGAGGGTGACGTTAGGACGGTCCTCGGCGACGACGTTCTGCACGAGCGCACATTGCTCGGCCGTGGCACCCGCCGGGGTCTCGCAACGCATCTGCCACTCGCCATACGTGTTCTTGACCATGCCCTGAGCGCTGGCGCCGCTGGCCCCGAGCAGGGCCGACAGCCCCAGGATTGCCCCCGCACAATGGCGAGCCCAACGCGATGCGCCCATCGGTTTCTCCATTCATGAGCCCTGTTCAAAGGGCCGCGGCCGGAGCCGCTTCGGTCCAAGTTTGGCCGTTGGGACCATGGCAGGGGGCGCGATGTCAAGCGAGAGGGGCCGTTTGGAGAGCCGAAATGCGTTTTGGCGGTTATGACGCACAGTTTGGAACGCTTCTACCGTTGCGCTTCAGCGCGTCCTGTGATCTTTGACGCAGATCAAAGGTGATGGCGCAAGCCGGGCACCGCCTTCCGCACGCCCGCGCCTTCCCCGATGCTTTCATGGCCCTGGGCCATCACATCTTTAGGAGCTTTGGAACGCCGATGCGGATCGAGACTGGACGTCGATCGGTGACCGCCCTCTCCACGGCAGCGGTCGCACTTGTGTTGGGCATAAGTGAGGCGTGGGCCGCCGCCGGGCAGCCCTCCCCCTGGGAAACCGGCATGCAGGAGATGGTGACCGAGTTGGGACAGAGCGTGTCCAACTTCCACACCTACCTGGTTTGGCTGATCGCAGCGATCTGCCTTTTCGTGCTGGCCCTGCTTCTTGTGATCGTTGTCCGCTTCAACGAGAGCAAGAACCCGGTTCCCTCGCAGACCACCCACAACACCTTCCTCGAAGTGGCCTGGACCATCGTTCCGGTTCTCATCCTCGTGGCGATCGCCATTCCCTCCTTCCGCCTCCTGCGCCAGCAGCTGGTGCCGCCGCCGGCCGATCTGGTGGTGAAGGTGACCGGCTATTCCTGGTACTGGGGCTATGAGTACCCGGCCGATCAGGGCGGCGGCTTCAAGTTCGATTCGAACATGATCACCGAGGACAAGGACCGGAAGCCCGACCAGCCGCGCCTGCTGGGCGCCGACAACGCGATGGTGGTGCCGGTCGGCAAGGTGGTTCGCGTTCAGGTGACCTCGGCCGACGTGATCCACGCCTTCACCGTGCCCTCCTTCTACTTCAAGGTCGATGCAATCCCCGGCCGCCTGAACGAAGTCTGGTTCAAGGCCGAGAAGGAAGGTGTCTACTACGGCCAGTGCTCGGAGCTCTGCGGCAACGGCCATCCCTATATGCCGATCGAAGTCCGCGTCGTGAGCGAGCAGCAATATGCCGCTTGGCTGACCGAGGCGAAGCAGAAGTATGCTTCGACCGAGAGCCCGGCTCCGCTCAAGTTCGCGACCGCTCAGTAATTGTAAGAAGGACCACAGAGGTCTCATCATGGCACATGCAGCTGATGCCGCTCACGCGGATCACCACGATCACCTTCCGAGCTTCTGGCGCCGGTGGTTCTATTCCACGAACCACAAGGACATCGGAACGCTCTATCTCATCTTCGGCTTCACGGCCGGCATCGTCGGCGGCCTTCTGTCCATCGGCATGCGCCTGGAGCTCCAGGCGCCCGGTCTGCAGTACTTCTCCAACCCGCAGGCCTTCAACGTCTTCGTGACCGGCCACGGCCTCATCATGGTGTTCTTCATGGTGATGCCCACGCTCATCGGCGGCTTCGGCAACTGGTTCATCCCGATCATGATCGGCGCCCCCGACATGGCGTTCCCGCGGATGAACAACATCTCCTACTGGCTCACCGTTGCGGCCTTCTGCCTGATGCTCTGCTCGCTCTTCGTCGAAGGCGCTCCGGGCTCGCTCGGCTTCGGCGGCGGCTGGACGGTTTATCCGCCGCTCTCGACCACGGGCCATCCCGGTCCCGCGCTCGACTTCGGCATCCTGGCCCTGCACCTTGCCGGTGCGGCCTCGATCCTTGGCGCGATCAACTTCATCACCACGATCCTCAACATGCGCGCTCCGGGCATGACGCTGCACAAGATGCCGCTGTTCGCCTGGGCCATGCTGGTGACCGCGTTCCTGCTGCTCCTGTCGCTGCCGGTTCTCGCGGGCGCGATCACGATGCTGCTCACCGACCGCAACTTCGGCACGACCTTCTTCGAGCCGTCGGGCGGCGGCGATCCGGTGCTCTACCAGCACCTGTTCTGGTTCTTCGGCCACCCCGAAGTGTACATCATGATCCTGCCGGCCTTCGGCATCGTGTCGCACATCATCTCCACCTTCTCCAAGAAGCCGATCTTCGGCTATCTCGGCATGGCCTACGCCATGGTGGCGATCGGCGTGGTCGGCTTCGTCGTGTGGGCGCACCACATGTACACCGTCGGCCTCTCGCTGCAGACGCAGGCCTATTTCGTGTTCGCCACGATGGTGATCGCGGTTCCCACCGGTGTGAAGATCTTCTCGTGGATCGCCACCATGTGGGGCGGCTCCATCCGCTTCACGGCGGCCATGCAATGGGCCGTGGGCTTCGTGTTCCTGTTCACGGTCGGCGGCGTCACCGGCGTCGTGCTGGCGAACGCTCCTGTCGACCGCTACATGCACGACACCTACTACGTGGTGGCCCACTTCCACTACGTGCTGTCGCTCGGCGCGGTCTTCGTGATCTTTGCGGGCATGTACTACTGGTTCCCGAAGATCACCGGCTACGTGATGCCCGACTGGATCGGCAAGCTGCACTTCTGGGTCGCCTTCGTCGGCTCCAACGTGCTGTTCTTCCCGATGCACTTCCTCGGCCTCTCCGGCATGCCCCGCCGTTATGCGGATTATCCGGACGCCTTCGCGGGCTGGAACATGGTGTCGTCCATCGGCGCCTACGTGTTCTTCGCTGGCCTCTTCATCTTCATGTTCGGCGTGGTCTATTCCTTCATCCGCAAGGAGAAGGCTGCCGACAACCCGTGGGGCGAGGGTGCGACGACGCTGGAATGGACCCTGTCCTCTCCGCCTCCGTTCCACCAGTTCGAGACGCTGCCCCGCGTCGTCGACACCGGACACTAACCTTCAGCGAGTGGGCGGCATTCAGCCGCCCGCTCCTCCCCAGAGGGCTTGGAAAGACAAGCCTTCCGGCGAGGAGCCGACAACCCGGAGGCCTTTTGGCCTCGCCCGGCATTTCGGAAGATCGATCAGTTATGAGCACCATGTCGAACAGTCTGGCCGAAACCCAAGCAGAGCCCCTTGCCACGGCAGGCCTCTCGCAGGGTGACGTGTCCGACTTCTTCGCCCTTCTCAAACCGCGCGTGATGTTTCTCGTCGTGTTCACGGCGCTCGTCGGGATGGTCGTGAGCCATCCGGACGTTCATCCGGTCGTGGCTTTCGTGTCGCTTCTGATGATCGCCGTGGGCGGCGGCGCGTCCGGATGCCTGAACATGTGGTGGGATGCGGATATCGATGCCGTCATGACCCGCACCCGCAAGCGTCCGATCCCGGCCGGCAAGATCCAGCCCGGCGAGGCCCTGGCCTTCGGCCTGACGCTCTCCGCGGGTTCGGTGATCATCCTGGGCCTTGCCAGCAACTGGCTGGCCGCCGGATTGCTCGCCTTCACCATCTTCTTCTACGTGGTCGTCTATTCCATGTGGCTGAAGCGCTCGACGCCTCAGAACATCGTCATCGGCGGTGCGGCGGGCGCCCTCCCCCCGGTCGTCGCCCAGGCTGCGGTCACCGGCCACGTGGCCTGGGACAGCATCGTCCTGTTCGCCATCATCTTCATGTGGACGCCGCCTCACTTCTGGGCCCTCGCCTTGGTGAAGTCGGGCGATTACGAGCGCGCCGGCATTCCCATGATGCCGAACGTGGCCGGTCCCGATTCCACGCGCTTCCAGATCCTGGCCTACACCGTTCTCCTGGCCCCGCTGGGCCTGGCTCCGGTGGCCCTCGGCTTCGGCGGCCTGGCCTATGCCATCATCGCGCTGATCGGCGGCCTCGGCATGCTGGCGCTGGCCGTGCAGGTCTACCGCCTGCGTCTGGGCGAACCCGCCATGCGCGTGGCCCAGCAGCTCTTCGGCTTCTCGATCCTTTATCTCTTCCTGCTCTTCGCGACCCTTCTCGCGGAGCATGGCTTCGGCTTCTTCCGGCCGGTTTTCGGGTGATCGGATGGCCGATAACAAAGCTCCCCATAGCCTGACCACCGAGGAACAGAAGCGCCGTCGCAAGCGTTCGCTTGCTCTGGCGCTCATCCTGGGTTCCCTCGTGCTGATCTTCTACGTGGTCACGATCGCCAAGCTCGGACCGGGCGTCATTCAGCGGCCTTTGTGAGATCGAACCGATGGCAGAAAGATCTACCCTCCAGCGCAGGATGCACCGCACGGCCTTCGCCTGCGTGGGCATTGCCGTGGGAATGGTCGGCCTCGCCTACGCGTCCGTGCCGCTCTACGATCTCTTCTGCAAGGTCACCGGCTTCGGCGGCACGCCGATCGTGCGCGATGCCAACGGCTCGCAGGTGACGGACCGGATGATCGCCGTCCGCTTCGACTCCAACGTTGCTCCCGGCCTCGCCTGGCGCTTCGCGCCGGAGCAACCCGAGGTCAAGGTCAGGCTCGGCGAAACCACGACGGTCACCTACAAGGTCACCAATACCGGCGACAAGCCGAGCACGGGCATTGCCACCTACAACGTGCAGCCCGATCTCGCCGGCACCTATTTCTCCAAGCTCGAATGCTTCTGCTTCACCGAGCAGACCCTGCAGCCGGGCGAGACCCTGGAATCAGCGGTCGTCTTCTACGTCGATCCCCGCCTGGCGGAGGATCGCGACGTGAAGGACCTGACCTCCCTCACCCTCTCCTACACCTACTTCCCCTCCAAGGGAGGCAAGCCGGTGGCGGAGGTGACATCATCCACCAAACCCATTGCTCAATAAGGGACGTGACAAGCTGGGCGGAAACGTCATAAAGCGAGTTCACATTCGAGGCACGGAGACGACACGAAATGGCCGAGGCCCACGCCAAGAACCACGACTACCACATTCTTGAACCGAGCCCGTGGCCGCTCATCGGCTCGGTCAGCGCCTTCCTGATGGCATCCGGGTTCGTGACCTGGTGGAAGGACATCGCCATCGCGGGCATGCATCTCGGCCCCTTCATCTTCGGCGCCGGCATCATAGGCGTGCTCTACACCATGCTCAGCTGGTGGACCGACGTGGTGAAGGAGGCCAATTCCGGCTACCACACCCGCGTGGTCCAGCTTCACCACCGCTACGGCATGATCATGTTCATCGCCTCCGAGGTGATGTTCTTCGCCGCCTGGTTCTGGGCCTATTTCGATGCCGCCCTCTATGCCGGCGACCCGCAGCTCTACTCCCGTATCGAGGCCCTCGGCGGCGTGTGGCCGCCCAAGGGCATCGAGACCTTCGATCCCTGGCATCTGCCGCTTCTCAACACCCTGATCCTGCTCACCTCCGGCACCACAGTCACCTGGGCGCACCACGCGCTCCTGGAGAACGACCGCCAGGGCCTCAAGGCGGGCCTGTGGCTCACGGTGATCCTCGGCATCGTCTTCAGCTTCGTGCAGGCCTACGAGTACAGCCACGCAGCCTTCGGCTTTAAAGGCAACATCTACGGCGCCACCTTCTTCATGGCGACGGGCTTCCATGGCGCGCACGTGATCATCGGCACGATCTTCCTGGCCGTCTGCCTGCTGCGCGCCTATCGCGGCGACTTCACGCCCAAGCAGCACCTCGGCTTCGAGTTCGCCGCCTGGTACTGGCACTTCGTCGACGTGGTGTGGCTCTTCCTCTTCGCCGCCATCTACGTGTGGGGCTACGGCGGCCCGGTGGCCGGCGGCGGTCACTGACCCGCTCACCGCAGCACGATCGAGCAGGGGCGGCCTCAAAAGCCGCCCTTCGCTTTTGGGCTCCCCGGCACCATTGTCCCGGGAGTTCGTTGACCGGCAGCCCTTAGGAGAAAAGCCGTGGCTCACGATCCGTCCGCCCCCTCGCCCATCACCACCGGCCTCAAGGGCCTGTGCCCCCGCTGCGGCAAGGGACATGTGTTCAAGGGCTATCTGAGCGTCCGGCCGAAATGCGAGGTCTGCGGCCTCGACCTCGCCTTCGCCGATACGGGCGACGGCCCGGCCTTCTTCGTCATGTCCATCGTGGGCATCGTGGTGGTGGCGCTGGCCCTGTGGGCCGAGTTCGCCTATTCCCCGCCCATCTGGCTCCATCTCGTCATGTGGACGGCCCTGAGCATCGTCCTGAGCCTTGCCCTGGTCCGCCCGCTCAAGGGTGTTCTGGTGAACCTGCAATACCACCACAAGGCCGAGGAAGGGCGCTTCCAGAAGTGACCGCCTCCCTCGGCAAAGGCCGCTCGCTGATCCTTCCCGGCTTAGCGGCGCTCGTCGCGCTCGCCATTCTGATCGGTCTCGGTACCTGGCAGCTTCAGCGCAAGGCTTGGAAAGAAGACCTGATCGGGCAGATCGAGGCCCGCGCGTACGGCGATCCCGGCACCATCGTGCCGGAGGCGGAATGGGCCGCCTGGCGGGCCGATCAGGACGAATACCGCAAGGTGCGGGTCACGGGCACCTTCCTGCACGCGTTCGAAGCCCCTGTTTACGGCCTCGCCCCCGGCGAGCGCCAAGGCGCGCCGCTCCAGGGATATTACCTGATCACGCCGCTCAAGCTCGCATCAGGCGCCATCGTGATGGTCAACCGGGGCTTCGTGCCAACGGACCTGCGCGATCCGGCCCGCCGACCGGACAGCCAGCCTCAAGGCGACGTGACGGTCACCGGCCTCGTCCGCGCGCCGGAGGCCCGTAACCCGTTCACGCCGCACGACGACCCGGCCCGCAACCAATGGTTCGCCCGCGATCCGCAGGCCATTGCCGCGGCTCACAAGCTCGAGCGTGTCGCGCCCTTCCTGATCGACGCGGATGCGAGCCCCAGCCCGGGCGACTGGCCGCGGGGCGGCCAGACCCCCCTCACCCTGCCGAACAACCACCTGCAATACGCGGTCACATGGTTCGGGATCGCCCTCACCCTGATCGGCGTCTTCACAGCCTTCGCCTGGCGGCGCATCAAAGGGTGATGCGGCGATAGAAGCGGCTTGCCGTGTCCGGTCCATGACCATAATGTCCGGCCGAATTTCCAGGAGATCGACCGTGCTCCATGTCTCGACCCGGGGAGAAGCCCCGGCGCTCGGCTTCGCCGATGCCCTGCTGACCGGCCTCGCCCGGGACGGCGGCCTCTATCTGCCCGACACCTGGCCGAGCTTGGCCACGGACACGATCCAGGGTTTCGCCGGCAGGCCCTATGCCGAGGTGGCGAAAGCCGTGCTCGGTCCGCTGGTCGACGGCGACATTCCCGAGGCGGCGCTCGGCCGTATGATCGACGAATCCTATGCCTCGTTCCGTCACGCGGCCGTCTGCCCACTCACCCAGATCGGCGACAACCTCTTCGTGCTCGAACTCTTCCACGGTCCGACGCTCGCCTTCAAGGACGTGGCGATGCAGCTTCTCGGCCGGCTCATGGATCACGTGCTCAAAAGCCGCGGTGCCCGCGCGACCATCGTGGGCGCGACCTCGGGCGACACAGGCAGCGCCGCGGTCGAAGCGTTCAAGGGCCTCGATCAGGTCGACGTCTTCATTCTCTACCCGCATGGCCGCGTCTCCGACGTGCAGCGGCGGCAGATGACGACCGTGGCCTCGCCGAACGTCCACGCGCTGGCTGTCGAGGGCACCTTCGACGATTGCCAGACCATGGTGAAGGGCATGTTCAACCATGCCCGTTTCCGCGACGAGCTGCAGCTCTCGGGCGTGAACTCGATCAATTGGGCCCGCGTAGCCGCGCAGGCCGTGTATTACTTCACCGGCGCCGTTGCGCTCGGCGCTCCGTATCGACCGGTCTCGTTCTCCGTGCCGACGGGCAATTTCGGCGACATCCTCGCCGGCTGGGTCGCCAAGCGCATGGGCCTTCCCGTCGATCGGCTGATGATCGGCACCAACGCCAACGACATCCTGGCCCGCACGCTCGGCTCGGGCTCCTACGAGATCAAGGGCGTCCAGCCCACGACCTCGCCGTCGATGGACATCCAGATCTCGTCCAACTTCGAGCGTCTGCTGTTCGAGGCTTACAGCCGCAACGGCGACGCGATCCGCCGCCTGATGGCGAATCTCAACCAATCGCGCGCCTTCATGATCGACGCGGAGCCGCTCGCGCGCATTCGCGAGGAGTTCTCCGCCCAGGCGGTCGATGAAGACAACGTGGTCGCCGAGATGGCGGAGACCTACCGCACCACCGGCTACGTGCTCGATCCGCACAGCGCCGTGGGCACCCGCGCCGGACGCGCCCTGCTCAGGGACGATCCCGAAACGCCCGTCGTGGCGCTGTCCACCGCACATCCGGCAAAATTCCCCGATGCGGTCGAGCGTGCGACGGGGGTTCGCCCCGCACTTCCGCCGCACATGGCTGATTTGATGGAGCGCAAGGAGAGCTTCACGGTTCTTCCCAACGACCAGGCTGCGGTCGAGCGCTTCATCCGCGAGCGCGCGCGGGCGGTCAAAGGCGCCGCCGCATGAACCAGCACTTCGTCCACGAGAAGCGGATCGAGATCACGACCCTGTCCAACGGCCTGATGGTCGCCACCGAACGGATGCCCGCCATCGCCACGGCGACTCTCGGCGTCTGGGTCGGGACAGGCTCGCGGCATGAGCAGACGCACGAGCATGGGTTGTCGCATCTCATCGAGCATATGGCCTTCAAGGGCACGGCACGTCGCTCGGCGCGCCAGATCGCCGAGGACATCGAGAACGTAGGCGGCGACATCAACGCCGCCACCAGCGTCGAATACACGAGCTACACGGCCCGCGTTCTCGGCGAGAACGTGGACGTCGCCCTCGACGTGCTCGGCGACATCCTGATCAACTCGGCCTTCGACGCGGGCGAACTCGCCCGCGAAAAGGGCGTGATCCTGCAGGAATACGCCGCCGTCGAGGACACGCCCGACGACCTGATCTACGACGCCTTCATGGAAACGGCGTTCTCGGGGCAGGCGGTCGGACGGCCGATCCTCGGCACGCCGGACACCATCAAGAGCTTCGACGAGGCGACGATCCGCACGTTCCTCGCCCGCGAATACTCACCGGGCAAGATGGTGCTGGCCGCGGCCGGCGACGTGGAGCATGCCCGGATCGTCGACTTGGCGGAACGCCTCTTCGGCGGGATGCCTGCGGTTAGCCCCCAGCAGCCGGAGCCGGGACGTTACATCGGCGGCGAGAGGCGGATTTCCCGCAAGCTCGAACAGGCCAACCTGGTTCTCGGCCTGCCGGGCCTCTCTTTCAAGGATCCCGGCTATTATGCCGTCCATCTCTTCGCCCATATGCTCGGCGGCGGCCTGACGTCGCGCCTGTGGCATGAGGTGCGCGAGACCCGCGGGCTCGCCTATTCCATCGATTCCTTCCACTGGCCCTTCTCCGATTGCGGCCTCTTCGGCATCGGCGCCGGAACGGCGGGCTCGGACGTGCGCGAGCTGATGGACGTCACGCTCGCCTGCATGGCCCAGGCGACCCGCGACATCAGCGAGGTCGAGCTGATCCGCGCCAAGGCGCAGATGAAGGTGGCCCTCCTCACGGCCCTGGAGACGCCCGGCGGCCGGATCGAGCGCGTCGCCCGTCAGCTCCTGTCCTGGGGCCGGGTGGTGGCCAGCGAGGAGATCGTCAGGAAGGTGGACGCGCTCGAGGTCGAGCATGTCCGCGAGGCCGGACGCCGTCTTCTGCAGGGGGCTCCGACTCTGGCGGCCATCGGCCCGATCAAGGAGCTGCCTGCCCTGGACGCCATCGCCTCGGGGCTGCGGGGCTGAATTTTTCCGCCGGACCTTCCCCTTGGTCACGGCCGATTCTCCTCAATCCCGCCGCAAACTGGTCTCATGGCCACATAGTAACGATAACGAACGAGTCCTGCGGACAAGTCCGGAGCCTCCCCGGCTCCAGCTTGCCCTCAAGGCTCCTGACCGGTACCAATCCTGTTCCACTGTTTTAGTACCGGACGAAAGACCGAAGCATTGCGGATCGTATCTTTCGCCATAACCCTTCTTTTGGCGGCATTCCTGGGGCTGGCTTTTCCCGCGTCCGGCTGGGCGGTGGAATCCGTTCGCGTCGATCCCAAGATGAAGGCCATCGACCTCACCCCGGCCATCGAGCGCTACAACTCGGACGGGGACGAGATCAGGATTTCGACGGCACCGGGGCGCGACGGCATCGTGCGGCGCATCGCCGTGAAGGCACGTGAGGCCGGAACCCGGCCTGACTGGATCGTCTTCGCGCTCACCAACGACACCGACGAGCAGGTCGACCGCCTCCTGGTCGCGCCGCACTTTCGCCTCACCGGATCCGGCGTTCTCTGGCCTGATCTCGGCGCGACCCGCATCGCAGCGATCACCGCGAGCCAGGGCATCCGGCCCGACCGCGACGACAGCGAGGATGCGGACATCTTCCTCGTGACCCTCGATCCGGGCACGACCGTCACCTTCGTGGCGGAGCTGCGCTCCAACAACCTGCCCCAGCTCCACCTGTGGGACGCGGATGCCTACAAGGACCGGGTCAACGGGCTGACCCTCTATAAGGGCATCATCATCGGCATCGCGGGCCTCCTGGCCCTGTTCCTCACCATCGTCTTCGTGGTGAAGGGCGCCCTGATCTTTCCGGCGGCGGCAGCGCTCGCCTGGGCGGTGCTGGCCTATGCCTGCATCGATTTCGGTTTCTTCCAGCGCATCTTCCCGATCACCGAGGCGACGGAGCAGATCTATCGCGCCGGCGCCGAGGCGGTGCTCGCCGCAACCCTCCTCGTCTTCCTCTTCGCCTATCTCAACCTCAACCGCTGGCACGTGCGCTACAGCCACGTGACCGCCTTCTGGCTCACCTTCCTCGGTGCCCTCGTGGCGCTCGCCATCGTCGATCCGCCGGTGGCCTCTGGCGTGGCCCGCATGTCGATCGCGGCCGTCGCCGGGATCGGCTTCGTGCTGGTGATCCACCTGGCGACGCACGGCTACGACCGTGCCGTGATGCTCGTTCCCACCTGGCTTCTTCTGGTCGCCTGGGTGACGGCGGCGAGCTTCACGGTCGTCGGCCAGCTCTCGTCGGATCTCGTGCCCCCTGCCCTCGTCGGCGGCCTCGTCCTGGTGGTCATGCTCATCGGCTTCACGGTCATGCAGCACGCCTTCGCCGGCGGCGCCTTCACCCGCGGCTTCGTGAACGACACGGAACGCCGGGCGCTGGCCCTGACGGGTGCCGGCGACATCGTGTTCGACTGGGACGTGGTCTCCGACAACATCTTCGTCAGCCCGGAGGTGGAGCATCAGCTCGGCTTGAAGCGCGGCTCGCTCGAAGGTCCCGCCTCGGCCTGGCTCGACCTGATCCACCCCTTCGACAAGGACCGCTACCGCCTCGCCCTCGATGCGGTGATCGAGCAGCGCCGCGGGCGCCTGACGCAGGACTTCCGCCTGCGCTCGGCGTCCGGCGCCCACCATTGGTTCCGCCTGAAGGCGCGGCCCGTGATCGGCTCGGACGGGGAGGTGCTGCGCATCGTCGGCACTCTGGCCGACGTCATGGACAGCAAGACCGCCGAGGAGCGCCTGCTGTACGATGCCGTGCACGACAACCTGACGAGCCTGCCGAACCGGCAGCTGTTCTACGATCGGCTGGAAGCGGCCCTCACCTTCGCCGGTCAGGACGATGCGCTGCGTCCGACCGTTCTCGTCATCGACATCGACAAGCTGAAGGATGCGAACGCCACGGCAGGCTACGCGGCCGGCGACTCGGTGCTGCTCACCCTGTCCCGCCGCCTGAGCCGGCTTCTCAAGCCCCAGGACACCCTCGCGCGCATCTCGGGCGACGAATTCGCCATCATCCTGCTCTCCGAGCGCGAGCCGGACCGCATCATCTCCTTCGCCGACATGGTGCGCCGTGTCGTCACGACGCCGTTCACCTACGCGGATCGCGAGATCTTCCTCACCGCCTCCATCGGCATCGCCCTGTACGATCCGCAGATTGCGGCGCGGCGCGAGGAAGTGCTGCGCAATGCCGAGATCGCCATGGCCCATGCGCGGCGCCATGGCGGCGACCGGATCGAGGTCTTCCGGCCCACCATGCGCTCGGACCGCAGCGACCATTTCACGATGGAAACCGACCTTCGTCACGCTCTCGACCGCAACGAGATGAAGGTGCTGTTCAAGCCCATCGTGCGCCTGGAAGACCGGACCATCGCGGGTTTCGAATCCATGCTGCGCTGGGATCACCCGCGCCTCGGCCGCATCGGTCCGGAAGACTTCATGTCGATCGCCGAGGAAACCGGCCTTATCATCAAACTGAGCATCTTCCTGCTGGAGCAGACGGGCCGCGAGCTCGCCGCCTGGCAGAATGCGCTCGAGGTCGAGCCGCCGATCTTTGCGAGCGTCAACATGTCGAGCCATCACCTGCTGCGCCACGACCTGCTGCAGGACGTGAAGACGGTCATCGCCCGCACGGGCGTCATTCCCGGCACGCTCAAGATCGAGATGACCGAGAGCCTGGTGATGGAGAACCCGGAATACTCGGCCCAGATGCTCACGCGGCTGCGCGATCTCGGAGCGGGTCTCTCGCTCGACGATTTCGGGACCGGCTATTCCGCCCTCTCCTATCTGCAGCGGTTTCCCTTCGATACGATCAAGGTGGACGAATCCTTCGTGCGCCTGATGGCCTCCGGCAAACCGGTCATCCTGCGCTCCATCGTCAAGATGGCGCATGAGCTCGGCCTGGAGATCGTGGCGGAAGGCGCGGAGAGCGAATCCGAGGCGATCGAGCTCTACCAGATCGGCTGCGAATACGCGCAGGGTCCCGTCTTCGGAGAGCCGATGTCGACGCTGCAGGCCCGCCAGCTCGTCGGCGCGGCCCCTGCGGCGGCCTAGACCATCGCCGATCAGGCGTGGCCGGTTTCCATGGACAGCATGGCAGGCTCTATCCCGATCCGGCGCAGGGCCATCTCGTAGCGCAGGTCGGCGGCGGTGTTGAAGATCAGCTCCGCATCGGCCGGGCAGTTGAGCCAGCCGTTGGCCTGAAGCTCCAGCTCGAGCTGCCCGGCGCCCCAGCCGGCATAGCCGAGGGCGAGCACCGCATTCTCGGGGCCGCGACCGGCCGCGATGGCGCGCAGGATGTCGATGGTTGCGGTCAGGCAGACGCTGTCGTCGATGGGCAGGGTCGATTGGGCAAGGTGAAAGTCCGGCGAATGGAGAACGAAGCCCCGGCTCGTCTCCACGGGCCCGCCCATCAGCACCTGCATGCTGCCGACCCTCCGCGGCAGTCGGATTCGGTCGGTTTCGGGAAGGATCTCCAGTTGCACCAGCAGATCCGGCATGTTCAGATTGGCCGCCGGCCGGTTGAGAACGATCCCCATCGCTCCTTCCGACGAATGGGCGCAGACATAGATGACGGAGCGCGCGAAGCGCTCGTCCATCATGCCCGGCATGGCCACGAGGACCTGTCCGTCCAGGTAAGGGGATTCGGTACCGTAGGGAGGAAGGTGAGAGCCCATATCCTAAATTCTGCCTTGCCGGAGCCTCCGCCCGATCACAGGATCGTGGATGGCAGGCCCGAAGATAAATGCATAAGGGAAGCGCGTCAGGGAGGTGTCAGTTCCATGGCATTCATGCTCCGCGCCGCATCGGTCGCGATTTTTTTCATTTTGTCCTTTACCGCGATCCTCGCGCAACCCGCCAAACAATCCGCCTCGGCCCAGGGCTTTCACTCCCGCGCCCGCCTGATCGCGGGCGGCCAGCAGGGCGACGTCTGGCTGGCGGGCATCGAGATCACCCTCGACCCGGGCTTCAAGACCTACTGGCGCAACCCGGGCGATTCCGGCCTGCCGCCGCGGTTCGACTGGTCGGGATCCGAGAACCTGGCCGGCACCGAGATCCGCTTCCCCGCCCCCTACCGGCACGAGGATGCCGCGGGCGTGTCCTATGTCTACGGCAAGAAGGTCGTGCTGCCGGTCCTGGTCCGGGCGAAGGACAGGGACAAGCCGGTCAGGCTCGTCCTGTCGGCCGAATACGGGGTCTGCAAGGACATCTGCATCCCGGCCCGCGCCGACATGAGCCTGAACCTGACGGGTGACGGCCCTGACCGGAGCGCCATCGAGGCCGCTCTGGCGAAGGTGCCGCGCCCGCAGCCCCTGGGAGCTCAGGGAGACCTGTCCGTCCTCTCCGTCGAACCCGTGGCGCAGGACAAGCCGGCCTTGTCGATCACGGTCCGGGCGCCCGAGGGCGCCCGGCCCTCCCTCTTCGCCGAGGGGCCGGAGCACTGGTATGTCTCGACCTCCCTGCCCGACGACGCCAACCGCTTCACGGTGACCGTGGAGGAGAAGCCCAAGGATGCCTCGGGGCCCGTTTCCCTCCGCCTGACCCTGGTGGCAGGGGGAAAGTCCGTCGAGACGCAAGTCAGCCTCGACGGGAATGGGTTGCCGCGCTAGCGCATCAAAAAGTTGGAGCATCGGATGGGTCCCAAAAGTGGATTTCACTTTTGGACCCGATGCTCTACGGAGAAGCACCATCGATCCCAGTTCGGAGAATAACCCCATGCCCATCCAGGTTGGAGAACGTCTTCCCCAGGTCACCTTCCGCATCATGACGCCGGACGGGCCCGTGGCCAAAACCACGGACGATCTGTTCAAGGGCCGCAAGGTGGTTCTCATCGCCGTGCCCGGCGCCTTCACCCCGACCTGCCATCGCAACCACCTGCCCGGCTACGTGCAGAAGAAGGACGAGATCAGGGCCAAGGGCGTCGATGCCATCCTGGTGACCGCGGTCAACGACGTCTTCGTGCTCGACGCCTGGGGCAAGGCTTCCGGCGCCGAGGGGATCGAGTTTCTCTCGGACGGCAATGCCGATTTCGCCAAGGCCATCGGCCTGTCCATGGACGGCACGGGCTTCGGCCTCGGCACGCGTTCGCAGCGCTATTCCATGGTCGTCGACGACGGCGTGGTGAAGGCGCTCAACGTGGAGGACGCCCCCTCCAAGGCGCAGCATTCCGGCGCCGAGAATATCCTGAAGGATCTCTGATCCTTCTCGGGGCATCAACGGAAAGCCATATCCCTCGTCATCACCGGCCTTGTGCCGGTGATCTCGATTGGAAGAGCGCAGAGCTTCACAGAAACGGGATGGCCGGCACTGATCCCCGGATCAAGTCCGGGGAGGCCATGACGTGTGAATGTCAGGCGCCCACTTTCCGGCCCTGTTTCCTGAACGGCTTCATCGCCGCCACGGCGAGTTCGTCGACGCGGATATTGGTCGGGTCGTCCGCGTGACCCTTGACCCAGTGCCAGGCCACGTCGTGCCGGGACGCAGCTGCGTCGAGTTCCCGCCACAGATCCTCGTTCTTCACCGGCTTGTTGTCGGCCGTGCGCCAGCCGCGCCGCTTCCAGTTGTGCATCCATTGCGTGATGCCCTGGCGCACATACTGGGAATCCGTGAACAGATCGACCGCGCAGGAACGCTTGAGGGCGTTCAAGCCCTCGATGGCCGCGCGGATCTCCATGCGGTTGTTGGTGGTGTGAGCCTCCCCGCCGGAGATCTCCTTCTCGCTGCCCTTGAAGAACAGGATCGCGGCCCAGCCGCCCGGCCCGGGATTGCCCGAGCAGGCGCCGTCCGTATAGATCGTCACGCGTTCCAGCCCGCTCATGCGTCGAGCCCGTATTCGCGCGCATGCTTCACATGGCGGTGGAAGTTGAGCTTGCGGTCGTATTCCAGCGGGTCCTTGGGCTTCACCAGCGCGCCTGGCGGCACGTTGAGCCAGTCGACCAGGCGGGTCAGCATGAAGCGCATGGCGGATCCCCGGCACAGGATCGGCAGGGCCTCCACCTCGGCGGGATCCAGGCGCCGGACCGATTGGTAGCCCGCCAGCATGGCCTTGCCTTTGGTCAGGTTGAACGAGGCGTCGATCTCGAAGCACCAGGCATTGAGGCAGATCGCGACGTCGTAGGCGAAGGCATCCGTGCAGGCGAAGTAGAAGTCGATCAGCCCCGAAACCTCGGAGCCGATGAAGAACACGTTGTCGGTGAAGAGGTCCGCATGGATGACGCCGGACGGCAGGTCACGGGGCCAGGCCTCCTCCAGGCTCGCGAGTTCCCGCCGCGTCCGCTCGGCGAGGCCGGGCAGCACCGTGTCCGCCTGGGCCTCGGCCTGGGCGAAGAGCGGCGCCCAGGCTTCGAGCGAGAGGGCGTTGGGCCGCTGCATGGCGAAATCCTGGCCCGCCAGATGCAGCTTCGCCAGCGCGGCGCCGAGCGCCCCACAATGCTGGGCCGTGGGGCGGCGGACCGCAATGCCCTCGAGGAAAGTGATGATGACGGCAGGCCGCCCGGCGACCCGCCCGAGGGGCTCGCCCCGGCGGTTGCTGACCGGCAGCGGGCAGTTGAGCCCCTTCAGGGCAAGATGCTGCATCAGGCCGAGGAAGAAGGGCAGATCGTCCTCCCGCACCCGCTTCTCGTAGAGGGTGAGGATGTAGGAGCCCTTCGTGGTGTGAAGGAAATAATTGGTGTTTTCCACGCCCTCGGCGATGCCCTTGTAGGAGAGCACCGTGCCGATGTCGTAGGTTTCGAGGAACGCCGAGAGATCCTCGTCGCTGACTTCCGTATAGACCGCCACCGCTTACTCCGCCGCCTGCTCACGAAGCTCGCGAGGCAAAGGAAAGAACACGCTCTCATCCGCCGTCGACACGCTCTCGACTGTCACCTCGTAGCGCTCCGCAAAGGCATCGATGATTTCCTCGACGAGGATCTCGGGCGCCGAGGCGCCGGCCGTGATGCCGAGGCTGCGGACGTTACCGAACAGGCCCCAGTCGATGTCCTCTGCCCGCAGGATCAGCCGGACCAAGGGGCAGCCCTCCCGCTCGGCGACCTCGCGCAGGCGCTGGGAATTGGAGGAATTCGGCGATCCCACCACGATCATGGCGTCCACCATGGGCGCCACGCGCTTGACCGCGCCCTGGCGGTTGGTGGTGGCGTAGCAGATGTCTTCCTTGTGCGGGCCCACGATGGAGGGAAACCGCGCTTTGAGCGCGTCCACCATGTCCTGCGTGTCGTCGACGGACAGGGTCGTCTGGGTGACGAAGGCCAGGTTGTCTGGGTCCGCCGGCTTCAGCCGGGCGATATCGTCCAGGGTCTCCACCAGGGTGGCGGCTCCTGGAGGCAATTGCCCCATGGTGCCGATCACCTCCGGGTGGCCCGCATGGCCGATCAGGACGATATGGCGGCCCCGCTTGTGGTGGACCTGCGCCTCCCGGTGCACCTTGGTCACCAGCGGACAGGTGGCGTCGATTCCGAAAAGGTTGCGGGAAGCAGCCATTTCCGGCACCGATTTGGGAACCCCGTGGGCCGAGAAGATCACCGGGGCTTTCGTGTCGGGCACCTCGTCGAGTTCCCGGACGAAGACCGCGCCCTTCCGCTTCAGGTTTTCCACGACATATTTGTTGTGCACGATCTCATGGCGCACATAGACCGGCGCCCCATGGATCGTGAGCGCCTTCTCGACCGCATCGATGGCACGCACAACCCCGGCGCAGAAGCCGCGCGGGGCACAGAGCAGGATGTCGAGAGAGGGCTTGGTCATGATCTGGCGATGTGGCGAGACGAGCCCCCTCCTGTCAAGCGGGAGCGACGCAGTTTCGCGGACGGGATGATACCCTCTGACGTCATGGCCGGGCCATCCCGATACGGAAGAGCGCGGCGATTTTCGGATCGGGATCACCAGATCTCGTCACACCCCCAGCGTCATGGCCGGGCTTGTCCCGGCCATCCCGATTTGAAGGGCGTCACGCTCTACAGAAGCGAGATCACCGGCACGAGGCCGGTGATGACGTCGAGAATGTAAGACCGAACCTGTGCGGTGATGCACGAAGCGCGGCCATTCCCGTCAAGAAACGCTCGCCCTTGCCCATAAGAATCCCTAGAAAGGTGAAACAGTTTTTCTCCCCCAAGCTCGGTCATGGCCTCCACCGCATCCCACGTCAGCTTCCTTCCACCCATCCTGACCTTCTGCGGCGCAGCGGTCGTGGCTGTGCCCGTGTTCCGTCTCCTGGGCTTGAGCGCCGTCCTGGGCTATCTCGCCGCCGGCGTCGCCATCGGCCCGTCGGGCTTGAGTTTGGTGGAGGATCCGCAGACCATCGCGACAGTCGCGGAATTGGGGGTGGTGCTACTCCTGTTCATCATCGGACTCGAGCTGAAGCTGTCCCATCTCTGGGAGATGAAGCGGGACATTTTCGGCCTCGGCTTCGCCCAATTGACCGTCACGGCACTCGGCCTGGGCGCCGCGGCCTATGCCATCGGGTTCTCGGCTGAAGCCTCTTTCGTCACCGGCGTCGCCGTCGCGCTCTCGGCCACCGCGATTGCGCTCCAGATGCTCGGCGAGCGGAACGACCTGCAGACGCCTTACGGGCAGCGCTCCTTCGCGATCCTGCTGTTCCAGGATCTGTCCGTCGTGCCGCTGCTCGCCATCCTGCCGCTGCTCGCATCCGGCGCGGCGGAGCAAGGCTCCCTTATGGATCGCCTCCTGGGGGTCGGAGAAGCGCTTCTCGGCATCACGGCCGTCGTGCTGATCGGCCGTTACGGGCTCAATCCCTTCTTCCGCATCCTCGCCCGCAGCGGCGCCCGCGAGGTGATGACCGCCTCCGCGCTGCTCGTGGTGCTCGGCGCCGCCTTGCTCATGCAGGAGGTCGGCCTCTCCATGGCGATGGGCGCCTTCCTGGCGGGATTGCTGCTGGCGGAATCGAATTTCCGGCATCAGCTCGAAGCGGATATCGAGCCTTTCCGCGGCATGCTGCTCGGCCTGTTCTTCATGAGCGTGGGCATGTCGATCGATCTGGCCCTCGTCCGCGAGCAATGGCTGCTCCTCGCCATTGCGGCACCGGCCGTCATCATCGGCAAGAGCCTTCTCATCACCCTGCTGTCGAAACTCTTCGGCGCCAGCTGGAGCGACGGCCTGCGGTCGGGAACGCTGCTGTGCACGGCGGGTGAATTCGCCTTCGTGCTCGTCCCGGTCGCAACAGGACTGGGTTTGATGTCGCCGGCCGAGGCGCAGCCGGTCACGGCGCTTGCGGCCATCACCATGCTGCTGGGCCCGCTCCTGTCGACTGCCGTCGAGAAGATGAACGCCAATCGCAGCGAGAGCGAAGAGCAGCCGGACCTGCAGGGGCCGTCCGGCCATGAGAGCGAGCTCGAAAGCCGCGTCCTCGTGATCGGCTTCGGCCGGTTCGGGCAGATCGTGAACCAGGTTCTGCTGGCGCAGGGCGTCGAAGCGACCGTGATCGACAAGAACGTCGAGCGCATTCGCGATGCGGGACGCTTCGGGCTCCAGGTCTATTACGGAGACGGCACCCGCCTCGACGTACTGCGTGCGGCTGGCGCCGAGAAGGCCGAGATGATCTGCATCTGCATCGACGATCAGGAAGCGATGATGAAGATCATCGAGATCATCCATGAGAACTTCCAGAACGCCCGCAGCTTCGTGCGCGCCTTCGACCGGATCCATGCGATCGAACTCATGAACCGGGACGTGGATTATCAGATCCGCGAGGTGTTCGAATCCGCCATCGTCTTCGGGCGGGCAGCGCTCGAGGAGCTCGGAACCGCCCCCGAGGAGGCCGCCGCCGCGGCCAACGACGTGCGCAAGCGCGACATCGCCCGCCTCGTGCTGCAGAAGGAAGTCGGCACCATGGGAGGTGCGGAGCTCGTAGTGGGGGCCAGGATCGCCCCGGAACCGCTTACCGTCCCCACGGGCAGAGCCAGGGCTCTCAGCCCGGAGACGCGAGACATCCTCGGTGAAGGCGTGTTGTGATGGATGCTGAGGCCTCGGTGAAGAAGGTCGATGCGACGAGCGAGGCCCCGCGCTTCGTGGTCGGCTCCACCATGCGCCATGTTCTCGTCATGACGGGCACGGCAGCGGCCGGCCTCGTTGCGATCTTCATCGTCGATCTCGTGTCGCTGCTCTACATCTCCTGGCTGCGCGAGCCGAGCCTGACGGCCGGGGTCGGCCTCGCCACGGTGGTGATGTTCTTCACGGTCTCGATCAATGTGGGCCTGATGATCCCCATCGGAGCGCTCGTCTCGCGCGCGCTCGGCGCGCGCCGGCCGGACGATGCGCGGCGCCTCGCAACGTCGTGCAGCATTCTCATGGCCGCGGTCGCGTTTCTCGTGAGCCTGATCATCCTGCCTCTGCTGCCGTTGATCCTGGGCACGATGGGCGCGCGCGACGAAACCTACGAGGTCGCGAAGAACTTCCTCTGGATCACCCTGCCGACGAACTTTCTTATGGCCATCGGCATGGCTTTCTCCACCGTCCTGCGTGCCGCGGGTGATGCCAAGCGCAGCATGTATGCCAGCCTTTCCGTGGCTGCCGTCACGGTCGTTCTCGATCCGGTTCTCATCTTCGGGCTGGGCCTGAAGGCCAACGGCGCGGCACTGACCATCAACATCGCGCGCGTCGCCTATGTTTATGTGAGCTTTCTTTATCTCACCCGCGCTCACCGCCTTCTGGTCAAGCCCGAATGGAGGGCGATCGCTGGCGACGCGCGATCCTTCTTCTCCATTGCGGTTCCAGCCATCCTCACCAACATCGCGGCTCCCATCGCCAATGCCTTCTTCACGGGCGTGATGGCGCAGTTCGGCGATCAGGCGATCGCCGCCTCCGCGATCATCGACAGGGTCACGCCGGTGTCCTTTGCTGGCGTTTTCGCATTGGCTGGCGCCATCGGCCCCGTGCTCGGCCAGAACTGGGGAGCGCAGCGCTACGACCGCATGCGACAGACGCTCAAGGACGCGCTGACCTTTACGGTCGTCTATGTCGGCAGCATGTGGCTCATCCTGTTCCTTGTGCGGGTTCCGCTCACCCAGGCTTTCAATGCGCCGCCGGAAACGGCCGAGATTGTCCAGTTCTTCTGCCAGCTCAGCGGCTTCATCTGGTTCTTTATCAGCCTCGTCTTCGTGGCCAATGCGTCGTTCAACAATCTTGGCTATCCCCTGCTCTCCACTTTCTTCAACTGGGGGCGAGCCACCCTGGGCATGATCCCGTTTGCCTATTTCGGCGCTCAGATCGGCGGTCCCAAGGGGGCGCTGTTGGGAATCGGGGCGGGATCCGTGGTGTTTGGAATCGCAGCCGTCATCACTGCGTTCTGGACAATCCGGCGCCTGGAGAGGCAAGCTGTTGGAGCCGCGTGAGAATTCAAGCGTAGGCGTTTCGTTGTCGAGGAGGCTGCCATGTTCAACTGGTTCGATCTGATGCGCCAAGCTCAGACCAGCGCCGCCCTCGCGGCTCTCGCGCAGCAGTTCAACCTGTCAGGGGATCAGACCCAGAGGACGATGGCGGCCTTCATGCCGGCCTTCGCCATCGGGCTGCAGCACGCCACCGCTTCCAACGACCCGGCGCGCCTCTTCCAATCCATGATGAGCGGCGCTTTCCAGAATTTCTGGCAGGCCGCGGGCAATCCCTTCACGCCTCAGGCGCAGCAGGACGGCAGACGGCTGCTGGACCAGCTCTTCGGCTCCGACGAGGTCAGCCGCCGCGTGGCGCATCAGGCCGCCGCCTATGCAGGTATCAGTGCTGAGACCATGCAGCAATTGCTGCCGCTCCTGGCGGGCATCATGGCCGGAGGCATGGCGCAATGGATGACGGCCCATGCCCATGCCCTTCAATCCTTCGCATCCTCTAAGGAGAACGCGACGGAGAAGCCGGGCAGCAGCAATCCCTGGGCGGAGATCTGGACCGGATGGATGACCGCGACGAACCCTGAGAAAAAGCATGCCAATCCGTTCGAAGACATGATGGCGAGCGTTCTCAAGACGCCGCCTCCGAAGGCGCCGGAGGCAGAAGCTCCCTCTCCTCCATCCTTCGACGAAATGATGGAAAAGGGACGCGAGATGCAGCAGCAATATCTCGCGTCCCTCCAATCGATCTTCAGCGATGCCTGGACGACAGATCCGTCGAAGCGTTAGACGCAGCGCTTGATCGGCGTCACCATGGGAACCACGGGTCGGACCGACCGAGCCGAGTGATCGGGCCTCTCGGCGCGGGAATGTCGCTCCGCGGTTCGAACCAGCACCCATGACGGGTTGCGCGTGAACGGCTCGTCGAGCGCGCTCGTCACATCGCTACGCGTCAACCCGATATCCTTCAGCATCCGATCGTCGAACTCGGCGAGGTGTTTGACCTCTCGGCGGTGCTGCAGCGCCTTGACGAGATTCGTGAGCGCACGGGCGAACTGCCCCAGAGCGGCCATTCCTGAGAAGGTCATCGACGACAATGCGGACCGGTTCATCGGAGGTCTCCTTGCTCTCACGTTCAGTTCGTCGGCCGTGAAACGCTTTGGAATGGGCGTTCCAGGATGTTCCAGGTGTTCCAGGATGTTGCAGGATGTTGCAGCACCTGTTCCAGGAGCGTTCCAGGGCGGCAGGCTGGAGCGTTCCAGGGCGTTCCAGCATCCATTCCAAGAGATATTCCACGGCGTTCCGCGAGTTGATTGGAAGCTCCTGCCATTGGGCTCCCACTCAACTCGTTGATTCTCCTGATTCATTTCTCAGGATATGAAGGGTGTACCAGATGCCTTTCATCACTTGAAACGATTGTTTGAGATATGTATCATCAAGATGATTGATGATGAGGGCCTTGCCATGCATCTGCTTGATATCGACCAGCTTCGGACCTTCGTGGCCATCGCGGACACCGGATCGTTCACCCGCGCGGCGGAGATCGTGCACAAGACGCAGAGCGCCGTCTCCATGCAGATGAAGCGGCTGGAGGACCGGGTCGGCAAGGCGATCTTCGAGCGCGACGGGCGCCTGTCGAAGCTCACCGACGAGGGCGAGCGCCTGCTCGACTACGCGCGCCGGATCGTGCGGCTCAACGCGGAATGCATGGCCTCCTTCGACGACAACGAGCTCACCGGCCGCGTGCGCCTCGGGCTCCCCGACGATTACGCCGACCGCTACCTGCCGGAGATCCTGGCCCGCTTCTCGCGCTCCAACCCGAAGGCCGAGGTGACGGTGATGTGCGAGCCGACGCCGAACCTGATCGAGCGCGTGCAGCACGGGGACCTGGATCTGGCCATCATCACCCATGTGGACCGGCGCGGGCCGTCCGAGATCGTGCGCATCGAGCAGCTTCTGTGGGTCACGTCCACGCGCCACGGGGTGCACGAGGAGAGCCCGATTCCCCTGGCCCTCGGCCGCCCGAGCTGCGACTGGCGCCATTCGGCCACGGAAGCGCTGGAGAGCGCGAGCCGCCCGTTCCGCGTCGCCTATGTGAGCTGGCATTCCACGGCCGTGGGCGCCGCCGTGATGGCGGGTCTCGCCGTCTCCGTCCTGCCGGAGAGCGCCGTGCGACCCGGCATGCGGATCCTCGGGCCGTCCGACGGCTTCCCGGCCCTGCCCTCGTGCAAGATCGGCCTGATCCGCGCCCGCGGCGAGGAGAACCCGCTCGCCGACGCGCTGGGCTTCCACATCAAGCAGTCGCTCGACAATCTCGGCTCGACCCGCACCATGGCGCCGCTGGCGGCCGAATAAATAACGATTACTTGGCGGCGGGCCGGCGCAGCACGAGCACGTTGCCGGCCAGCGCCAGCACGACGCCGATCACCGCGAGCGGCGTCCACACATAGCCCTCGATCAGGGTCGAGACCGTGAGCGCCACGATGGGGAAGAGCACCGTGGCGTAGCCCGCCCGTGCGGCCCCGAGCCGTCGCAGCAGGGTGAGGTACGACATGAAGGCCAGCACCGACGCGCCGACGGAGAGGTAGAGCAGCGAGCCGATATACTTCACCGTGGGCTCGATGATGAAGGCGTTGCCGCGCACCAGGTTGAGCGCCAGCAGCACCGCGCAGCCATAGGTCATGCCCCAGGCGGTGGCCGAGAGCAGCGGCACGCCCCGGCGCTGCACCACGGTCGAGATCATGTTGCCCGAGCAGAAGAACAGGGTGCCCATCACGCAGAGGCCCAAGCCCTTCAGCGCCGCCGCGTTGAAGCCCGCGCCGGTGATCTCCGGCCAGAACAGGAACACGATTCCCGCAACCCCGATCACGCCGCCGAGCGCCACCCGCGGCTCGACACTCTGGCGGAAGATCACGAAGCCGAGCACCAGGTTGAACACGGAGGCGAGCGAGAACACCACCGAGAGCAGCCCGGACGGCACGCTCAAACCGCCGTAATAGAACGACAGGAAGTTGAACGAGAACAGGCAGCAGCCCACCGCCAGGAAGCGCCCGTGATCGGCGAGCGGAAAGCGCACCCGGTGGCCGGTAGCGAGCACCCAGCCCCACATGAGCACGGCCGCGAGCAGGAAGCGCCACAGCACCGACATCTCCGGCGCCACCACCCCGAGCTGCGCCCGGATCCCGATCCAGCTCACGCCCCACAGGAACACCGTGGCGGCATAGAGCCCGAGCGTCGTCCCGTCGATCCCCTTGAGATCCTGCGCGGGCATGGCGGCGGTGGCGTGACTCATGGCATCATTCCTCTTCAGAGGAATCGAATACGCCCGGCAAAGCATCAGCACAAATGATGATATCTGATCGATTTCCGTTGGATCGGTGATGGAACATCCCGAAAACCGCTTCCGACCCTGAAACACAGGCTGAAACACCCCCGATACGGGGCTGCAACAGACTGGAACGGCGTTGCAGCCGTATCAGCCTGAAACTTCCCTTGCGGAAGGAATGATCGTCCTGACGGAGCGGAGCCCGGGCCGGATCAAGGGCGGGATTAACGCGCCCATTCTTCCCCCGCGTCATCACCCTCCGTCCTCATCCTGAACCCTCCGTCCTCATCCTGAGGAGGTCGCGCAGCGGCCGTCTCGAAGGAGGATCCAGCGCGCACGGGACCATCCTTCGAGACGCAGACCGACGTCTGCTCCTCAGGATGAGGGTCGTGGTTCTGGAAGACGGGTACTGGCCGAGCTGTTCCAGGTTCCTGCAAACGGGCCTCTCAAACGAAAAAACCGCCCGCGCTCGCCGCCCGACCCTGTCCCACTCCCCGACGAGCCGGGTTCCCGCGCAACCTTGACAATCGACCTGGATACGTCATAATGTTCATGTTTTGTTCTGACCGAAGAGCATTGCCGTGACGTCCTTGTCATCCTCCGAATTTCACCGCGAAAAGCTTGAACCCGAATGCGTGGCCGAGATGCGCGGGATGGTGGAGGGCTCGGCTCTCTCCCTCCGGCAGATTGCCCGGACGCTCGGTGTGTCGGCCGGCACCGTCTCGCGCTATGCGCGCCAGGAGGGCTGGCAGCGTCCGGCCGGACCGACGCCTCCGCCGGAAGGCGACACCCCGGCCCCGCAGGCAGAGGAACCCGATGCGCTCCCGCCCGCGCCCGCCCCGCCCCCTGGCCGCCGGGAGACCCCGCCGGCCGGGCGGCGCGAGCAGATCGTCGACCGGCTCTGGACACTCGCCGAGCGCCACGCCCAGATTCTGGAGACCCAGCCCATCGAGCGCGCCGAACGCTCCCTCCAGCCGCTCGCTCGCCTCACTCGCACCCTGGGCGAGATCGACAAGCACGCCCGCCCGCCCCTGCCGGCGCATGAATACGAGAAGGAATACGCCATCGACGCCCCCAAGCCCCGCCGCACCCTGCACGAGCTGCGCGACGAGCTCGCCGCCCATCTCGAGCGCATCCAGCGCGAGGAAGGCTACGGCTGGGAGGTGCGGGAATGGTGGTTCGAGGGTGGTGGGGGGATTTGAGGAGCGAAAAAGCCTCGCGGTGCGATACTCCCTTGAAGAGCCGGCCGTCGCTCGCGGCCGGCTCAGCCCTGTGAGAGAACAGGCACGATCTAGGCCGGCTGGGACAGGAGCCTGACGAAGTGATCGGACGAGATCACGGGCGCGAAGAAGTTGTTGATCCGCTCGTAGGCGGCCGCCTGCTGTTCGGGCTTCTGCGTCGCCGTGGCATCGCCGATGACGATCGGGAGATATCCGTTGTCGCGGGCCGCTCGGGCATTGCCCTCGATGCACCAGTCGAGGTGAATGCCCGTCAGAACGATCACCTCGATCTTCTTGCGGGAGAGTTCGAGGGGAAGCTGGGTTCCGACGAAGGCCGTTTGAAGGGCAAGCTCGTTGAACTGGAGATCGCCCGGCTGGACCAGCGCCTTCAGCTCGTCGACGAGTTCATTGTCGGCCTTCTTCTTCGCCTCGTCGAAATTCAGACCCTCGGTCCACGTCTCGTACTGCACCTTGTCGAAGATCGATTGCGGGTAGTCTTCCCGGAAGACCGAGTACCCGATCCAGCTGAAGGACTTGAAGTTGGCGGCTCGCCGGGCGGCTTCGGCCACCTTCACCGTTGCCGGAAGGGTTCCCCGTTCCCACTGCCGCTCGGCCGCCTGGGCACCCCAGGGACGATAGAGGGAGTTGTTCTGGCTGATCGACACGAACGCCGCCGGGCGCTTGAGGATCTCGGCCAGATTGAGCTTCTTCCACTGCGGGGCGAGGTCCGGGATCGGAGCAGGCGTGAAGGCCTTCTGTCCGTCCTGGGCCGAGGCCTGGGAACCGACGGCGGTGGTTGCGGCAAGACCGGCTGCTGCCGTCAGCAGCTGACGGCGCGAGGCATGTACGTTCATCGTGCGTATCCTCTTGGTATCGACAGACAATTCGTCAACGACGACACCCATTAGAGACCGCACGTCAGACTCCCAGCAAGTAGAACCACATTGTTATTTTTGGGCCTTTTACGGGAAAATCTTACAGTCTGGATCACAACAGGGAAAAACGATTTCACGATGTTTGGTGCAGCCGCGCAATTCTGTCTTCGGTGCGCTAATAAAGAGTGTAACGACCAATCCTGTGCCGGTGAATGGCACCGAGCGGGATCTCTCTGAACGACTGCTTCACGCTCGAACGCAGCCATTCACGGAAGCATCACGCCCGGCCCGCATCCGGCGCGAATAGCGCGATGGCTGGAAGGTGCGGGAATGGCGGATCGAGGGAGGATGGGGCAACTTAGACGCCGAGATCAGTGATGTCCGCAACGAGGCCGTCAGCGGATCTTCCCACATTCTTGACATCTTCTGCTTTTGACTCAAAGCGGCCCTTGTACTGCAGCGGCCACAACGATCGGAACTGGCCGGCCGCCGACCGTCTTCTTACAAGCTCATAGGCGTTTGAATCGGACTTCCATGTCGACGCAGTGTACGAACGGTTAACCGCTGCACATGAGTGACTATGGCGGGAAACTACGCCTGATCACGGCGGAACGAGAAGCGATTAGCTGGTCAATGTTCTGCAAGAAGCTCGCCAGCACGGGCGACGGATTGTCAGCTCGGTAGCCGGCGGCGATTTCAATCATCGGAGGGCTTCCCGCCAGCGGCCGGCTCACGACCGACCGGGGCAGCAGCGGTTCGACATACGCTGGGAGAAGCGTGAGGCCTCCTGTCGACGCGACGAGCGATATGCCCGTCGCAAATCCGTCGAGAAAGTGGCTCGGCGACAACGCCACGCCGCGCTCGCGCAGGTAACGCTCGACGATGCTCCGCAGGACATGAGGGGTATCCGAATAGCCGATGAAGGAAACCTGATCGAGGTCGGCCGGATCGATCTCGGAACGTTCGGCGAGCGGGTGCTCGCACGGCAGGATGGCCACGATCGGCTCCTCTGCGATCACCTTGTAGGTGACGTCGGGCTGGGGCTCGATGCGCGAGAAGCCGAGATCTATTTCACCGCGCTGCACGGCCGCGGCAATGGCGGGCGAGAAGTCGCTGGTGACGCGAAAGTCGATATCCTTGAGCTGATCGCGCAAGACATGTGTCACGTGCGACAGCCACTCGACTTCCTGGCCAGTCAGAAAACCGACCGAGAAGCTGGCCTTGGCCGGTCGGACCGCACGCCGAGCGGCGGCGACCGCTTCGGCCGCTTGCCCGAGCGCCAGCCGCGCATGGTCGAGGAAAGCCTGCCCTGCTGCCGTGAGCACAACCCCACGTGAGGTGCGGACGAACAGCTGGGTGCCGACCTCGAGCTCGAGGTCGCGTAGCTGGCGGCTCAAGGAAGGCTGCGCGGTGTGCAGGCGCTTCTCGGCGGCGACCGTCAGACTGCCTTCCTCGGCGACGGCAACGAAGTACCGGAGATGGCGAAGTTCCATCAGCCATACCTAGCAGGTATGGCCGAAAAAGCTACAAAGTCTTTCCGCCGCGACTGTGAATGAGCCATTTTAGAGCTCAGCTAAAGAGCACTGGCCGGCGGGTATGCCAGCCAAGCATCACGAACAATCGAGAACGTCCGCTGGTCAGCCCGCAATTTCGGGTCCGTGAGCGCGCGTGTGCAGAAGGAGCAGGGTCATGCCGTACGACCCCTTTTCGGCGCTGAGCTTCATCACCGGGCCGGCGATACTGACGAACGCCTGCGCGATTCTCCAAAACGGCGCGACCACGCGCTACAATCTCGCGATCACGCAATGGCGCGAGTTTCGCGCGTCGGTCGCGGCGGACGACGACAGGCTGTCGCTGCTTTACATCGATCCGGAACGCGCCCTGTCGCTCGCCGAACGGCGCATCCACATGCAGCTCCGCGCGCTCGGCCTGCTGAACGCGGGAGTCGCCCTGTTCGCGACGACAACGGTCTGCGGGCTGGTAGGCGCCTTCCTCGTCCAGGCTCTGTCCGTGCCTTCCGGTGCGGTCAGCCTGGTCATGATCGTCGCCGGCGGCGCCGCGCTCGCGGTCATGCTCGCAGCGCTCGGGGCACTCTTTCGCGAGGGCGCGTGCAGCCGCGCCATGGTCCGACTTCACCCCCACGCGAGCGAGCGCCCGATGCAGCGCACCACAACTCCGCAAGCCGCCCTCGGCGACGAGCCCTGAGGCCTGGCCCCAAACCCCGTCGGCGGGTCGCCGACACCCCAAGCACCACGAAAGGAGCTACCGATGATCACCACTTCGATCATTACGGGCGGCAGCCGCGGCCTCGGCCGCAACACCGCCATAAGCATAGCGCGTCGCGGCGGCGACGTGATCTTCACCTACCGCAGCGGTGCCGAGCAGGCGCAGGCAGTGGTCGCGGAAATCGAAGCGCTCGGCCGCAGGGCCACCGCGTTGCAGCTCGATGTCAGCGACATCGCCGCGCTGCCGGCGTTCGTCGAGCGTGTTCGCGCGATACTCCAGTCGTGGGACCGCGAGAACTTCGACCACTTGGTGAACAACGCCGGTCACGGCGAGATGGCGAGCTTCGCCGAAACCACGGAGGCACAGTTCGACCGCCTCTTCGACGTGCACGTGAAAGGCGTTTTCTTCCTCACCCAGGCGCTGCTCCCGCTACTCGCCGACGGCGGGCGGATCGTGAACTTCTCGTCGGGCCTGACCCGCGTCTCTTATCCGGGCTTCTCGGCCTATTCGGCCGCGAAAGGGGCGATCGAGATACTCACGCTCTACATGGCCAAAGAACTCGGCAGCCGCGGCATCACCGCAAACGCCATTGCCCCGGGTGCGATCGAGACCGACTTCCTCGGCGGGGCGGTGCGCGACACGCCCGAATACAACGAGGCCTTCGCCAACATGATCGCGCTCGGCCGCGTCGGCGTACCCGACGACATCGGCCCGGCCATCGCGAGCCTGCTCGGCCGCGATAACCGCTGGGTCACCGCGCAGCGGATCGAAGTGTCGGGTGGCCAGAACATCTGACTGCTCGCCCCATCCACCTGTCGTCATTCGGCAACCAGCAGGAGAATACCGATGAAAAATGTCCTGATCGTTCTTTCCGCCGCGGACACTTGGACCCGTGCCGACGGCTCAGCCTACGAATCCGGCGTCTGGGCCCAGGAATTCGTCGACCTCGACGAGGCCTTCATCCGCGCGGGGTTCCGGGTCGATCTTGCCAGCCCTGGCGGCATCGTGCCGACGATGGACAAGCGCAGCCTCGATCCGCGGACGGTGGGCGAGGCGGTGGCGGAGCGCATGCGCGCCTATCTCGCGCAAAACGCGCAGCGGATCGAAAACCCGCTGGTGCTCGCCGAGATCGATGCCGGCCACTACGACGCGATCGTCGTCCCCGGCGGGCATGGGCCGGTTGAGGACCTCTACAAGGATCCCGACATGGGCCGGGTGCTGCTCGAGGCCGACCGCGAGTCGAAGGTCATCGCCGCGGTCTGCCACGGTCCGGCGGCGCTGCTCGCGGTACGCGACGAGAACGGCCGCTGGCCTTTCGCCGGACGCAAGATGACCTCGCTCAGCGACGAGGAGGAGATTGAGTTCGGAACGGCCGAGAACGCCCCCTGGCTGCTGGCTGAGACGCTGCGCGAGCTGGGGGCCCACTTCGAGCAGGGACCGAACTGGAGCACGCATGTCGTCAAGGACGGCAACTTGTTTACTGGTCAGAACCCGCAATCCTCGGCGGCTCTGGCCGAAGTGGTGATCGCGGCGCTGCGGTAGCGCGGACTAGGCCTCGGGTGGCCCGCGATGCGCCGGCGATCCGGCTGGCCTCGCGGGCTCCGCCCACAGCGAGAAGGAGCAAGGCGATGAGCGACGTTACGACCAACGATGGACTCGAGATCCTCTACAAGGACTGGGGTCAGAAGGACGCGTAGACTTCATCCTGCGTACCCTGACGAGAGCAGTTCCATAAAGAGCTCTTGCGAGGTTGACGAACCGGAACCGCCCTTACTGGCACATGCCGGAACAAGCCTGAGTGTCCGCTTAGAACTCAAACTCCGTCACTCGCATTCAGCCCATCCAATTGACGCCCCCGCCTGTAACCGTGTTATGTCGTCACCGGAGCCGACTGTCCCCGGCTCTGGGGCTTCATAACCCCTCCCATGGCGGCCGGTATCGGCCGTCAACGATGCCTTCCCAACCTTACGGTCGGGGAGGTGCTGTCGCATGTCCAGGGTGAAAGCCTAAAGGGCAGCGCGGTCGTCCTTGTGCGGCTTATGAACTCCCCGACCACCAGCGGTGCTGGTGGTCGCTTCACCCGAGGGAGTTGCCGCGTGGACCAGCCTTATTCCCCTTTCGCCGATTGGCTCTCGAAGTTTCACACCTGGTCCGAGTCGATCCAGGCGCTCTGGCTCGTCGCCGTCCCGGCGACCGTCCTCGGCCTCACGTGGCTCGTGCTGCGCGGCGTGCGCGAAATCATCAGCTTCTCGCGCGGCGAGCGCGGCCACCTGGTCTATGGGGTGTACCAGGACCCTGAAGGACGCTGGATGGTCTATTGGCACGGGCGCACGCCGCAGGCGGTCGATTGGGAGAACCCGCCGCCGGAGCTGATCGGGCGCGGGAGCGTGATCCAGGGCGTGTTCCGGCGGCCGGACGCGTGAGGCCGGCGGGGGGATTGAGGCTCCGCCACGGGACGGCTGACGGATCGTTGCGCGGCATTCCGCGGCGGTCTTCCCTGACCCGAGGCGGCGCTTGCGCGGCCGTGGGCAGACCGGCCCGCGCGCCTTCGCGACAGGAATTCCCATCGTCGATCGTCCGTACGAGCGAACTGAATGGACACGGTGTCATTGTCATGGGTGAGGACGGCTGTGCGGAGGCGCGGCCGGCTTTCGGATTCACCAGAAGAGGAATTGACGATGGCGACGAACAAGAAGGACGGGACGTCACAACCCGGCAGGAGCCGGAAGGCGTCGAAGACATCCGCCTCCCGGTCTGCGTCCAAGACAGGAACGGCCGCACGAAAGCGTGCGCAGCCCAAGGCCAGCGCGCGCGCCGCGACGAAGTCGCAGGCCGTTCCCGCGAAGGCCCGTTCCTCCGCGGGATCGCGGTCCACGACGCGGGCGCGCTCCGCATCGCGCCAGCAGGGCGGCCTGCTGAACCCGATGGCGTGGCTCTCGACCCTCGAGACGACCCTGACCTCCCCGCAGGCCCGGGCCGTGATGGCGGAGGCCCTCCGGGCCGTCGCCAACGTGCTCGAGGCGCCGCAGGGCGGCCAGCAGGGAAAAGGCGGCGGAGCGCAGGAAGGCCGGAACGCCGTGTCGGCCGCCGGGAGCCTCGGGGCCGAGATCGTGGCTGCTCCCCTGGAGGTGGCCGCAGCCGCCATCGGGGCCGCAGGCGACGTCCTGACGAGCGCGCTCAGCGGCGCGCCGGGCGAGAACGGCGGCAGCACCGGCCGGACGGGCAACGGGCGGGCCTCCTCGCGCAGGAAATCGTAGGCGGCCGGCACCGAGCCGGCCTGACGATGGCATGACAGGGCAGACGGCTCCGCCCCGCGCTGGACGATAAAAAAGGCCGCCTCGTTGCAGGCGGCCTTCGCGATTGTCGGATGTTCTCGGGCGGTATCAGGCCGCCTCGGCGACAGGCGCGGGACCGGCTTCGTCCATGGCCCGCATGTAGACGTCGAGCAGGCTGTCGTGCTCGTCGCGCTCGTCCTGATCCTGCTTGCGCAGCTTGATGATCTCCTTGAGGATCTTCACGTCGAAGCCCTCGCCCTTGGCCTCGGAGAAGACCTCCTTCTTGGCCTCGTTCAGCTCCTTGATCTCGTTCTCGATCTGCTCGATGCGCTCCACGAACGAGCGGATCCGATTGCCCGGAATTCCAACGACGTCACTCATGGCTTCTCCTTTGCCTTGGGGTGACAGGCACTATCGTGCAGGCGGGTAAGCACGCCGTTAATGCGGCGCAGCAGAAGCCACCCGCCTCGGGCGTCTTGCCAGCTATACTCAGTTAACATGACGTTCCCAGCTTGAGAAATTCCAATCCTCGTCTGAGGCTTGTCCGAACAGGCGTTGGGAGCCGCATCATCGCATTGACGACAGGTCGAGGGAACGCTGCCCAGATAGGGACCAAACCCACCTTTCGGGACTTCCTGAAAGGGGTCCTCGTGTCATAGACGATCCGATGCGTCGTGAGCTCGCTTTTTGCTGAGTCGAAGATCATATAAGTGGCTCTTCGATCTGAGGTGCGCGGCTGCCCGATCGTTCCGGGATTCACAAGATACCAACCGTCTTCCCGAAGAAAAACCCGATCTCCTGTCAGTTCACGTATGACGCCGCCCCGAAGCTCGTATATTCCAAGTCGATGTGTGTGTCCAAAGGCACAGATGCGTGCTCCTGATGGATGAGCGGATAGGGCGTTGAGGCTCAAGCGCCGCCGCTCATCAGTGTCAAGCCGGACCGATTCTCGTCCTGTTATGGGGTGAAGCGCCCCATGGACGGCGACAAGCGCCTTCGAAATGGTAAGGTCCGTCGGCAGCGCAAACAGGTATGCGAGAGCATCAGCATCAAGGTGGCGGCGTGTCCAAGCAACGGCTCTTGCGGCAGTGTAGCCAAAGCCTTCTGTGGTGATCTGCCCTGCAACGGCGCGGTCGTGATTACCCGCCACACACAGAACATTGCGCTTCCGCAGCAGCTGAATGCATTCTATAGGATTCGCATTATATCCTACTATATCCCCAAGACATAAAACACATCCGACGTTATGCGCGGCAATATCCTGCAAGGTTGCTTCGAGAGCCTCTAAATTGGAATGGATATCGGAGATGATGGCAGTTCTCATGGACAAGCCCTACGTGTTGCGGAATGTGTCTCCTTCAATGAGCCTTCCGATAGGGGAGTCTGGATAAAGCCCCTCGCAGCAGTGGCAGGGGGTCGTCCCATGCGATAGCTGATTTGGCTTCGCAGCGCAGGGTCCATAGCAGCCAGGCGAAGGTGGGTACGCCGCAAGCTCGCGCGGCGCGTACGTCCTCCCAAGGTTTACACCAGCGCACGCCAGCGCGAGCCGTTCTTCCCTGTGGTCGCGGCAGACCCGCCAGATCAGCATACACTAAGGCAGGGATGTTTACTCCCGCTATAGCCCCGAGGTGATGCCAAAGACTGAAACGCGGGTTGATCTCCAAGAGATGGAGTTTACCGTTCGGCCCTCGTTTGAAATCGAATTTTGCGACGCCGCGAAGACCGAGCTTTTGCACGATCTTTTGTCCCAGCGCCCTTACGTCAGCACAATCCGTTGTTTCGAGAGCCGTACTGTGGCCGCAGGACAAAGGAAATGTGCGGATCTTGCGTCCAGTGAACTCAGCGACCGTTGCACACTTCTGGTCGGCATATACGTGGTAGCTCTCGATGCAGCTTTCCGGACCGGGAATGGCTTCCTGCACCATAAGGTCCAGATCAGCCGCAGCCAGTCGAGGCCAGAGCTTCTTTAGGTCTTCCGCAGTGTTGACGACGAGCGCCTTGCCTGCTCCTTCGATAGCTGCCCAAGCCCCCCGGTGCTGCGCAGGCTTGATGACGACCGGGAATCGTAAGTCAATATCGGAGGGGCTGCTCGTCGACGCCTTGATGAGGAGAGCGGTTGGGACCGGGAGGTCCAGACGCAAGGCAAGTGCTTGAAACCGCGCCTTATCGGTCAGATCCTCGACAGTTGCGGAGTCCGCAATGACAAAGCGGAAATCCTGCGAAAGTGCTTTCCGGTGGCGGGAGACGAGCAGCAGTTGAGAATCCCCTTCGTAGAAAAGTACCACTGGCTCCCGCTGCGCCGCTCCGAAGCGCAGCAGAGCCTCAATTCGTGCGTCAGCATTGGTTTCGTCCTCCTCCCATGAGGAGGCCTTGCAAACGAACCGCGAGTGGAGAACCGGATGGCCCCGGGGGGCAGCTACTGCGCAACGAATGCCGGCTAAACCGAGTGGGCGCACAAGGTCTATATTTCCCATAACGCAGGCTCGAATTGAAGAATGGTGCAACATGGGAATCTCGCTGCAATGCAATGACCTGTATTGACGAGGAAAGTCCTTTGAGCTGTTTTTCCTACGAAAAGTTGATATTCAAATGAACAAGCAAAGTATGGGGCGCTCTTGAGAATGAAGTCTTTGCAAACTTTCTATTCCATCCAAAGTAAACAAAAATATACACGCAATATGGTGCCAAGTTCATAGATCTGTGAGAGTTGGCATCATTCCAAACGGGGTAAACATTATTTGCGAGGCATATAGATGGCGCAGGCAATTTGCTTGGACCCGCTACATTAATCTTGACAGTTTGCTGAGAGGTGGCTTCCTTGAAGTGAGGCGCCTCATTGCGTTCTATCGACGGAAGTCCGTGAAAGACCCTGTGTCACCTGCACAACCCTAGCCGTAGTGGTGAGTAAACGACCACAAGAGACGGTTTTTGGCACGAGGCTGACCTTAGCCGTACTTCCGCAGTGCTGGGATGAGCGGACCTTCGAACCGACATCCGCTACTAATCAGTTTGACTCTAAGCAGTCCTTCCAATGTTCAATCTCCCATCTCGGCCCGCCCTTCGAGATAGAACACACAGCTTCCCTCTAGCTCGACGCGCTCGCCGACCAGACGGCAAAGGATTTCGCCACCCCGCCGCGATGCTTGAAACGCGCGGAATGCCGTCTTCTTCAGCCGCTTGGCCCAGTACGGCGCGAGCGCACAGTGGGCACCGCCGGTCACGGGGTCTTCAGGGATGCCCTTGGCTGGTGCGAAATAGCGGCTGACAAAGTCATAGCCGCCATCACCTGGAGCCGTGACGATCAGACCGCTGCGATCTAGTTGAGCGACCGCCGCAATGTCCGGTGTCAGGCGGCGTACCTGATCTGCTGTCTCCAGCAGGGCGAGATAATTGAATTGATCGGCCACCACTTCCTCAGGGACGTGTCCCAGCGCCTCAGCCAGGAGGGGCGGCGGCTCGACAGGCTCCGACACACGGGCCGGAAAGTTCATGACGTAGCCGATTGCAGTGCGCTCCACACTCAACGGACCACTGGCCGAATGGAACACCACGTGTTTACGGTTCGGTGTTAGACGCTCCATCACGACCGCAGCGCTGGCGAGCGTCGCGTGCCCGCATAAGGGGACTTCAACTGTCGGCGTGAACCAGCGCAGTCGGTAGTCCTCGCCGTCGGGCACGAGGAAGGCCGTCTCAGCCAGATTGTTCTCGGCCGCGATCGCCTGGAGCAAGGCATCGTCGACGAAGCGCTCGAGCAGCATGACGGCAGCCGGGTTGCCGCCAAAGCGCCGGTTTGCAAAGGCATCGACCTGGTAGAAGGGAACGAGCAAGTGTTGATCTCCAGAAGGACCGATCAAGACAAGCCGTGATTGTCCGCGGAGTCAAATCCTATGGCGCTCCTGTACGATCCATAAATCTCTAATGCCGGAGTTGCTGACTGTTCCATACAGATATCAACGGGCGGCGAATGCTCAATTCATATCAAATCGATTGAGCGCAGGTCTGCTGCTGGCCCGTTCCGGACGGGGGGCGAACTTCCGCTTCGGATAGGAATATCGGACGTTCTTGCCAGTGAACGAATTTCATAGGCTGACCCGTTCCGGACGCACACGTGATCGATTGGAGATAGTTCTGTCGCCGAAGCCGTCCTTCGGCTCTGAAGGCAGGTTTTAGAACCACGACGCTTCACCCGGATCGCGGGCTGCAACGGACTTGTCGCCCTAGGGCCGGCGACAGGCCTTGTCTTTCGCGACCTGTCACCCATAACGTGACAATCGGTTTCACAGAGGCAGGATCATGCCCCGTTCTCAAGAGCCTCTTCCGGTGGCTCCGCTCCACCCTGGATGGATCTTGCGGGATCGGATCCTGCCTGGCCTTGGTCTGTCCGTCAGTCAGGCCGCCCGTGAGCTTCGAATCGCTCGCCAGACCCTCCACCGCGTCCTTGCCGGCAAGGCTGCAATCAGTCCGGAGATGGCTACCCGCCTTGCTCGCCTTTCGGGCACGACGCCTCGGTTCTGGCTCAATCGGCAGCAGCAGCACGACCTTTGGTACGCGGAGCAGGCGCTCTCAGGGCTGCTCGGACTGATCCCGACCCACACGCTTCCGGCCGCTCTTCAGGCCGAGATCGGACTTCATCATGATCGCTAAGCCGCAGGCCACGCTGAAAGCGCGGACTGGGGTTGTGGGCCTCGACGACATTCTCGTCGGAGGCTTGGCACCCGGCCATGTCTATCTTCTGGAGGGCAGCCCCGGCACGGGCAAGACCACCATTGCCCTTCAGTTCCTGCTCGACGGGGCCCAATCCGGAGAGACGGGTCTCTACATCACGATGTCCGAGACCGAGGCAGAGCTGCGGGATGGTGCGGCATCCCATGGTTGGACCCTCGGCAATGGCATTCACGTGTATGAACTCGTGCCGCCGGAGAGTCTGCTCGACGACGAGCACCAGCAGAGCCTGCTCTACTCGTCCGATCTCGAACTTGGCGAGACCACCAAGGCGGTGTTCGATACAATCGACCGGACCAAGCCGCTCCGTATTGTGATCGACAGCCTGTCGGAGATCCGGCTTCTGGCACAAAGCTCCCTGCGCTACCGCCGCCAGATCCTGGCGATGAAGCACTACTTCGCGCGTCAGGGCGCGACGGTTCTCCTGCTCGACGACCTGACCACGGACACCAACGACAAGACCGTGCACAGCCTCGCCCACGGGGTGATCCGCCTGGAGGGACTGACGCCCAATTACGGCGCCGAGCGCCGCCGCTTGCGGGTGATCAAGTACCGGGGCCAGTCCTTCCGGGGCGGGTTCCACGACTACATCATCGCCAGCGGAGGCGTTCAAGTGTTTCCGCGCCTCGTCTCCGGCGAGCACAAGACGGGCTTCGCGCGCGATGTGCTCACAAGCGGGATTTCGGAACTCGACGCGCTCCTCGGTGGGGGCGTCGAGCAGGGCTCGAGCACGTTGGTGATGGGACCAGCCGGTACGGGGAAGTCCCTTCTGACGGTGCAGTTCGCCATCTCGGCGGCAGAGCGCGGTGAAAAGGCGGCACTGTTCATCTTCGACGAGGAGCTCGGCCTCCTGATTGATCGGGCCAGGCTGATTGGCATCGACCTGGAGGCGCTGTGTGCCTCCGGCAACCTGTTTATCGAGCAGGTCGACGCGGCCGAGCTCTCGCCTGGGGAATTCACCGACCGAGTCCGGACCAAGATCCATCGCCATGGCGTAAGGACGGTCGTCATCGACGGTCTCAACGGCTATCAGGCTGCCATGCCGGAGGAGCAGTTCCTGACCCTGCACATCCACGAGCTGCTGCAATACCTGAACCGGCAGGGCGTTTCGACGTTCCTGACGGTCGCGCAGCATGGACTTGTTGGCGACATGAAGTCCCCGGTCGATGTCACGTACCTCGCCGATACCGTGATCCTGCTGCGCTACTTCGAGGCATTCGGTCAGGTCAGGCGGGCGATTTCGATCATCAAGAAGCGGTTCGGTTCGCACGAGAACACCATCCGCGAGATGCGGATCACCGACAAGGGCATTGCTCTAGGCGAACCCTTGGAGGGCTTCCAGGGCATCCTGCGCGGCACGCCGGTCTTCGCCGATGGCGACCGCGCCCGGCTGCTCAAAGACCGCTGAGCATGAAAGACTGTCTCCACTCGCTTTCGGAGCGCGCGCTCATCCTGGCGCCTCATGGACGTGATGCCGCTGTCGCTGCGAACATTCTGCAAAGCGTCGGCATTACGGCAGAAATCTGTCCCGACATGCCGGCGCTCGTGCGCGAGATCGCGCGGGGCGCCGGCTTTGCGCTCGTCACCGACGAAGCGTTTCGGACAACAGACCTGAAGGACCTTTCCCGCTGGCTGTCGGATCAGCCCCCTTGGTCGGATTTTGCCTTCGTGCTCCTCACTCTCCGCGGCGGCGGCATCGAGCGTAATCCAGCTCTGGCACGTTTGTCCGAAGTTCTCGGCAACGTCGTCTTTCTGGAGCGCCCGTTCCATCCAGGAACGCTGGTGAGCGTCGCCCGGTCCGCCTTGCGCGGGCGGCGGCGGCAATACGAGGCGCGAGCGCGACTCGAGGACCTGCATCGGGGCGAGGAACGCTTAAGGGCTGGTCTCGACAAGGAAAAGCGCGCCGCCGAGCATCAACGCCTGCTCATCGACGAATTGAACCACCGGGTGAAGAACACCCTCGCGACCGTGCAATCCATCTCGGCCCAGACCTTGCGCACGTCGGACACGAAGGATGATGCGCGTGATGCGCTGGAGAGACGGCTTCTTGCCCTCTCCCGAGCGCACGACGTGCTCACCCGTGAGAGTTGGGATGGAGCGGATCTGGTGGAAGTCGTCGAGAAGGCTCTTGAGCCTTACCAGATCTCAGGCGAAAACCGGTTCTACATCGCCGGCCCGCATGTGCGCGTGACGCCCCGCATGTCGCTCGCGCTGGCGATGGCGCTGCATGAACTGGCAACCAATGCGGTGAAGTATGGCGCCTTGTCGAATAAGACCGGGACGATCCATGTGTCATGGACAGTACAGAACGGCGCTGCACCGCCCGTGCTGAACCTGCGCTGGACGGAGGCCGGTGGCCCGCCTGTCGTCTCGCCACGCCGGCGAGGCTTCGGATCGCGCCTGATCGAGCGGAGTCTGGCCAATGACCTCGATGGCCAAGTGGACATTGCATTTGCCCCGACAGGCGTCGTTTGTACGGTTCAGGCTCCTGTTGTCTAAGTCTCTGACAGAAACCCGAGACTTCTTTGACTTCTCCTGCGAAGCGTCGAAAGGCCGACCTGATGGATGTACCAGGACCCTGAGGGCCGCTGGATGGTCTATTAGCACGGACGGGCGCCGCAGGCGGTCGATTGGGAGAACCCGCCGCCGGAGCTGATCGGGCGCGGGAACGTGGTGCAGGGCGTGTTCCGGCAAGCCGGAAGCAGCGGGGCGGATCCGTCAGGGGTGGAGAAAGGCGGCTCGCTGGCTTAAGCTCGCGGGAGCGGAGGACGAGGCCGGAGAATCGGCCTCATAGCACGAGGGAACACGCCATGGCGAAGAACACGATCTGCCTCTGGTACGACAAGGACGCCGAGGAGGCCGCCCGCTTCTATGCCGAGACCTTTCCCGACAGCGCGGTGCATGCCGTGCACCGTGCCCCCAGCGACTTCCCGTCGGGCAAGGAGGGCGACGTGCTGACGGTGGACTTCACCGTTGCGGGCGTCCGCTGCATCGGCCTCAACGGCGGCCCCATGTTCAAGCACAACGAGGCCTTCTCGTTCCAGATCGCCACCGAGAATCAGGAGGAGACCGACCGCTACTGGAACGCCATCGTGGGCAACGGCGGCCAGGAGAGCGCGTGCGGCTGGTGCAAGGACCGGTGGGGCATCTCCTGGCAGATCACCCCGCGGGTCCTGACGGAGGCCATGGCGGCCGGCGGCGCCGAGGCCAAACGCGCCTTCGACGCGATGATGGACATGGGGAAGATCGACGTCGCGGCGATCGAGGCGGCGCGGCGCGGCTGATGCGTCATCGCGTCCGGCGGACTATGTGTCGCCGGACGCTATCCATCGACGGCGCGGAGCCGACAAAGGAAGAGCTGGCACGCGTCGCGCCAGTTCCAGGAGTGTAGCCGCAAGCCGTCGCTCGAGAAAACCCGCTGCCGGATCTGATCGGGCGCGGGAACGTGATCCGGGGCGCGGACCGGCGCCCGGAGGGGTGAGCGTCCGGGCGCAGCGGGATCGCGGATGCGTTTACGGGGCGGGCTTCGGAGCCGGTGCGGCAGGACGGGCAAGGCCGGCTGGTCCGCGCCCCGGGCGCGCGGGGCGCTTGGGCGCCGCGATCAGGCCTTCACGGATCGCCTGCTTGCGCGCAAGCTTGCGCGCGCGACGGATCGCTTCGTCCTTCTCGCGGACCTTCCGCTCGGAGGGCTTCTCGTAGGATTTCCGCGCCTTCATCTCGCGGAAGATCCCTTCCCGCTGCATCTTTCGCTTGAGCGCCCGAAGGGCCTGATCGACGTTATTGTCTCTGACGAAAACCTGCAAAGGATGTCCTTTCTCGACGCCGGCCGGACGTCGTGCCCGCGGCGTCATTCGTTTGGGTGGAGGTCTCGAGCCGTTGTGCCGAAGCCCGGCGGCTAGACGCTGCGGATCTCGCCTTCCCGAACCGCCCGCTCGGTGGGGCCCGACTTGATCCGATACGAAAACTCTCCCGTCTGATCGGCCGGCATGAGCCGCACGACCTCATAGACATTGCTGGAGTTCGTCCGCGTGTCGGTGAAACCAGGCTGCTTCAGCTGCACCATCTGCCGCATCTTGAATTTGTGGATCATCTGTCAGTCTCCTGTTGTTGCCGCATCGGTTCAGGCCGGTAAGCACGCCGGCGGCGCTACGATTGACGTGCCTTGCGGGCCGCGTAGCGAGCGTCGCGCGCGGCCTTGCTTTCCGCCTCCCGCTTGGCGTGGTCGGCTTCCTGTTCCGCAGCCGCGCGTTTCTCCTGCTCCGCCTTTTCGGCCGCGTGCGCCGCACGCTCGGCGGCCGCGCGCTCGTTCTCGGCCAGGCGCTCGGCTTCCCGTTCGGCCTTGCGGGCGTCCCGCGCGACGGCGACGGCGGCGCGGGTGGCCTGACGCTCGGCCACCGCCGGATCGTCCGGCCCCGGCCGCTGACGGAACTTGGCCACCATGGCCTGCTTCGCACTCTGGGCCGTCTTGAGGCGCTCGCCGAAATCTTTGGTTTTCATGTCACCTGCTGATCATAAGAACGTTGCGGAAACCACCGCGTGCCGATTATCGGACACGCCTGATGCTGGTGATGGTGCCTCCCGGGAGGGTGCCCTGCTCCTGCTGCGCGCGTGCGAGCGTTTCGACGACGCGCGGATCGGAGGCCTTTTCGGGATTGTCGATCCAGAGATAGGCCCGGCGCGCATCGTTGTAATCCACCACGAACATCACCGATTTGGCTTGAGCCCTTCGAAACGTGTTCATCACTTCCTCGCCGCGTCAGCCATCCGAGGATGGCGTGGGAAAAAAGAAAGCCGCTCCCCTCGGGAGCGGCTCCATAGGCTGCACTCGTGTGAAGTGCCGAACCATCATCAACCCTGAATGTTGTTGACGGCGACCTTGCCGGAGCGGCGGTCCTCTGCGGTGTCGAAGGAGACCTTCTGGCCCTCGCGCAGGCCGCGGATGCCGGCGCGCTCGAGCGCGGTGGCGTGGACGAACACGTCCTTGCTGCCGTCGTCCGGCTGGATGAAGCCGAAGCCTTTTTGATCGTTGTAGAACTTAACGGTGCCCGTGATCATGGGAGTATCCTTGGTAAGGCTTGAAGTGCACGTGAGCAAAAAGGGGGCAAAGCACGACCTCTCGCTCGGGTTCGTCGATGTTTGGGAAGAGGGTCTGAACGTGCGCCTGGAAGACCAAGGCGTAACGGCCCGATTGTCCGGCCAAATGTCGATAAGGGCTATCTAGGCGACCCTTGCGGCAAATACAAGGCAGGATGACACAGTAATCTGCCCGATCAACGGGAAAATGCAGCCCGGCAGAAAGTCAAACACCGGGCGATAGAGTCTTTACAAGGCGATTTTCTTTCTTTTTCTGTTCTTTTTATCTTTTACATCTTGCCTTTATGCGAAACATGATCCATATTGCGATCATCCAACCGACATGTTCGGCCTGCTCTCTGAAGCTCATGATCGAGCGCCGAGCCTGCTTTCCGCATCTTTGAAGTTTGGTCGCTGCGTCGAACGACGCGGCGGATCCGTCGCTTTGCACCGCATGCGACTCCATCGACAATCAACCCTATCGGCTCGGCCCGACGCCGAAGCCCTCCCAAGGACATTATGAAGACGATCGCCCATACGAAGCCGGTCAAGGCATCCTTCCAGCCCTCGACCTCGAAGCAACCACACAAGTCCGGTACGGCGTGGCAGCCCCATCAAAGCAGTCTCACGCGCGAAGAAATCCGCGCCATCATCCTCGAGCAGATCGGCTAAAGCATCGAGATCGGGAACGTGACCGTTCAGGGCGCTCCTCACGCGAAAAAATGATGAACGGGGAAGGTCGAGCTGGACAGCCATGTTCTTCAAGAAACCAACATGGCTTAAAGACAAGAGTTAACATTCGTGCCATAGTTCTCCCCATTGTCGGCAATCGATCTTGGGCGCTGACGACTGAGAGACGTGTGCTCCCGCCTGAAACAGGAGGAGCACCGTCATGCGCGCTTCTTCCCCTCACGAATACTCTCCGCTCATCAGCAAGCTGGAGAGCATCTTCACGCTTACCGAAGAGGAGCGCGAGGCGCTCCTGAGCCTACCCATGCAGGTGGCGGCGCTCAAGGAGGATCAGGACATCGTACGCGAAGGCGACCGGCCCTCCCGGTGCTGCCTCATCCTGAGCGGCCTCGCCTGCGCCTACAAGGTCACGGGAGACGGCCGGCGCCAGATCGTATCCTTCACGGTCCCGGGGGACATCCCCGACCTGCAGAGCCTGCACCTGAAGGTGCTGGACACCAGCATCAGTACCCTCACCCCCTGCCGGGTCGGGTTCATCCAGCACGAGATCCTGCACGACCTCTGCCGGAGACATTACCGCTTTGCCGCGGCGTTCTGGCGCGAGACCCTGGTCGACGCGGCGATCTTCCGGGAATGGACGGTGAATGTCGGTCGGCGCGAGGCCTATCACCGCATGGCCCATGTGCTGTGCGAGATGCTGATGCGCCTGCGCGCCGTCGGCTTGGCCGAGGACCATGCCTGCGAGCTCCCGATCACCCAGGCCGAATTCGGCGATGCCCTCGGCGTCTCGACCGTGCACATCAACCGGGTCCTGCAGGCGCTCCGCAGCGAGGGGCTCATCGAGCTGAAGGACGAGCAGCTCAACATTCTTGATTGGGAGAGGTTGAGGGAAGTGGGAGACTTCGATCCCACGTACCTGCACCTTCAGAGGGAAGCACCTCGATGAGCCTTGCCCTTCAACCCGTGTGCGTTGCGAACGGCTGGGACGAAGAGGTCGTGCTGGTGTTCGACAAGGCGCATCGAGTCCTGGCGGTGCTGACCCATCCCTCCGAGCAGAACGAAGTGGCTCACGGGCAATGGTATCTGGAGGCCGGCTTCGGCCCGGTGGACGGGATCGAGCGGCCGACCTTCGCCGATCTGGAGGACGCCCAGGACTGGCTCAGCCGGCGCCTCGGCCATTGGAATCCATCGCGAGCGTGAGCCTCAATGCCGCGGCCTTGAGGTCAAGTCAGGGCTGCGTCGGAGCTGGATTGGCAGGATGGCGCGGCGTGACGAGATCCGGATTGGACGGGACCGGCTTGATCGTCTCCTGGCTCGCAGCCCGTCCCGGCGCGCTCTGCGGGTCGGAATGCGTTTCGCGCAGGGCGAAGAAAATCACCACGACGGCAAGCGCAACCAGTGCCAGTGCCGTCCAACTGCGAGTTCCCATCGTGCTCTCCTGGCCTGACACCGGCACGGCCCTCGGGTCCGCGCCGATCGATGCGCCGGCATAGTAAATGGGCATCGCTTTTCGCGGGGCCAGAGGGCCCGCACGATGCTTCCTCCATAAATGAGAGCATCGCTCAGCGCGGACCCAAAGGGCCGCGTCAGCGAAGACCGGGTCCACTTTTCGCGGAGCGGCCCTTCGGGTCCGCGCGATGCTCTAGGGTCTGAACTCAGACGGGAGGTGCTGGTTCCTGCAATCAGGCCGCATTCCACCGCCGTCGCCGTGCGGCCTTCTGCAGCGCAAGACGCCGCGCCAGCCCCCTGCTCCGGCCCTTGATCGAAAAATTTTCAGAAAAATCGCAGGTGTGAAGCAGTTCACAGCCCGATCCTCGGAAGTAAGGCAAATTCCAATCATCGCCAACGGAGAGAAGATCTCAGGCGGTACTGAGAGCAACGCTTAACCGAAGAGGAAACTACCATGGAAAACTTCCAGCTGTCCGACAACACCATCGACCAGGACGCCTTCAACAACGCTTTCTTCGGCAACGCGACGTCGGCCCAGGTGGCTGGCATCGCCGACCCCGACCAGCTCCTCGATGCCGGCGGCGGCTGGTTCGGCGGCGGCTACAATGAGCAGCTGTCCTACAACACCATCGACCAGCATGCGGTCAACAACGCCGTCGGCGGCAGCGCCACCTCGGCCCAGGTGGCCACCATCAGCGACGGCGACACGCTCGTCGACATGGGCCACGACTACTACCCGGTGTTCTAAGGACCGCCGTTTCCCGGAGCGCCGCAAGCACCAGCCGACGGCGCTCCGCTCCAGCCCTCCCAGCCCTCTGGGAGGGCTTTTTGCTGGGCTCGAGCACTCAGAGACCCTGAGCCGCCTGCCGCCATCGCCAGTTCACCGGAACGATCGACGGCTGTGACGCGGTTCACAGCCATCGCGATAGAAGTCGTTCAAGCTTGGACGATCGCCAACTGAGAGGATGTCTCGGGCGGTACAAAGTGCAACGCCGACGTGATGAGGTCACTCATGCCAAATTTTCAGATTTCGATTAACGACATCAACCAGACAGCCGCCAATACCGGGGTCGGCGCCGACGCGACGTCCGGCCAAGCGGCCAGCATCAACGATTCCGATTTGATCTTCGATACTGGGGGCAGCTGGGACTGGTATTCCGGCGGACCGGAGGTCAACGTCCAGCTCGACACGAACGTCGTCAACCAGACGGCCGTCAACACGGCGCTGGACGGCGACGCGAGTTCGGCTCAGGCAGCGGGCATCAACGATCCCGATGCTCTCGTCGATTCCGGATCCGGCGGGCCGGACTTCAACTTCCAGATCTCCACCAACCTGATCAATCAGACGGCGGTCAACACCGCCGTCGATGTCGACAGCCTCTTCCCCCTGGGATAGGCCTCACCGGATCGGAGCGTCATCGGCCATGCGCCTGTGGCGCTTCGTTCCGCCTCCGGACGCTCGCCCGGGCGGCCGCCGTTCAGCCTTAGGTCGCGGGCGCGGACAGGGCCTGCCGGAGCTGGGCGGGATCGATCGCCACTTTGAGAACCGTTCCGCCGAAATCCAGCACCAGGACGGGCTTGTCGCCGCCCTGCTCGATCCGCGTGCTCAGGGGCTGCACCGGCACGCTCTTGGCGTGGTTCGGCCCCGCGTCCGCGGCAAAGGTCCGAGGCGGCTTGTCCCGATGGGTGCGCACCATCTCGTTGAGCAGGTCCGTCACGATGGGCGTGGAATCCACCGTGCCGAGAAGGACCTCGTATTCCCTGCCCGTATCGGCGCGAATCCCCAGCGCCACGATGGCGCCATCGTCCGAGACCTGGACCCGCCAGGCTTGTGAACCAATCCGCTTGACCAAAACCTTTCCTCCCGGTGCGCCATCACCCTGTGCGGCTCGGACCGCTCCGCTGTCAATCCCGTGAGCCCTGGCCGGGATGCCGACCGGACGCAGCGCCGGGATGGCGTCCGCGAAGGGCGCTCGGCCTTTGACGCTAAATGGACTTATTCTCGCGATATGTCTTTGCGCAATCTCGATGCGTACCCGCATGTAATGTCGAGATAAATACGCTTCGTCATGACCAAAAGAGTTATGAAGAGAAGTGCGCTCCTTAGTAGAGGCCAGGAATTCCTTAACAGAGAATGATCGCTCAGAGATCGCTCCGTTCAATATGTACTTATCGAAAGGAATGAATGCCCGTCTCTACAGGATCGCATACTGAAAAAGGTGTACTGCAAAAGGTGTAGTGAGCGTCTGAGTTCCGCATAAGCAAAGTTCCCATGACCGGGAGGATCGAATGGCACGCATTATTGGCACGGGACGTCGCGAGACTCTGATTGGCACGAATGGCACGGACCGAATTTTCGGCAGAGGCGGCAACGACCGCCTGTCCGGCCTGGGCGGCAATGACACCATCGACGGCGGCAGCGGCAACGATCGTTTGTTCGGCAACAACGGCCACGACCGCCTGCTTGGCCGCAGCGGCAACGACACCCTGGAGGGCGGCAGCGGCAACGATCGCCTGTTCGGCAATGACGGCCGCGACTGGCTGCTCGGCGGCAGCGGCCAGGACACGCTCGATGGCGGCAACGGCAATGACCGGCTGTTCGGCAACAACGGTCACGATCGCCTCCTCGGTCGCAGAGGGAACGATTCTCTCGACGGCGGCAACGGCAACGACCGCCTGTTCGGCGGCAGCGACAATGATACCCTGCTGGGCGGTGCCGGCAACGACACCCTCGATGGCGGCGACGGCAACGACGACCTGCGCGGCGGAACCGGCGACGACGTCGCATCCGGCGGAGAAGGCAACGACAGCTTCACCTGGAATCCCGGCGACGGTGACGACACCTTCGACGGCGGCGGCGGCACGGATACGTTGGTCTTCAACGGCTCCGACGGCAACGAGCGGATGACGATCACCACCCTGGCGGGTGGCGGCTTCCTGTTCTTCCGCGATGTGGGCGACATCACGGTCAACACGACCAATGTGGAGCGCGTCGAGGTCGACGGCCTCGGCGGCAACGACACCATCGACGGTTCCGGTCAGACCAACGCCGCCGTCGTGCTGGACATCAGCGGCGGCGCCGGCGACGACAGCCTGATCGGTGGTGCCGGCAACGACAGTCTTGGCGGCGGCGGCGGCAACGACAATCTCGACGGCGGCGATGGCAACGACAGTCTCGACGGCGGCGACGGCAACGACACGATGCTCGGCAACGGGGGCGACGACACCGCGTCCGGCGGCCTCGGGAACGACAGCTTCCGGTGGGATCCCGGCGACGGTGACGACACGTTCGACGGGGGCGCCGGGACCGACACGCTGATCTTCAACGGGTCGGACGGCGCCGAGGTCATGACGGTCACGACCTTGGCCGGTGGCGGGTTCCAGTTCTTCCGCGATCTCGGCAGCATCACGGTCGATGCCACCAATGTCGAGCGCGTCGATGTCGATGGTCTCGGGGGCAACGACTCTATCAGCGCCGCGGCTCAGACAAACGCCGCCGTTGCGGTGGAGATCAGCGGCGGTGCTGGGAATGACACGCTGACCGGTGGCGCGGGCAACGATTCCCTTCTCGGCGATGCCGACAACGACACTCTGGATGGTGGCGCCGGAAACGACACCCTGACCGGCGGTCTCGGCGGCGATACATTCGTCTTCGGTGGCGCGACCGCGAACGGCGTGACGGAGACCGATCTCATCATCGGCTACAGCGAAGCCGAGTTCGATGTGATCGACGCAGACGTGGCCAGCAACGCGGTCGTCGGCGGCAACCTTCAGCTGACCCTTGTCGGCGCTGACGCCGACATCGTGGTGGTCCAGGGCATCACCAACATCAATGACGTGACGATCATCTGACGTTCACGCCTGTCATGAGACGAAGCCGCCACTGGATTGCCAGTGGCGGCTTCGGGATCCAGCAGCTCCGAATGCGGCCGATGAACGGCGGTCGGATCCACCTATTCCGTCCTCCACGATAGTGTAAGACTCTCCTCTGCAAGCCTGTCGTCAGGATCGAGCCGTTCCGTCATCGGGATGTCATGGGCCAATGGCAGGTGACCGGTCCAGGAGGAACAGGATCCATGAAGCACATTGCACTTTTGAGCACCCTCGCCGTCTCGCTGCCAGCCCTGCTCGGGCCGGCCATGGCGCAGGAGAAGACGCTGAGCGGCCAGCCGACGATCGTCGTCGCCCATCGCGGCGCCAGCGGCTACCTTCCGGAACACACCCTGGAGGCCTACAAGCTCGGAATCGAGATGGGGGCCGACTTCGTCGAGCCTGATCTCGTGGTCACCAAGGACGGTGTGCTCATCGCCCGTCATGAGCCGATGCTGAGCGGCACGACCGATGTCGCCAACCGTCCCGAATTCGCATCCCGCAAGACGACCCGCAAGGTCGACGGCGTCGACACGACCGACTGGTTCGCCGGCGACTTCACCCTCGCCGAGATCAAGCAGCTGCGCGCCAAGCAGGCCATGGCGGACCGCGATCAGTCCAAGAACGGCCAGTTCCAGATCCCGACCCTGGACGAGGTCATCGACCTGGTGAAGAAGGAATCGGCGGCCCGCGGACGCACCATCGGCATCGCGCCCGAGACCAAGCACCCCACCTTCCACGCGGCGCTCGGTCTTCCCATCGAGGACCGCCTCGTCGCCGTGCTCACGAAAGCCGGCTGGACGTCCAAGGACGCGCCTGTGGTGATCCAGAGCTTCGAGACCGCCAATCTCAGGTACCTGAACAGCCGGATCGACGTGCGCCTGGCGCAGCTCGTCGACGGCGCCGACGTCGACAAGGACGGCAACATGGTGATGGAGGCTCCCTATGCGCAGCCTTACGACTTCGTGGTGATCGGCGACAAGCGTACCAACAAGGACCTGCTGACCAAGGAGGGCCTGGCCGAGGTGAAGACCTATGCGGACATCGTCGCTCCCTGGAAGCCGTACATCTTGGCGAGCCGGCAGGTCGACCGGAACAACGATGGCAAGCCCGACGATCTCAACAACGACGGCGCGACCGACGAGCGCGACCGCATGCTCGTGGAGCCCTCGAACGTCGTCAAGGACGCCCATGCGGCTGGCCTACAGGTGTTCACCTGGACCTTCCGCAGCGAGCCGAAGCGCCTGACGTCCGACTTCAAGGGCGAGCCGGCGGCGGAGTACAAGGCCTTCTATGCACTCGGCGTCGACGGCCTCTTCAGCGATTTCCCCGACCATGCGGTGAAGGCGCGCTGACGCTCCATCAAACGTCGGATCGGTGCTTTGGGCGCCTCGGCCCCTCATGGGCCGGGGCGCTTGCATTCGCCTGCCCTGCCCGACGCGACAATAAGGATGACCGTCGTCAAATTGTTATGATATTCTCATGGCCGGCGCTCAGGCTCGCCCGGGCGACCGCCATCATAACAGAATGAGGCCGGGGCGAACCGGCTGTAGAGGGGCACTGTCATGGAAACCACGGTCCTCGGCGTGTTGAGGAAGGCCTGCGACCTCATCGGCAACGGCCAGTCTTTCGGGATCATCGAAGCGATCAGCTCTCTCCAGGATCAGGCCAGCGGCCGGACCCGGGATCTCGCCTATTATGCCGTGCTCGAGACGGCGATGATGGGCCGGGGCGATGCTTTCCTTGCCGTGCTCGTCGGCCACGACCAGAGGGACTCCGCCCTGGAGCTCCTCCAGGCGACCATCCGGCGCATGATGTCCGCGCTTCACTGAAGCGGCGCGCGTTTCATCCAACATTACCGCGGCGGCGTTCGCCCTCCCGACGACGGGCCTGTCGCCGGGAGGAGCGTCGTAAGCAAAGGCCGAATCAATCGATCTGGACGCCGGCTTCCTTCACGACCGGGGTCCACTTGGCGACCTCGGTCTTGACGTGCTCGCCCAGGGCTTCCGGAGTAGAGCCGACCACCGTGGCGCTGAAGGTCTTGAGCCGCTCCTGGACGGCCGGGTCCTTCACGGCCTTGATCGCCTCGGCGTTCAGCCGATCCACCACCGCCTTCGGGGTGCTGGGCGGAGCAAAGAGCGCGTTCCAGGTATAGGTCTCGTAGCCGGCAAGCCCGCCCTCGGCGATGGTGGGCATGTCCGGGAAGGACGGCGCCCGCTCCTTGGTGGTCACCGCGATGCCGCGCAGGGTGCCCGCCCGGATGAACTCGGAGGCCGACGGCAGATTGTCGAACATGATCGGCACCTGGCCGGCCACCACGTCGTTCAGGGCAGGGCCCGAGCCGCGATAGGCGATGTGCTGCATCGAGACCTTGGCCATGCTCTTGAACAGCTCGCCCGACAGATGCAGCGGCGTTCCGACGCCCGAGGACGCATAGTTGTATTTGGACGGGTCGGCCTTCAGCAAGGCAACCAGTTCGGGCACCGTCTTGGCCGGCAGGCTGGGGTGAACCACCAGCACGTTGGGCACGAGGACGAGGAGGGAGACGGGCGTGAAGTCCGTGACGGCATCATAGGGCTTGCGCTTGAGCATGAGCGGGTTCAGCGCGTGCGTGGCCACCGTGCCCATGAGGATCGTGTAGCCATCGGGCTCCGCCTTGGCGACCCGGGCCGCGCCCGTGCTGCCGCCGGCGCCTGCCACGTTCTCGATGATCACCTGCTGTCCCAGGCCTTCGGACATCTTCTGGGCGATGATGCGGGCAACCACGTCGGTGGAGCCGCCGGCGGCAAAGGGCACCACCATGGTAATCGGGCGAGTCGGGAAGGTCTGGGCAGCGGCTGGTGCCAAGCTCAGGCCTAATCCAGCCAAGAGGGTGCTGGCAGCGAGAAGGGCTTGGCGGCGAGTCGTCGTGATCACGATCAGGTCTCCCATGGTGTGAGGTCGGCGGCATGGATGCCGCCCATGGGGTCTCACATAACCGACGCGTGAGCCATGTCCATGGACTTGGCACCTGTGCGGTGTTGAACTCTGCTTGATCGTTCTCGCCTGGCTCCGGCCGAAACGCCGCAGACGATGGAGACCGATCGCCTCAGCAGGCGATCTGCGCGCCCGTCATGTGAACGGGCGTGACGGGCCTGACATCCCGGCCGGCGACCGCGCAGGTGAGGCGCGCCTCGGACCGGCATTGAGGCCCCTTCGGCGGCCCTACCCTCGGGCCGACGGCGAATTGCACCGTCACCTCACCGGGCGCGGTCTCGAGAAAGCCTTCGACGGACGAGAGCCAGGTTTGGCCGACGAGGTCCTCCGTGGCGCGGGCTTCGCTCAAAGCCTGCTCGACGCAGGCCGCCGCCGCATCCTTCGGCTGTAGGGGCTCCACGGCGACGGGCTGCGTGATGGCGGCGGTCGTCTCGACTTCGGGCACCTGCGTTGCCGGGGAGACTTGCGGCTCGGCGGCCTGCGGATCGCCGCGGAACCCGTTGATGGTCGTGAGCGCCAGAACGACGAAGACGCCGATCTGGATCGGAATGCGTTTCAGCTTGCTCAATAGCGGCGCCCGGCCGAACAGAACCGGCCCGTACAGATGGAGGAAAACCGCAACGAGGGTAAGGAGAATGAGGAAACGCAACATAATGGATCGTGCCCACGCGATGTCGTGCGAAATGAATGGTTTGTCCTGGGAACTCCTCAACCTAACGCAGGATCCCCCTCATCGCATGCGGCATGTCCCATTTCTCGTTCTTATGGTGAACAAACTCTTAAACGGCCGCCAAACGCGCTGCGCCGCCGATCACATTGTCAACACATTGCCGGGCCATGCGCCAACGTGCATTCCGGCGTCCGAAAAGACCAATCCGTTGCGGCGGAATGTTAGCCTAAGACATTCTTCCAAGGGGCATTTCAAGAATGGCGACACCAACCAATTTAGAGACTCTCTTTTTGCAGCTCGTCAACGAGGCGCGCGCCAATGCCGGTGTGAAGCCGCTCACCTTCGACGGCGAACTTCTGGATTCGTCCGACGCGCACAGCGCATGGATGGATCAGACCGACACCTTCTCCCACACCGGCGTGAACGGCTCCAGCGCCGGCGCCCGCATGACGTCGGCCGGCTACGGATGGCAGGGTTGGGGCGAGAACATCGCCTATGTGAGCGGCGGGATGACGGAGGCGACCGTCAGGCAACTGCACACCAACCTGATGAACTCGCCGGGCCACTACGCCAACATCGTCAACGGCTCGTTCGAGGAGATGGGGATCGGCCTGAAGGAAGGCACGATCAACGGCTACAAGGTCGTGTTCGTGACGCAGAATTTCGGCACGCCGAACGCCACCGAGCGGGCCGAGGCGAATGACGTCGGCACCACGGCGCCGACCACTCCCACGACGCCGACCACGCCCACCGGGCAATCCATCGTCGGCAACAGCTACAGCAACACGCTGTACGGCACGTCCGGCAACGACACGCTGAACGGCAATGGCGGACGGGACGTGCTCTGGGGCAGCTCCGGCAACGACACCTTCGTGTTCGACACCGCATCAGAAGCCAACGGCGACACCGTCAGCGACTTTGTTCACGGCACCGACAAGATCAGCCTGTCGGGGATCGACGCCAGCACGCGCGTGTCCGGGAACCAGGCGTTCACGTTCATCGGCGCCCAGGGCTTCCACAAGGTCGCCGGCGAGCTGAAGGCCTACCAGTCGAGCGGCAACACTTACGTGGCCGGCGACGTCAATGGCGACGGGTATGCCGACTTCACGATCAAGACCCTCGGCGCCCACACCTTCGCGGCCGCCGACTTCGTGCTCTGACAACAAAGGCCCCCGGCTTTGCCGGGGGCTCTCTTGCGGAGGCAGCTCCAGATCGCATTGCAATAAATCTGACAGATAACAGTCACACAACTGTCGAGGCGACTATCTATCCAGCACAGATCGTCATGATCGGCCAATGCCGGCTCTCCAGGAGAGGCTTAGTGACCGAAGCAGCAGCGCTCTTGTGCCTCATCCTGTCGCTCGTCAATCTGATCAGCATCATCCTCGCAGCGCTGCGGATCCGCGCTCCATCGAAGCTCCCTCCGCCTGACGGGCCGGTCGAGCCTGTGACCATCGTCCGGCCGGTTTGCGGTCTGGAGCCCTGCATCGAGCAGACATTGGCGTCAGGCTTCGTCCTGGATTATCCGCGCTACGAGCTGATCTTCTGCGTCGCGCGTTCGGACGATCCGGTCGTGCCGCTCATTCGCAAGCTGATGGCGGACCATCCCGGTGTGGCATCCCGCCTTCTCGTCGGCGACGACAGGATCAGCCCCAATCCCAAGCTCAACAACTGCGTCAAAGGATGGGAAGCGGCCCGGTCGGAATGGGTCATCCTTGCCGATTCCAACGTTCTCATGCCCCAGGACTATATCCAGCAGCTGCTGACGAGCTGGAGGCCGGATACGGGGCTCGTCTGCTCAACTCCCATCGGGTCGCAACCCAGCGGATTCTGGGCCGAGGTCGAATGCGCCTTCCTGAACAGCCTGCAAGCCCGTTGGCAGTATGTGGGGGAGAGTCTCGGTCTCGGATTCGCTCAAGGCAAGAGCATGCTTTGGCGACGAAGCTTCCTCGAGGCTCAAGGCGGCATCCGGACGCTTGCAGCCGAAATTGCGGAAGACGCGGCTGCGACGAAACTCGTCCGTGGGGCGGGCTTGCATGTTCATCTGGTATCAGCCCCTTTCGAGCAACCTCTGGGAACTCGAACGGCCCGACAGGTCTGGATTCGCCAGATCCGCTGGGCAAGGCTGCGGCGGGTCACGTTCCCGCTGTTCTTCGCGCCCGAGATTCTGATCGGGGGTGCGCTCCCATTGCTGGCTGGAGCCTATGCTGCGCAAAGCAGTGACTACAACCTGCTCGCAACTCTCGCAGGTTTGGCCGTGCTCTGGTATGGCGCCGAATTTATGCTGGCACGAAGCAAGGGCTGGCACGTTTCCTGGCGCTACCCTCTGGTTTGCCTTGTCAGGGACTGTGTCCTTCCCGCAATCTGGACCTATGCCTGGGTGGGCAGGAACGTGGTCTGGCGCGGCAATGCCATGACCATCCAGGTTCGACGAGAGATGGCCTTCCAAGACTAAGCCTCGTATGGCCGAGATCGGCTCCCATCTCCGAGACGGCAAGCCCGCCGGTGCATGGAACAGCCGGCGGCCGAGCGATGGATGAGTGCGATCGGGCAGGAACGTGCCTTACGCGCGCTCTTCCCAGAGTTTGGCGAGTTCGACGATGGTCGTCACTGCCTTTTCCATGTCCTGGCTGCTGACGAATTCCAGCGGGGAATGGAAGGCATGGCCGCCGGCGAAGATGTTGGGGCACGGCAGCCCCATGAAGGAAAGCCGCGAGCCGTCCGTGCCGCCGCGGATGCTGCCGCGCACCGGATCCATGCCGGCCCGCCGGATCGCCTCCACGGCGTACTCGACGATCTCCGGGTTCTTGTCGAGCACGACCTTCATGTTGCGGTACTGCTCCTTGACCGTGAAGGTGTAGCTGGAGCCCGGATAGGCCTGCATCACGTCCCTGGTGATGTTTTCCAGCAGCGCCTCCTTGGTCTTGAGGCCTTCCTCCGTGAAGTCGCGGATGATGAAGCTCAAATTCGCCTTCTCCATCACGCCGGTGACGCCGGTCGGATGGATGAAGCCGTCGCGGCCCTTGGTGGTTTCCGGCGCCATGTCCTTGGGCAGACGCGCGATGATGTCGCCAGCGATCCGAATGGCGTTTTCCATCTTGCCGTAGGCGAAGCCCGGATGGATCGCCACGCCCTTGACGGCGATCTCCACCGCATCGGCGGAAAAGGTCTCGTCCTCGATGGTGCCCGCCGTCTCGCCGTCCAGCGTGTAGCCGAAATCGGCGCCGAGCTTTTTCAGATCCACCTTGTCGACTCCGCGGCCGATCTCCTCGTCGGTGGTGAAGAGGATGCGAATCGTGCCGTGCCGGATGTCCGGGTTGTTGATCAGGAATTCGGCCGCCGCCATGATCTCGGCGATGCCGGCCTTGTCATCGGCGCCCAGAAGCGTCGTGCCGTCCGAGGTGACGATGTCGTGGCCGATCAGATCCTTCAGGACCGGGTGGTCGGAGACCCGGATGACCTGGTTCGGGTCGCCCGGCAGCCGGATGTCGCCGCCCTGGTAGTTCCTGACGATCTGCGGCTTGACGTTGGTGCCGGAGAAATCCGGCGCCGTATCCATATGGGCGCAGAAGCAGATGACCGGCACGTTGTTCTTGCTCGTCGTCGCCGGAATGGTCGCATAGACGTAGCCGTGGTCGTCGAGATGCGCGTCGGAGATCCCGATCTCATGGAGCTCCTCGACCAGCAGGCGGCCGAGATTCTTCTGCTTCTCGGTGGACGGCTGGCTCTGAGACGTGGCGTCGGACTGAGTGTCGATGACGACGTAACGAAGGAAACGGTCGGTGACGCTGGCGGCCATGGCTCATGATCCGGATTGCGAGGAGATGAAACGGAGTTGTAGCGGGCCGAGAGCGCCTCGTGAATGGGCGGCGCCGCGAATTCTACTTCGAGAGCCTGCTTTTCCCTATGATCCCGATGGCAACCTCCCCTGGATCGGCCTCGCCGTGCCTCACGCCATCCAGTCGAAGTTCTCGGGCGAGATCAGTTCCGGCGAGCTGTTCTCCAGTACGAGGACGGTCGAGAAGCCCGCCGCGAGTTTTGCCTGGAGCAGCACGTCGCCGTCGCTCTCCGTCAGGCGCAGAAGGCCGGCCGCGAAGGGATCGCCGCCCTCCCCATAGCCTGGCAGGCGCGGTGTGATGATTGAGATATCGATCACGTCGCCTCCCGCTCCCGCCTCGAAGTCCAGGACGCGATCGGCCACCATAGCCCGTGTCGGCGTGAAGGAGAGGATGTAGCGATCCGCTCCTGCGCCCCCGACGATCGTGTCGATGCCGGGCTGCATCGAGGCATCCGTGTAACTGCCGGGAAAGTTGTCGGATACCGACGAAATCGTGTCGTTCCCGGAACCGGCGTCGATCCGGTTCGAACCCCAGCTGTCGAAGAGCAGATCGTCGCCGGTCCCGCCGACCAGGATGTCGTCGGACTGGCCGCCGTCGACGTAGTCGTTGCCCGCTCCGGCATAGATGGTGTCGTTGCCGGAGCCGCCCCACACGTACTCGTCGTTGGCCCCGAGAGCATGATGGCCCTCGACCTCCATGATGAGATCGTCGCCCCATCCGCCGTCCAAGATGTCGTTGCCGTTGTCGCCTTGCAGCCGGTCGTTCCCGTCTCCGCCGTAGAGAGTGTCGTTACCGGCGCCGCCGCTGGCGCGATCCTCGCCGATGCCGCCATAGACGGTATCGGCCCCTGCCCCGCCCTCCAGACAGTCGTTGCCCGCACCGCCTTCGACCCGATCGTCCCCATTGTGACCGCGGACGATGTCGTCACCGTCGAGACCTTCGAGGAGTTCAGGGTACATGGTTCCGTCGAGAATGTCCGCATGCGCCGTTCCCTTGACGGCTCCGAATGTTCCACTCGGATCGTAAGGCGGCACGACGTTGTCCGGTGTGAGATCGCCGACGCGGATGTTCTCCAGGGTGAGGATAGGCTGCAGTTGCGCCTCCGCGCCAAAATAGGGGCGGATCAGCGCCTTGACGATCGTGTCCGCGCCGGACTGTTCCAGGACAAGATGTCCGGTCAGGAACGGATTGGTGCCTCCAACATAGTCTGGAAGGCCCGCAAGCAAGCCCGAAACATCAAGGATGTCGCCTCCGGCGCCCGTTGCGAAATCGGTGATCACATCGGCAGGGGAATTGGGCGAATAGCCGATCAGATAGGTGTCGCGGCCCTGGCCGCCCGTGAGGCGATCGACTGCCTCGTCCGGGTAGAATTCGTGGCCGGTCCAGTCGGATTGGCTCGACACATAGTGAAAGACGTCGTCGCCCGCGCCACCGTTGATGGTGTTCGAACCGCCTCGCCATTCGTAGAACGTGTCGTTGCCGTCGCCGCCGTCGATCATGTCGGCGCCGCCCGGCTTGGGTGCCGGGGACCAGTGGTCGCCGCCCCAGAACAATGGGTCGCCGTGAATCGCATCGTCGCCTGCGCCGCCCAGGATGGTGTCGGCGCCAAGACCGCCGAAAAGAGTGTCGTTGCCGTCGCCGCCGCTGATCCAGTCCTCGCCGTCGCTGCCCTGGATGCTGTCGTGTCCGCCAAGACCGGAGAGGATATCGCGGTCCAGCGAGCCTGCCAGCGTATCGTTCCCGTCGGTACCGATCGTGCTCGATCCCTGACCGAGCGGATGGTAGGCAGGATTGAAGTTGTATGCGCTCAACTGCTCCGGCGCGACATTCTCCAGCCACAGGACGGTGCCGTATCCTGGTCCCTTGCCGATCCACTCGAGATTGACCTGCACGAGAGTGTGGCTCCCGGAGGCCACGACACGGACGAGACCGCTCGTGAACGGGTGGACAGGGTCCAGGAGCCAGGGATACTCGGTATCGTTGCGCGGATCGACTCCCTCGATCGCGGAAGCGAGGTCGAGGATGTCGCCGCCATAGCCGACTTCGAAATCCCTGATGATGCTCGGGCTAGTCACCGCTTCGGCGAAATCGTACAGGCGATAGCGATCGGCACCCTCGCCGCCGGAGATAATGTTTTGACCCTGCAGGTCGATCTGATCGGACCCGCCGCCGCCTTGGATCGTGTTGCTTCCTGCACCTGGCGACAGGATGTCGTCACCGTCCCCGCCCACGAGGATGTCATCCCCGTGACCCCCGTCGAGCCAGTCACCGCCTGCGCCTCCGTCGAGGCCGTCGTCGCCGGCGCCGGCTTCGATCCAGTCGCCACCTTCGCGGCCGATCAGCCAATCGTCCCCATCACTGCCCGTCAGCCGGTCGGCGCCGCCACCACCGAGCACGATATCCGAGCCGAGACTGCTGAGAGATGAAGTTGTGATCGGTTGCGCGTTCATCATTGCACCGTTGTCAGACGTGAGGAAACCGCCGCTGGACCGACAATAGCAAATGATGAGCGCTGCTTATAATGTTCTGATTCAGTTCGAAAATCGAACGACTTGCTGCCCGATATTGATCCTTCTGTTCGCCAGAACAGCTGCTCAGATGTCGCCAAGCGTCGCGAGCCCACACAGGCCCAACACGGTGATCGACACAGCGACGAACACCGCATCGCGCCCGTGAAACTCCGGCGCGTTCATGATAGTGCGAGGAGCATCGGGACTGAGCCCCCTGGCTTCCATGGCGATCGCCGTGCGGCCGGCGCGGCGAATGGCGAAGGCGAGCAGCGGGATGACGAGACTCATAAGCTCGAAGGGGCTCGGGATCCGCCGCAGGCGGCCGCCGGATTTCATGGCGCGGGCCAGGCGCATCTGCTGCGCCTCACCGGCCAGATCGGGCACGAGCTGCATGGCGGCGAACAGGGAATAGCCGATGCGCGGCGGCAGTCTCGCGTGCTGCATGAGGGCGCGTACGAACAGGCCGGGGTCGGTGGTGAGCGCAAAGAACACGGAGATCATCCCGCAGGCGAGCGCGCGCAGGAACAGGGTGGTGCCTGCCGAGAATTCGGACGACGAGAAAAGAGATTCTCCTGCCATGCGGACGGCGAAGTCGCTCTCCTGGCGAAACAGCAGGCTCGTGGTGAGAAAGCCGAAGCCGAACAGGCCGAACGGCACCATCAGCGCAAGCAGGACCAGCGGCGAGGTCCGCTGGAGGACGACGAGCGCGAGCGCCGGCATCAGAATGGCCGCGAGCTGGAATCGTGGATCGAAGACCAGCACGGCGGCGATGAGCCAGATGCAGCAGACGGCAAGCTTCGCAAGCGGGTTGAGGGACGTCAGCATGCGGCGGCTGTCTCCAACCGGAGGGCAGCGGCCTTGAGCCAGCGCGCCGCCGGAGCCGAGGCAGGCTCCGTGAGCCCAGAACGCGCAAGAAGAGCGGCATCGCTCATCAGCTCCTGCGTGGGGCCATCCGCCAGAACGCCTCCCTCCCCGATCACGATAGATCGCGGGCAGAGCTTCAAGGCGAGATCCATGTCGTGGGTGATCAGTGCGATGGTCCGACCTCTCTCGCGCAATGCGACGATTTCCTGCGTGAGCAGGGCCGCGCCATGGGCATCCAGCCCGGCCATGGGCTCGTCGAGCACGAGCAGCGGCCAGCGATCGGACAATGTAAGCGAAGCCAGTGCGAGCTTGCGCTTCTGGCCCTGCGACAGTTCGAACGGATGGTTCCGTGCCAAGCTCGCCAAACCCCAGGATTCGAGCGCGGCATCTGCATGCACGGCCTTCTGCCCTGCACTCATGCGCGTCGGTAGCGCGGTGAGCAGCTCCTCGCGTACCGTGCCGGCGGTGAACTGGTTCTCGGGGCGCTGGAAGGCATAGCCACCGGGCGGGCCTTCGCGCTTGCCGGACCTCAGCGGCAGGAGGCCGGCGAGGCATAGGCCCAGCGTGGACTTGCCGGCACCGTTCCTGCCCAGAACGCCGAGGATCTCGCCCTCGTGAATGGCGAGATCGACGCCGCGCAGCACGGTCGGGCCGAGGAACGGCGCGCAATCAGCTCGCGTCAGCCCTACGAGCACAGACGTATCGCGCACCGTAACGGATGGTTTGGCGGAGGCGATGAAGGCCTCGACGGCGGGACGTGCCCTGTCGAGACATTCCGGAGATGTGTTGTCGGGGTCGAGATGCGCGAGCGCCTCCTCGACCGACAACGGCGCCACATGTGCCGCGATCCCGACCTGGGCGAGTTCCGCATCGAGCGCGCTTGCGGCAGGACACCAGATGCCATGGGATTGCAGCAGCGCCCGCTCCTTGCGGAAGATCGTGCGCGGATCGCCTTCGGCAATGACGGTGCCGTCGCAGCCCAGCACGACCATGCGGTGGATGGACTCGATCAGTCCATCGAGCCTGTGATCGACGATGAGGGTGGTGTGTCCGCCCTCGCGGCTCGTGAGCAGCGTATGCAGGCGTCGCGCAGCTTCGGGGGCCAGATGCGCGGTCGGCTCGTCGGCAACGAAGAGTGGCGCGTCCTGCACCAGAGTCGCCGCCAAAGCGACGAGTTGGCGTTCGCCGCCCGAGAGCTGCGCCGAGCGGCGGTGGCGCCATTCCTCCGGCACACCCACCTTCCGCATCACCTCCGCGATCGCCTGTGCGATGCGCTCCGGCGGCAGCGCCCGGTTCTCAAGCGCGAAGGCTATCTCGTCCTCCACGCGCATGCCGCAGAGCGTCTGGTCCGCGTCCTGGAAATACTGCGCCACGTGACGCGCCCAGCCCCACGGCTTCTGCGCGCCGACATCCTGGCCGAACAGGCGGATCTCCCCCTTCACATCTGCCGGGATGCTGTCGGGGATGAGGCCCGTCAGCGTCAGCAGCAGCGTGGACTTGCCGGAGCCCGACGGGCCGAGGAGGAGAACCCGCTCGCCTGGCCGGACCTGGAGATCGACAGGCCCGACCGCAGGACGCTTCGCGAAGGGATAGAGGACCTCGACCCCGCTCCACTCCGCGGCAGGATCAGGCGGCAGCGGAGCGCTTTTCGACATCGATCGCAAGTCCCGTGAGCGCGCCCGTCCTGTAGAGCGCCTGCACGATGACGTGGGCGAGCCATCCACCGAGCAGCGCGCCGCTCATGGAGCGCAGCACGAACATGGCGATGAGCAGCGTCGGCTGCAGCGCGCCGTAATCGAACCGGATCCAGGTGTAGATATAGGAGAAGATCGCAGCGCCGACGCCCGCCGCCATGAGCACCGGCAGCGAGTAGTTGCGCCAGCGCGTGGCAGCGAAGACCGCTTCCGCGCCCGCGCCCTGGACGATGCCGCTGACCACGAGCAGCAAGCCGGCGGGGCTTCCCAGAAGCACCTGCACGGCGGCCGCCAGCACCTCGGCCGCAAAGGCGGCGCCGGGCTTGCGGATGATGGCGGCCGCCACCATCGAAGCGACGAACCAGAAGCCCATGAACACATCCATCGTCAGGGGGCCAAAGGCCGCCTGCGCGACCAGCCACACCTGCACCCAGCCGAGATAGAGCACGGCGAACACGGCACCGATCACGGTGACGATGAGCGTTTCCCTCAATGTCCAGCCACGGGTCACGGACATGACGAACTCCTTGTTGCGAGAGGGGAGACTTCCAGAAGAATTACGCTTTGCTCGGACTGTTCGCCGAGACCTTGAGATCGAGCGCCACATGGCCCTCCGGTGCGCCGAAGCGCAGGAAAGCTTCGCTCAAGGTGGCGAAGACCGGGCCCGCATCGCCGCGCAGCTTGGTGCAGAAATTCTTCGAGCGATCGAAGACGCCGGATGCCTTCAGGAAATCGATGCAGCCGTAGATCTCGTCCATGTGATGCCCGCTGCCCAACGGATAGAGCGAGAACTGCGCGGCCACGATCTGGCCGGTTTGAGGCGCTGCGTCCACGTGCCGGACGGCGGCTGCGATGCGCTCTGCGAGCGGCCGATCATGGCTCGTGCCGGCAAGCGGCGTGCAGATCGGATCATCGGGCTCGCCTGGGCAACCGCGCGAGACGGTTGCGGCCAGCACGCAATGCACGCCGCGCCGCGATGCGGCGAGGAACAGATCGCGCATGGCCGGAAAAAGCTGCTCCGGCGGACCGACGATCAGCGTCGAGATGTCGTCGGTCTCGATCCTGAAGTTGGGGCGATAAGGATCAAGCGCCCCAATGGCGCCGAGGATGACGTCCACGAAGTCGTCGGTCATCGGGTAGAGGGAAATCTGTGCGCCGGAAAACATCGTCACCTCGCTCCGCTGGCATTACCCAGATCAGCTTGAGGGTCCAGCGGCTTTGCGCCGCCATCTCAGCCCCGGCAATACGGAGCACCCCTGTCAGATGCGCTCTGCTTAGCACCTTTGGTCACAGCCTGGCAAGCGGGTCACGCACTCGCCGGAGGCAAGGTCGGGAATCCTACTGCACGGTGACCTGATCCTTGATCCGCTCGAAGGCGGTGCGGCGCACCACCCGCTTCGTCACGAGATCCTCCACCGACTTGTACGGGCGGCCCCTGACGATGGCGCGTCCGAGCGAGCTGGCACCCTTCAGTCTGTTCAGCTGCTCGATGGTGCCCTTGTTGAGATCGACGAGTGTCGGTTCAGGATCGCCGGCAGGAACGAAGGAATCCGCTCGGCTCGCCTGCTGCTTCACGGTGCCCGTCACGTTCATATCGGCAGGCGCCTCGGGCAGAGGCTTGGCGGGCTTGCCGGCGGACGATTGCTGCACGACGGCCTCGAACTGCTTCAGGACCGCCAGGGACTGATCGCGGGAGGCCCCGATGGAAGCGGGATCGATGCCGGGCTCGACGGCGGATAGCTCCAATTCATCCTCGTCCGGTTCCGGCGCAGGAGCGGCGGGCCGCCTCACGGGCAGGGCCGTCGGCGCGGAGGGATCGGCATCGGCGACCTGAACGGGATCGGCGCGATCAGGCGGGGTTGCGGCTCTCGGCTCCACCGTAATCGTCTGCGGCGGAGCGACGGTCACCATGCCTTCTTCCGTAGCCGGTCCGCCTCCCTGGGCCCGCCACAGGGCCAGCCAGCCGGCACTCATGAGACCGACCACCAGAAGAATGCGCATGGCCTGAAGGGCCGCGTTGTCGCGCGGTTCGCGCGGCGCCTGGGTTCGGGACAACTCGCCAACCTGCATGGGATCCTCGCACATTCGCTTGTCGACGGAGCCTAGCTCTGGCTTTAGGGCTAGACAGGGTATGTGGCGCCGGCGTGGCAATCGACGCAGGCAATGCGGCTTCAACGGCAATTTCGGATAGTCCCGTATCTCTTCCGAGAACCCGTGGAGAGAACCGGCAACATCATCACCTTTCGAAAGACATGCCTCTAAACTGCCCGTACCTGCGCGGGCGCGCCGATGGTGCATTCGAGCGCGGCACGATCCCATCGGCCCGCATCCGCGGCGGCATTGTAGGTCGTGATGAGGAAGTCGAGCAGCATGGCGTCGGGATCCGCCGATTGGCGCACAGCGTCGTAGGGCAGGATGAACTCGCCGAGAGCCGTGTCGAAGGAAGCGACGGATGTCACTTTGGCTTCGCGAAAGCCTGGCGGCTCCGGATAGGCGTAGGAATAGAAGGCCGGATGCGGGAAGGCGTCGCTGCCGGGCCAGAAGCCCGCACTCGAAACCTCATGCGAATAGGCCTCCCGGGTGACCGGATCCGGCAGCCCGGGCACGCCGCCGGGATGCAGCGGCGCGGGCCGCCCGGAAAAGCGCGTCACCGCAAGATCGAAGCTGCCCCAGAAGAAATGCACCGGCGAGACCTTGCCCAAAAATCCGCTGCGGAACAGCTTGAACACCCGATCCACCTGTACGAGTACTCGCCAGAAGCGGTGTGCCGCATCGCGGTCGTAAGAGGCATGGATCCGATCCTCGGAGAAGCGGATGGGATCCGCCACCTCGCTCGGCATCTCGTTGATGACAACCTCGATGCCGATGTCGCTCAGGATCGTCAGAAGCCGCGAGTAGAAATCCGCAACGCTCTGCGGCTGCAGCGGCAATTGCCGCTCCTCCCCGCGGCTCGTGCGCACGAGCAGCAGATGGGCAATAAAGTCGAACTCGATTTCCAGGATCTCGTCGCCGACGGGCATGGGCGACGTACCCAATCCCCGCGCGGTGACATAGAGCGGCACCTGCCAGCCGTGATTGAGCCAGGGCGAGAGCGACAGCCGGATCTTGCCGACGATCTGTGTCCAGAGCTGCAGGGTCGCCGCCGTATCCCGCCAAGCGGGATACGGCAGTTCGGGCCAGGATGCGTTACCCATCGAGCACTCCCGTGCGAACGGAGATGAAGCGAAGGTAGCGCGGCGCTCGAAGCGGGCAACCGGGCCTCCGCCGCGTGGCGGAACACAGACATGCCCGTCGGCGCGAAGTGCAGTTGGAGCGGCCCGTCTTCCTTCCGAACGGCGCCGCTCCAGAAGACACCGATCACGCCGCCGGACGCAGGCCGGCCGCGATGGCTGTCGGGATCTCGATATCGACCTCGAGGGTCGACACGGAGGCGCCACGATCCATCTTGATCTGAACGTTGTCCTGCGGCACGGCCATATGCTTGGCGATCACGGCCATGATCTCCTCCCGCAGGATCGCCACGAGATCGGACTCGGCCCCGCCCACAATGGTGCGCTCATGGGCGAGCAAGACCTGGAGCCGCTCGCGGGCAACCGGCGCGGATGTGTTGCGCTTGAAGAAACTGAACAGGCTCATGCGGCCCTCCGTGAGAAGAGTTTGCTGAACAGGCCGCGCTGCTTTTGCACCTCGACGATCGTCTCGCCCTGGAGCTTGCGCACGGCATCGAGATAAGCGCGGGCCGGCGCGGAATTCGGGCTGCCGAGCGTCACCGGTGCGCCGAGGTTCGACGAGCGCAGCACTTCCGTGCTTTCCGGGATGATCGCGAGCAGCGGAATTGAGAGGATCTCCAGCACGTCCTCGACCTTGAGGATCTCGCCGCGCTGCGCACGGGCGTTGTCGTAGCGCGTGAGCAGGAGATGCTTCTCCACCTGCTCGCCCTTTTCCGCCTTCTCGGTCTTGGAATCGAGCATGCCGATGATGCGGTCGGAATCGCGGATGGAGGAAACCTCCGGGTTCGTCACGACGACGGCGACATCCGCATGGCGCATGGCGAGCGTCGCGCCGCGCTCGATGCCGGCCGGGCTGTCGCAGATGATCCAGTCGAACTTTTCGCGCAGGCCGTTGATGACGCGCTCGACGCCCTCCTCGGTGAGATTGTCCTTGTCGCGCGTCTGCGAGGCGGGCAGCAGGGACAGGGTCTCGACGCGCTTGTCGCGGATCAGCGCCTGCTCGAGCTTCGCATCGCCTTTGATGACGTTGATCAGATCGAACACGACCCGGCGCTCGGCGCCCATGATCAGATCGAGATTGCGCAGGCCCACGTCGAAGTCGATCACGGCGACCTTCTGGCCGCTCTGCGCCAGCGCCGCGCCGAGCGCTGCCGTCGACGTCGTCTTTCCGACACCGCCCTTGCCCGATGTCACGACAAGTACTTTCGCCATCCTTGGTTCTCCTCACCCTACAATGCTGCTCCTGCGACGGCATCACCATCAGGTTCCCCGGAGGACCGCAGAACATGGTCGGAGGAGGCGGATCAGGCTGTCGCGGATTTCTTACGCTACGTAATGCCTATTATTCGGCGCCCGTTATGGTTACCGACCGGTTAAGATTTCATGCTGAAACCAAGTTTTTTGTTGAAAAACCAACGATTTCCGCCGAGTCAGACAAGCTTAAGGAATTATGTCCTCTCCTCGGACATAAAGCAGAGCTTGCCGACACTCAGCGGCGGCGTCCCATTGACCTTGTGCATGGGCCTCCTAGCCTTGAATCGATGTCACTGGAGAACACCCCGATGCGGCACGGATGGCGGCTTCTTCTCTTGTCGGCGTTTTTGACGGCCATGGCGCATGCCCAGGCCTTCGCCCAGCAGAGCGCGACGGTTCGTGTCGGGCACTTCCCCAACATCACCCATGTGCAGGCCCTCGTGGCCCGGGCCCTCGAGCGGCAGGGACGCAGTTGGTTCGGGGAGAGGCTCGGCCCTGGGGTGAAGATCGAATGGTACACCTATAATGCCGGCCCGAGCGCCATGGAGGCGATCTTCGCCAACTCGCTTGATTTGACCTATGTCGGCCCCAACCCGGCGCTCAACGCCTATGCCCGCTCTCGGGGTGCCGAGGTCCGGGTCATCGGCGGCGCCGTGAACGGCGGCTCCGCCCTTGTCGTCCAGGGGGATTCCACCCTGACCAAGCCGGCCGACTTCAGGGGCAAGCGCATCGCCACGCCGCAATTCGGCAACACGCAGGATGTGGCGGCGCGAGCTTGGCTCGTCGCCGGCGGATTGCGTATCACCCAGACCGGCGGAGATGCCTTTGTCGTGCCTACCAGCAATCCGGATCAACTCTCCCTCTTCCAGGGCAAGCAGCTCGATGGCGTCTGGACGGTCGAGCCCTGGGTGTCGCGGCTGGAATCCGAGGCCGGCGGCAAGGTGCTGGTGGAGGAAAAGGACGCCATCACGACAATCCTTGTGTCGAGCGCCGGCTTCCTGTCCAAGAACCGCGATCTCGCCAAGCGCTTCGTGACCGCCCATCGTGAGCTCACCGATTGGATCCAGAAGAATCCGGACGAGGCGCAGCGCTTGGCTCGCGAGGAGCTGCAGGCATCGTTCCGTCTCGACATGTCGCCGGAACTCGTTGCGCGCGCCTGGAACCGCATGGTGATCACGCCCGATACCACGCGCGAGGCGTTCCAGGCCTTCTTGACCAGTGCTCAGCAGGTCGGCTTCCTGCGCGATACGCCCGACCTGTCCCGCCTGATCGAGGCGCCTTGATGGAGCTGTCCCATGCCGATTCCATCACGGCCGCGCCCGCCAAGCTCATCGTGGAGAACGTCTCCAAACGCTTCACGTCATCGCGCGCTGCCGTGCAGGCGCTGGACAACGTGTCCCTCACGGTCGCGGGCGGCGAATTCGTCTGCCTGATCGGCCCAAGCGGATGCGGCAAGTCCACTCTCCTGGACATCATGGCGGGGCTGACCATGCCGGATTCCGGAAGGGTGCTCGCCGACGGCAGGCTCGTGGAGGGTCCCGGCCGACAACGTCTCGTCATGTTCCAGGAATCCGCGCTGTTTCCCTGGCTCGACGCCTTCGGGAACGTGATGTTCGGGCTCAAACTCCGGCCGGATCTGACCAATGCCGAGCGCAGGGACATCGCCGATCATTTTCTCAAACTCGTCGGCCTCGAGAAGTTCAAACGCTCGCATGTGCATGAGCTCTCGGGAGGCATGAAGCAGCGCGTTGCGCTGGCCCGTGCGCTTGCGCCCGATCCGCAGGTGTTGCTCATGGACGAGCCTTTCGCCGCTCTGGATGCCCTCACCCGCGATCAGCTCTACGACGACATCCAGCGCATCTGGATGGAAAGCCGCAAGACCATCATCTTCGTCACGCACAACGTGCGCGAAGCCGTCTGTCTGGGAAACCGCGTCGTTCTCATGTCGCCGTCGCCGGGCCGTATCGCGAAAATCTTCGGGATCGATCTGCCGCATCCACGCGACATCAACAGCCGGGATCTCGCCGGCTATACATCCACCATCGCGGCTGCCCTCAAAGGCACGCTGAAGGGGGCGGTCTCCGAATGAAGCGTCTGGCCGTCGCCCTCCTCTTCTTTGCCGCGCTGATCGGTCTGTGGGAGCTCGCCGTGCGCAGCGGACGCTGGTCCATCGTGCTCCTCCCCTCGCCCGTTTTCGTGGCCGAATACATCTGGGGCGCACTTCTCGACGGTACGCTCGCCGAATCGACCTGGGTGACGCTCAAGCGCCTTCTGATCGGCTATGCCGCGGGCGTCATCATCGGCCTGCCGCTCGGCCTGCTGACCAGCACAACGCAGGTTCTCGAAGACACGATCGGGTCTCTCGCCCTTGGGTTTCAAACCCTGCCGAGCGTCTGCTGGGTGCCGCTCGCGCTCGTCTGGTTCGGCCAGACGGAAGGCGCGATGCTGTTCGTCGTGATCATGGGCACGGTCTGGTCCGTCATCATCGCGACCGATCACGGCGCGCGCAACATTCCCCCCATCTATGCCCGCGCGGCCCGCACCATGGGCTCGGAGGGCCTCCATAAATGGACGCGGGTCATCCTCCCGGCCTCGCTTCCCTTTCTCGTCAGCGGCATGAAGCAGGGATGGGCCTTCGCCTGGCGCTCTCTGATGGCGGCAGAGATCTATGTGACGATCCTCACCGGCTTCGGCCTGGGCCACCTTCTGCACTACGGACGCGAACTGAACGCCATGGAGCAGGTGATCGGCATCATGATCGTGATCGTGGTGATCGGGCTTCTCGTCGATCGCCTCTTGTTCTCGCCCTGGGAGCGTTTCCTGCATCGGCGCTGGGGTACGAATGTCAAGGAGGCATAGCAGGGCTGCATCGCTACTCCCTTGGCGTCGCAACCTTGCGAAACACCCCCTGTCGTCGGAAGCGGATCGCGGCGGGCGGCCATGGCTCGCTCGGCACCAAGGCAGGCGATCACGTGATCGCCTACGCCTTGCCGAAGACCTGACGGCATGAGGGAAATCCCTCATGCCGAGGCGTGGATTCGCCTTCTATTCGCGCTTCAACGCTCCAGAATCCGCCCCGCCCGTCTGAGCCCCGCCGGTGCCGATCGAGCCGGCAGAAGAGGCCGGGCCGCCGGCCGGAAGCGTTCCGCCCGGCTGCAACGAGGTCGAGAGCCCCGAAGGCGCCCGCGGCGGATGGGCGGAGGAGAACCAGTTGTCATCCGAAGGACTTCCGCCCGCCGCCGGAGCGGTTCCGCCTCCGCCATGGAGGAGCGCATCGTCCCCCGGGGTGGATCCCTGCCCCGGTTGATGGCCCGGCCGGTTCGATGATGCGCCGGCAGCTGTTGCGCCGGCTGCCCGGTAAGTCCGGGCTCCTGAGGGCGTCCGCTCCGTCGTGCGGCCACGGGACCCTTCCAGGCTGCGGTCGATGACGCCGCTCTCGAGCGGGAACGGCGGCTCGGGATGCCGGCGGGCCGCATGCACGGGCCTGTTCTGCCGCGAGCCGGTACGGCCGGACCGGGTCATGGTCCACAGGAGCGCACCGGCGCCAACGGCGGCAAGTCCGCCGAGAACGCCGAATACGGTTCCGGTCGGGAGACCGTAGCGGCTCGGCATCACGGATTGCGGCAGATGCCAGCGCTCGGCTTCATAGGACGCAATACGCTCGCGCTCGTAACGGCGCCACAGCTGCTTGAGCTCCTCCGGCGAAAAGGCGCCGCGGGCGACGATCATCACGCCATTCTCCTCCAGGGTGAAGGCATGCCGGATCGAGCCGGTGAGGTCCTTGAAATCCGAGGCCCAATCGGCGCTGTCTTTGTCGGGACGGGCCGCGAGCCTGTCGAGCTCACGCAGGATCTCATCCTGCTTGTTCTCGAGAGCGGCCAGATAGGTCGCCGTGCGCTCATGCCCTGACAGGGCTGGATAGAGAACATTCTGCTGCGCTGCGATATGCCGTTCCAGCTCGTCCTGGAGATCGGCGAAGAGCTCCGCGCGGCTGTTGGGTCCGCTGCCCGTGGCGCGCAGCACCTCGCGGCAGAGCTCCTCGATATTAGCGTGGTCTGCCACAACCATCTGCCACAATTCCATGGGGGCCTCCTCTCATGCCTGATAAGCATGAACGGCTGCCGCGGTTTGCTGTTCCGCCATCGCTGGACTTTGCCTCGCCTAACCCCAAAGACCTCCGGACTCTCAAAAAAGCCGCAGAGGTGACAAGGATTGCACAGAATTGCTATGGACAAAATTCATAGCTGAGCCTTGCGCATGGGAGGCGCAAGAGATTGTCCGTAAATCCAAGAAGCGTGAGAGATCCATGAACGCGCGAACCCAGCAGGCCTTTGAAGCTGTTGCCCCCGTCTCGGTGAATCTGCCGACCTACGACGATGTCATCACGGCCGCGTGGCGCATCAACGGGGTGGCCCATCGGACCCCGGTCCTCACGTCCCGCACGGCCGATGAGCGCACCGGCGGAAGGCTGTTCTTCAAGGCGGAGAATTTCCAGCGCGGCGGCGCGTTCAAGTTCCGGGGTGCCTACAACGCCATCGCGAGGCTGTCTCCCGAGGCGAAAAAGCGAGGCGTTGTCGCGTTCTCCTCCGGCAACCACGCCCAGGCCATCGCCTATGCCGGGCAGTTGCAGGCGGTGCCGACCGTCATCATCATGCCGCAGGATGCTCCGGCCATGAAGGTCGCCGCCACCAAGGGCTATGGCGGCGAGGTCGTACTCTACGACCGCTACAAGGAGGATCGCGAGGCCATCGGGCGCAAGCTCTCGCAGGAGCGCGGCCTGACCCTCATCCCGCCCTACGACCACGAGGACGTGATCGCCGGCCAGGGTACGGCCACAAAGGAGCTGATCGAGGAGGTCGGCCCGCTCGACATGCTGCTCGTCTGCGTCGGCGGCGGCGGACTGCTCGCAGGCTCGGCGCTCGCCTCCAAGGCGCTCTCGCCCGATTGCCGGATCTACGGCATCGAGCCGGAAGCCGGCAACGATGCCCAGCAATCCTTCCGCACGGGCTCCATCGTCAGGATCCCCGTGCCCGCCACCATCGCGGATGGCGCGCAAACGACTTATGTCGGCAACAAGACGTTCCCCATCATGCGGGCCCTCGTCGACGACATCCTCACCGTGTCGGACGCACAGCTCGTGGACAGCATGCGGTTCTTCGTCGAGCGCATGAAGATCGTGGTGGAGCCCACCGGCTGCCTCGCGGCGGCGGCGGCCCTCCACGGTCTCGTGCCCTGCAAGGGCAAGCGCGTCGGCATCATCATCAGCGGCGGCAACGTGGATCCGAGAGCGCTGTCGGGCTTTCTCGCGGGGTAGCCCTCTGCGCCCCGTGAATGACAAACTCCCACGTCATAGCCGGCCTTGTGCCGGCCATCCCGATCGGAAAATCGCTCCGCTTTAGAGAAGCGAGATCACCGGCACGAGGCCGGTGATGACGTGGAGCGCGCGGATATGCCTCCAGGCTTCTGCTTCACGGCCCGACTCGCACGACGACGGCGATCCCGTCGTGATCGCCGGTCGTGAGTTTCGGATCGCCGATCAGCGCATTGCCGAGATCGACGAACCGGCTCACCTTGAAATCGGTGCTGCGGTCGAGCCGTTGCGTGAAATCATCCCGCGCCCGGTTGAACGAGCCGTAACGATGCCCGGGATCGCGGAACGGGTCGATCTCCTCGCGGCTGAAGGCACCTGCGAAGAGATATCCTTGTTCCAGCGGATGTGGCCCGAAGATGCGGCCGTGGTTGTTGCTGACCTCGAAGATGTCGTTGGAAAACGCATCGTCCCGTCCCTGTGGCAGTTGGGCATAGAGCTGTCCGCCGATGAGGCCCTGGTAACCGGTCGAATGGCCGAAACGGATCGGATAACCGGCGCGGGCAGCAGCGGCCAGCAGCCTCGCCTTCGCATCCTCGGCGCTCGAAGCGCCCTGATCGACGATGATGACGTTGATCGGCTCGCGCAGGTTCCTGCCCTGGTAGATCTCACCGAGCCAGTCCGAGGGCACGCCTTTCGCGGTGAGCATCCATTTGCCGATGGGTGGCAGGCCTTCGGGCGCTGCGACCTCGATCCCGGAGGGCTGCTGCGCCCATGCTTCGAAAGCGTTTCCGCCCGTGAGCGCAACGCAGGCGACGAGAAGATTGGTCAGGCGGCGTCCCATGAACCTTCTCCCGATGCGGCACCAGAGGGCGCATCAGGAGAGCATGAACTTGTCCAAGACGCCACGGCTTTTCAGGTTGAGGCCTTCACGGCAAGAACGGCGTAACGATGCTGCGTCGCGCGCTCGAGACCTTTGAGCAGCGGCAGGTTCTTCGCCTGCGCACGGTGGATCGGCTTGAGGTCGCGGTCGATGATCGCCTGCGCGAAACCCGCCTCCCGCAGCAGCGCCGCCACCTCCTGCGCCCGTGCTCCCTTGGAGAAGTAGACGCGGCTCAGGATGCGCTCGTGAGTCTCGCGCATGGCGTTGGGCGCATGCGGTGCTCCGGCAAGCCCCGGCACCAGCTTTTCGACGAAGCGGATCACGCGCTTGACGAGCGTATCCGACACGAAGTCGCCGTCGACGATGAGCAGGCGCCCGCCCGGCTTGAGCAGGGAATGCCATTCCCGGAACGCGGCCCTGGGATCGACGAGCGTCCAGACGAGGTGGCGCGTGACGAGCACGTCGTAGCTCTCCGGCTTTTCCAGGGTGCGTTCCGCATCTCCCATGACGAAGCGGATGTCGGCGCCGCGCTTGGCCGCCTTGGCGCGGGCCTGGTTCAGCATCGGCTCCGACCAGTCCAGACCCGTGACATCGAAGCCGAGGCCGTGCAGCAGGTGCGAGATCACGCCGGTGCCGCTGGCGAGATCGAGCGCCCTGCGGCCGTTGCCGGGCCCGAGATGGCGCGTGAACAGATCCCGCCATGCCTGGCGCTCCGCCTCCGAGAAGATCTCGTGCCCGACCTGTTCGTCGAAGGTCGGCGCCCGCAAGGACCAGTAGTCGCGGATCTCGTCCCGGAGGGTGTAGTTCGAGTTCATCGAGGGCCTGTGAATTCAGGTGGTTTCGGTGCTCCTCTAGGCATGAATCGCGAGACCGTCAAACTATAATCATTATAAACTATAGAATAGAATAATTAAAAACTACCTTAATACTCACCTTCCTTTTAGAAGTTCTAAAAGATATTCCTTGCACGGCAACTATTGGAGACATAGGGAAGTCGCGCTTTCCTTCACATGCGAGGCGCGTCATGCAACTCTCCAAGCTGGTTTTCGGCGCCGCCCTGGCGCTCGTCGGGCTCCTGCCCATGTCATCCTACGCGGCTGACAAGATCACGGTGACCGACATCGCGGGTCGCCAGGTTCAAGTAAAAGCACCTGTTGAGAAAGTAATCCTCGGCGAAGGGCGCCAGATGTATTTTGTCGCCACCCTCGACACGGACCAGCCGTTCCGGCGCGTGGTCGGCTGGCGCGACGATCTGCAGAAGGCCGATCTCGACGGCTACAAGGACTACCTCGCCAAGTATCCGCAGATCGACAAGATCCCGACCTTCGGCGGCTTCAAGGAAGGCACCTTCGACGTGGAGCAGGCGGTCTCGCTCAAGCCCGACGTGATCCTTCTCAACATCGAGGCCAAGACCGCGACCGACGACGCCAAGCTCATCGAGAAACTGGCCAAGATCGACATTCCGGTCGTCTTCGTCGACTTCCGCGAGAAGCCGTTCGAGAACACCGATGCGAGCATGCGCGTCATCGGCAAGCTGTTCGGCAAGGAGGCGCGCGCGGAGGAGTTCATCGCGTTCCGGAAAGCGCAGATCGATCTCGTGACCGATCGCCTCGCCAAGGCCAATCCCGCCAAGCCCGTGGTGATGGTGGAGCGCGCGGCCGGCTATTCCGACGATTGCTGCATGTCCTTCGGCAACGAGAATTTCGGCAAGTTCGTGGAGGTTGCCGGCGGGCAGAACCTCGCGGCCAAGATCATTCCCGGCACGTTCGGCGTGGTGAATCCCGAGCAGATCATCGCGGCCAATCCGGATCAGGTCATCGTCACCGGCTCGAACTGGGAGCTCTACGTTCCCGGCGGCGCCTGGGTGGGCGTCGGCTCCGGCGCGAACAAGGCCAAGGCCCGGGACAAGCTCGCCGCCCTGATGAAGCGCCCCGCCTATACCGGCGTGAAGGCGGTGCAGAACAAGCAGGTCCACGCCATCTGGCATCAGTTCTACAACAGCCCCTATCAGTTCATCGCCATCCAGGCCATGGCCAAGTGGCTGCATCCGGACCTGTTCAAGGACGTAGATCCCGAGACGACCATGAAGACGCTCTACGAGCGCTTCCTCCCGGTCCCCTACAAGACCGGCTACTGGGTTTCCCTGACCGACAAGGAATAGGCTCTTGGCCCACTCGCCTGCCATTGCAGTTCCGCAGGGACGCGGCACCTACCGCGTCCTCGTCCAGCGCAAGAAGCTCGTGCTTCTTGCGCTGAGCCTCGTTCTGGTCCTGTCCGTGATCGCCGATCTCGGATTGGGACCGGCCCGCTACACCATGCGCGAGGTCGTGCTGGCGCTCGTCGGCTCTCCTGACGTCTCGCTGCAGACCAGCGTGGTGATCTGGGACATCCGCATGCCGGTGGCGCTCATGGCGGTCGTGGTGGGCGCAGCGCTCTCGGCGGCCGGCGCGCAGATGCAGACGATCCTCAACAACCCGCTCGCCAGCCCCTTCACCCTCGGCATCTCGGCAGCGGCGAGCTTCGGCGCCTCGATCGCCCTCGTGTTCGGCGTCGGCATCCTCCCCTGGGCCATCGACTACGTGGTGTCGATCAACGCGCTCCTCATGGCCATGGCGGCGGCCCTCTTCATCCATTTCATGAGCCAGAAGCGCGGGGTCACCGTCGAGACCATCGTGCTGCTCGGCATCACCCTCGTCTTCACCTTCAACGCCCTGCTCGCGCTGGTGCAGTATCTCGCCTCGGAGCAGGCGCTCGCCGCCGTGGTGTTCTGGACCATGGGCAGCTTGACCCGCGCCACCTGGCCGAAACTTGCGATCACCACGGCGGTTGTCGCGATCTCCCTCCCCCTCTTCATCCGCCGCGCATGGGCGCTCACCGCCCTTCGCCTCGGCGACGACAAGGCTGCGAGCTTCGGCGTCAACGTGCGCTGGCTGCGCCTCGAGACCATGATGATCATTAGCCTGCTCGCCGCCGTGCCCGTCGCCTTCGTCGGCACCATCGGCTTCATCGGCCTCGTGGGCCCCCACATCGCCCGCATGCTGGTGGGCGAAGACCAGCGCTATTTCCTGCCGGCCTCCGTTCTGTCGGGTGCGACGATCCTCTCGCTCACATCCGTCATCAGCAAGTCCATCGTGCCGGGAACGATCTTTCCCATCGGCATTATCACGGCCCTCGTGGGTGTGCCGTTCCTCTTCAGCCTGATCATGTCCAGCCGGAGGCGTTCATGGTAGCGACCCTGCAACTCACCGATGTCGGCGTCCGCTACGGGAAGCTGGAGGTGCTCTCGGGCGTCACCACGCCGGTGCTGATGGGAGGCGAGGTCACGGCCGTGATCGGCCCGAACGCCGCCGGCAAGTCGAGCCTGTTCCGCCGCATTGCAGGCCTGCTCGACGGCCCCGGAACCATCCGCATCGACGACGGGTCGCTCCAGCCTGGGTCGGGCCATGTCTGCTACATGCCGCAGGACACGTCCGTGAACACGGTGCTGACCGTCTACGAGTCGATCCTCCTCGCCCGCAAGCAGGGCGCGGGCCGCAAGGTCACCGACGAGGACCTCGAAGAGGTCGACCGCGTGCTCTACGACCTGCACATCGAGCCGATTTCCTTCAAGGGACTACACGAACTCAGCGGCGGTCAGCGGCAGCTGGTCTCTCTCGCCCAGGTGCTGGTGCGCGATCCGAAGATCCTGCTCCTCGACGAGCCGACGAGCGCCCTCGACCTGCACCGGCAGGTGGAGGTGCTCGCCCTGATCCGGTCGCTGGCGAAGGATCGCGGCATCTGCGTCATTCTCGCCATTCACGACCTCAACCAGGTCCTGCGCGTGGCGGACCGGGTGATGGTGATCGATGCCGGCACCATGGTGACATGCGGGCCGGTGGCTGCGGTCATTACCCCTGCCCTGCTCCAGACCATCTACAAGGTGGAAGGCCGCATCGAGCATTGCTCACGCCAGTCCCCGCACGTCATCATCGACGGGCCGCTCGGACGGGCCTGAACGGCAACATTTTCAGCGTCTTCTGGCAGCGGAGGCCTGGGTCTCCTTCAGGGTCGTTTCGACTTTGTCGAGCTTGTCCTCGATCTTATCGAGCTTGGCGAGGATCTGATAGAGAAGATCCGGGACGACGCGGGCATAGTCGACGTTCTCGCGGGATGCCTTCGCGGCCGCCTGCGTTGCTTCGATCAGCTCGCGCATTTCCGTTCGGCTTGCGGTCACGGCGTCACCGGCCGGCGCAGGGCCGGTTTGGCCAAGGGCTTGGCTCGTCAAGGCGATGATGAGAAGCGATGCGGTTGCCACGTAGCGCATTGTCAGGCTCCAGGAGAATGGGAGTACAGATCTCAAGTTGTCGGCAGCAAAGCAAAGATTTTCTGGATGGAACGCAGCGTTCTTTGTTGAAAGAATGGAATCGTGAGCCAGACAAGCCTTTCCCGACGCACCCAACCGTCATAACCGCTTATTTACTCTACAGCATCATTTCGCTCGCCTTCGCCGACGTGAGCGAGAACGTGTCTTCCTCACGGGCGCGCCCGCCGAATCACAAGGAGATGCCTTTGCTGTCACGACGTTCTTCCAGACTTGCAGCCGCTCTTCTCGCCTGCACGGCCGGGCTCCTGTCCCCCGCCTTGGTCGCCAGCCCTGAACAGGGTGCAAGAGTGCGGCAGGCCGTGGACGAGGCGATGAAGCCGATCATCGAGCAATTCGGCATTCCCGGGCTGGCCGTGGCGGTGACCATCGACGGAGAGCGCCATTTCATCGAGTATGGTCTGGCCGCGAAGGAGCCTCGGGTTCCCGTCACGCGCGACACCCTCTTCGAACTCGGTTCGATCAGCAAGACGTTCACCGCAACCCTGGCGACCTATGCCGAACTCGAAGGCAAGCTGTCCCTGAACGACAGCGTCGGTCGGCACATGCCGGAGCTGAAGGGCAGCGCCCTCGACAGGGTGCGGCTCCTGGATCTCGCCACGCATACGGCCGGCGGCTTCCCGCTCCAATTGCCTGACACCGTGAAGGATCAGAAGCAGCTCATCGCCTATTATCGCGAATGGAAGCCGAAATCCGCGCCTGGCACGCAGCGCAGTTATGCCAACCCCAGCATCGGCCTTCTGGGCATGGTGACCGCGCGCGCCATGGGAGCAGACTTCAAAACGCTGGCGGACGGGCTGTTCGGCGATCTCGGCCTGCAGCACACCTATATCGACGTTCCTGTGGCGGAAATGAAATCATATGCCTGGGGCTACAGCCGCGACGGCAAAGCGGTTCGCGTCTCCCAAGCCCTGCTTGCGGACGAAGCCTATGGAGTGAAGTCGAACGCCGTCGACATGGCCCGCTTCCTCGAGGCGAACATGGGCGTTGGCCCCGTGCCGGAGAAGGTCGCCCGAGCCATGCGTGCGACGCAGACCGGCTACTTCCGTTCGGGCGAGCTGATCCAGGACCTCATCTGGGAGCAATATCCCTATCCCGTGGTGCTCGACACACTCGTCGCCGGCAACACGATGAACCAGAAGGTGCATCCGGCAACCGCGATCGACCCGCCCATGGCGCCGCGGAAGGACGTGATCGTCAACAAGACCGGGTCGACTCTTGGGTTCGGCGCCTATGTGGCCTTCGTTCCGGAGAAGAGGATCGGCATCGTCATGCTGGCGAACAAGGGCTACCCCAATGAGGCGCGCGTGACGGCAGCCCATCAGGTGCTTTCGCGCCTCATCGAGTAAGCCGCGCCTCGCCGTGCGCTACGACAGGATCGAGATCCAGCGCTGTTCGGCGAAACGAGCAGAAGGGATGAGATGCGCTAGTGCATCGGACGGAAAGTTGACCCGATTTTCCGTCCGACTGATGCGCACATCAAAGAGTGGAGCATCGGATGGATCCCAAAAGTGGAATCCACTTTTGGGTCCGATGCTCTAGCACTCGGTCTTCTGCTTCGTCGTGGTGTCGCCGAACGCGTCGGTCTTCTGCTGCGTCGTCGTCGAGCATCCGGTGCTGCCGGTGGTCCCCACATCCCGGTGCTCGATGACCACGTTCTTCTGATCGGGGCCGGACGCGGCACCACCGGCCACGCCACCGATGCCGGCGCCGACTGCGGCCCCGACAGGCCCGCCCACAGCCGCTCCGGCGGCACCGCCAGCAATCGCCCCGGCCGCTGCACCGCCCTCCTCTGCGTATGTCAGCGTCGGGATCGTCAGCAGCAGCGCAGCAGCCGCAAATTTGAGATCAGAGACACGCATGATCTGTTCTCCACAATTCCGAGGAAGCATTCACGCCAGGATAACGGTCCGATCAGCTCCCCGTTTCAGCGTGGCTGCTGTCTCCAAGTCCCGACCATGACCTGTTCGACATCTCGGGACATCACATCACGGATGTTCCTCCCAACAGGACCACAACCATTCGGGGCGATCCCTCGAAGGGGCAGCCGCCATTAAGACTGCGTTAACCGGAGGAGGCGGAAAATGTTTGGTATCTGGGGGAAACCGGAATGCTTTCCGCTTCTCAGTCCAAGGTCACGGTTCTTGTCGTCGACGATGATGCGATTGCCCGCGAGCTCCTTGCTCAATTTCTTCAGATGAGCGGGTTCGAGGTGATTGCCGCTCCCAACGGGGAGCGGGCGTTGTTAAAGCTCTGCCAGCAGGGGGAAGAGATCGACTGGCTCGTGAGCAAGGTGAGCCTGCCGGGCCTCGTCTGCGGCTGGATCCTGCAAGACGAGTACCAGAGGCTTCATCCCGACCGGCCTGCCCTGCTGATCACAGCCCTCAATCCGGCCGAGAGGCCTTCTGCCCACACGGTCTTCGTCCCTCCGGCGTCTCCGGTCAGAGTTCTTGAGATCCTCCAGGCTCTGAGAACCACGGACGCGACCCCGATTCTTCCATTTGCCAGCTCCAAGGCTGCCTGATCCACATTGCTGCCGGTTGGCAGGCCGGGCTTTCGAGAGTGCCAGGGCCGGCTCCCTCCGATTAACGGACTTGTCACACCTGTCCGGCATACCGACGGGATGACCTATTCCCGCGATACCAAAGCCATCTCCGAGTTCACCGGCGAGCCTGTCAGCACCTGGTCGGAGGAATGGCGGATCGAGACCGAAGCCCGCACGGTCCTGAAGATGTCCAAGGAGCAGAGGGACGTCTTCTTCAACGGGCGGAAGGACGAGAACGGCAGGAGCATCGACCGTGGGGTCATCGGCATCCGCGGGCTGAAAGCCGCCGAGGAAATCAAGGCGACGATGGAGCGGCTGCAGGAAGCCCGCAGCAGGCCCAAGTAAAGGACAGGGCTCCTACCGCCGGGCGTTTCTAGAAATAAAGAGAAGCCATAGACAAAAAAAGAAAAGGGCCGCGCCCGGTCTTTAAACGACCGTGTTCGCGACCCCCTGGACCGTATTTGCCCCTACGGTGAGCTCGGCATAAATCATGTGCTTCGTCCGATCAAGTCCAAATCGTTCGCAAATGAACGATCTGGGGCGTCAGGATAGCGCAGAAATTCTATTGACACGCCCAATTCAAGTCACGATCGGTCACATTTCGGTCAAAATACTCCACGAATATGTAGGTTCACCGACCTTATTATTTGCCCCTACGGGTCGGACCTTAAAGCGCCCCACAAGCGGGCGCTTTCTTTTTTGGAAAAATCCGGCCTTCCGCTCTCACGACGATCCCTGTGGCGCGAAGAAGCAGATGATGGCTCGGGTCTTCGGTTCTTCGCAGATGTGGAATTTTTCGTCCGGGGACATCTTGGCTTCATCCTGACCGATGAGGCGCCCGTCCCAGAGTCTCCAGCCCTCCGCGGTTTCTGTTACGGTCTCGCCTCTGGACTCCACCAGCTCGCGGCAATCGTGATCGTCGCAGCACCAGGTCGGGTACCAGCTATGGGCCAGGACAGGCCCGCCGAGGAGCCAGCCCGCCACCACGAGTATTGTCCGTCGCCGACCAACGGCCATTCAGGATAAGCCTTTCCCGAGGACAGTCCTCCCCGATCGACAAGCCTATTCCGATCTTGGCCCCTGCTCTTCGGTGCGTCCAGCCCGAGCTACAGGCCTGGAAATCCTCACTCCTTCGTCTGCAGATAAGGCTCGACCTTGCCCTTGAGCTTGATCGTCATGGGATTGCCGAAACGATCCTTGGCATTGCCGGCCGTGACCCGGACCCAGCCCTCGCTGACGCAATACTCGTCCACGTTGGTCTTCTCGGCCCCGTTGAAGCGGATGCCCACCCCTTTCGCGAGCAGCTCCTCGTTGTAGTAGGGGCTGTTCGGATTCGAGGACAGGCGGTCGGGAAGCGTGTCGGTCATGCGAAGGTTTCTCCAAAGACGGTCGATCCGGGGCGGGCAACCTACCCTCTTAGGGTTCGAATGCCAATTCCGGCTCACCCGACGTGACAAGCCCGTCGCAATGTCCTACTTTCGTTGAACTCTTCTAAGGTAACGTAATAATCCGCGGCAAAGCGGAGGCAGATCAGGGAGACGGCGTTGTCCGCAGCGACAGACGGGATTCACACCGATTTTTCAGAAGGAATGAGCTATGGAGACTACCTCCGGCTCGACACGCTCCTCTCCGCCCAATCGCCCCTGACGGCCGAACACGACGAACTTCTCTTCATCACCATCCATCAGGTGATGGAGCTCTGGCTGAAGCTCCTGAACCGGGAGCTCGACACGGCCCTGGCCCATATCCGGGCCGACGAGCTCCAGCCCGCTTTCAAATGCACTGCGCGCATCAACCGGATCCAGGAGCAGCTGATCCAGGCCTGGACGGTGCTCTCCACCATGACCCCGTCCGATTACCTGAGCTTCCGGCCGGCGCTCGGCAAATCCTCCGGCTTCCAGTCTTGGCAATACCGCCTGGTGGAGTTCAAGCTCGGAGCCAAGGATGCGATCAAGATGGCGCCGCACCGCCATCGGAGCGATCTCGCGGATCAGCTCGAGGCCGCCTATCGGGCGCCGAGCCTCTACGACGAGGCCCTGCGCCTTCTGGCCCGGCGCGGGTATGCGATCCCGGCCGATGTGCTCGACCGGGACGTGACCCAGCCCTACACGGCCAATGCGAGCGTCGAGGCCGCCTGGGAGGAGATCTATCGCCATGCGGGCGAGCATTTCGACCTCTACGAACTCGCCGAGGAGCTGGTCGACCTGGAGGACGCCTTCCAGCAATGGCGCTTCCGTCACATGAAGACCGTGGAACGGATCATCGGAATGCGCAGCGGCACGGGCGGCAGCACCGGCGTGACCTACCTGCGCAAGGCGCTGGAGCGCTACTTCTTTCCCGAACTCTGGTCCGTGCGCGGCAAGCTATGACGGGGGAGATGCGCCATGCTTGATCTTCGCTCGCACTTCTCCCGCTTCCTCAACACCGAGCCTGACCGCCTGCATTTCGCGGCTCATAGCCACCATCCCTGGCCCGACGTGACCCGCGACGCACAGCTCCAGGCCTGGGACGATGCCGCCCGCCTCATCGACGACAAGTGGGAACATGTCCTGGGTCCTGTCCTCGACGAGTATCGCGGCCATGTGGCGGGACACCTGAACCTGCCCGACCCCTCGACCATCGCGGTGGCGCCGAACACGCACGAATTCCTCAAGCGCATTCTCTCCTGCTTTCCGGCGGACCGACCGGTCCGCATCCTGACCTCGGACGGCGAGTTCCACTCCTTCACGCGCCAGATCGCGCGGTTGGAGGAAGAGCGGATCGTTGCGGTCACGCGCGTGCCAGCGGAGCCCTTCACGACCTTCGAGGACCGTTTCTTCACGGCCGCGCAAGATGGCTACGACCTCGTTTTCGTGAGCCAGGTCTTCTTCAATTCTGGTTTCGCGCCGGACGGGCGCAGGCTTGCCGAATGCGCCTGCGACGGCGCCATGATCGTGATCGACGGCTATCACGGCTTCATGGCACGGCCGACGGATTTGGGAAGCATCGCCGAGCGCGTCTTCTACATCGCCGGCGGCTATAAATACGCTATGTCGGGAGAAGGCGCGTGCTTCATGCACTGCCCGCCGGGATGGGGCCTGCGCCCGCGCGACACCGGCTGGTACGCCGCCTTCGGCAATCTCACCAACGCGCAGAGCGGACAGGTGGGCTACAGCGACGACGGCTGGCGCTTCATGGGCGCCACCTTCGATCCCTCAGGTCTCTACCGCTTCAACGCGGTGATGCGCTGGCTGGCAGACGAAGGCATCACGCCGGGCATCATCCACGCCCACGCGAAGACGCTGCAGCACCATTTCCTGCGCCGCGTCGGCGCGTCCGCCCTGCTCGGGGAAGCCTCCCTCATGGTACCGGCGGACGAGATGCGGCGCGGCAACTTCCTCACCTTCCAGACGCCCGAGGCTCAAGCCATCTATCGCGACCTCGCGGAGCTGCGTGTGGTGACCGACGTCCGCGGTCAGCGGCTGCGCCTCGGCTTCGGCATCTACCAGACGGAAGAGGAAGTGGACGATCTCGTACGCCGCATCGACGAGGCCGGCGCATTGGAGTCCCTGCCGGTCGATACGTCGTCTGCCGCCTGAAGTCGGAAGCATCGGACCAAACCTGAACGCCCCCTGCTTCCGACGATCGTGTCGGACTGCCAGCTTCGGAGCCAGGACATGCCGATCGACACGCACTACGCCAGAAGCGGCGATCTGCGGATCGCCTATCAGGTGATCGGCCAGGGACCGCTCGATCTGGTTTTCGTCCCGGGCTTCATCTCCAACCTCGATCTCTACTGGGATGAGCCGAACATGGCTCATTTCCTGTCGCGCCTGGGAGCTTTCAGCCGATTGATCCTCTTCGACAAGCGCGGCACCGGGCTCTCGGACCGCTTGGGGCATCTTCCAACCCTCGAGGAGCGCATGGACGATGTGCGCGCGGTCATGGACGCCGTGGGCAGCAGCAGAGCCGCACTCTTCGGTATATCCGAAGGAGGCGCGATGAGCATGCTCTTCGCCGCGACCTATCCTGAACGGACCCATGCCCTGATCCTCTATGGCACCTATGCGGATTTCCACACATGGGTGCTGCCGCCGGACCGGTTCGAGACGTTCCTTGAAAGGATCGATCAGACCTGGGGACAGGGTGAAAGTCTCAGCACCTTCGCACCGTCGCGGATGGCAGATGAGCGTTTCAAGCGATGGTGGGCGCGCTTCGAACGGATGGGTGCCAGCCCCTCGGCTGTCATCACGCTGATGCGGATGAACAGCCAGATCGACGTGCGCCATATCCTGCCCGCGATCCGCGTGCCGACGCTCGTTCTGCATCGCTCGGGCGACACGCGTGTCAATGTGGAGGGAGGACGTTATTTGGCGGCCAACATACCAGGGGCGAGCTATGTCGAGTTCCCTGGCAGGGACCATGTGATGTGGGCCGGCGACGTGAACCCGCTCGTTGACGCAATCGAGCAGTTTCTCACCGGCACGCATGGCGAGAGCGAACCGGATCGCGTTCTGGCCACGGTTCTGTTGACGGACATCGTGGATTCGACCCGGATAGCGGAAGCGATGGGCGACCGCCGCTGGCATGCTCTTCTTGGCGAGCACGACCGGATCGCCCGCGAGGCGATCGATCGGTTCCGGGGACGCGAGGTCAAGACGCTCGGCGACGGATTTCTCGCCACCTTCGATGGACCCGCTCGCGCCGTGCGATGCGCGAGCGCGATCATCGACGCCCTTCGTCCCTTGAGCCTGGATGTCCGATGCGGCGTCCATACCGGCGAGATCGAAATGAAGGGCGACGATATCGGCGGCATCGCGGTTCATATCGCGGCCCGGATCGCCTCCCGGGCGAATGGCGGCGATGTGCTGGTGTCACGCACGGTGCGCGATCTCGTCGCCGGATCCAATCTGCATCTGGAGGAACGGGGCAACCATGCCCTCAAGGGACTGAGCGAGCCGATGACGCTCTATGCCGTCGCAGACCTGCATCAGCCGCCCGTTCGTCAGCGAAGCGACTGAACCTCCGTGCGCTTCGTTCCCGTGCCGGCGGCCTTCGCCTCCAGGCGCGCAGGATCCTGCCGGCCGCACTTGAGCCGGCGGAGGTCTGCCGCAGGCGCCGGTCCTGCGGCCCTCATGGTGCGGAGATTGCCGACGGGGCTCGCTGTCTCCACGAGGCCCGTATTGAGGAGCTCCCGCATGACCAGGGTGCGCGTCGCCGCACTGGGCGAGCCGAGCACCACGCCGATGACGCGCCGGTTCCCGCGCAGGGCCGAGACGGCCACATTGAACCCGGATGCGCAGACGAAGCCGGTTTTCGAAGCCTCGAGGCCCGCGTATTCGTCGACCAGCTTGTTGGTGTTCTTGAGCAATCGCCCGTTGACCGTCACCGACGGCGTCCGGAGCAGGTCCATGTAATCGGCATGATAGCTCAGGAGCACCAGCATGAGCACGGCCATGTCCCGGGCATTGGTCACCTGCCGGTCGTCGTGCAGACCGGTCGGATTGACGAACCGGGTCCCCGTCATGCCGAGGCGCCGGGCCTCCGCGTTCATGGCCGCCACGAAGGCCTCCTCGCTGCCGCCGATCGCCTCTGCGATGGCGACCGACACGTCGTTGGCGCTCCGGACCATGATGACCGTGAGGGCGTCCTCCAGCCGGAGCGACGTGCCCGGCGGAACGCCGAGCTTCGAGGGGGGCTGGGCAGCCGCCTTCGGGCTCAGGACCACGGACGTGTCCATGCTGACCTGGCCGGACCTGACGGCCGTGAGAGCCAGATGCGCCGTCATCATCTTGGTGAGCGATGCCGGATGCCACGAGCGCGTCGCCTCCTGGGCGGCGAGAACGTCGCCCGTGGAGGCGTCCACCAACAGCATGGGAGAGGCGCCGGCGGACAGCGGCGTCAGGAGAAGGCCGGCAGCCAGGAGGATCGAGAGCGGCTTCATGGCCCGGATCGTTGCCCGAACCGCAGCCTTACGCAAGCGCCCGACGGCAAAAACCGCTCCGCTCTACTCCTTTCGAGATGTTCGCGCTGGTTCTAGAGCAGCCCTTTCGACCGTCAGACGGCCGCTTCGGCCAGCATGAGAACGATGCCCAGCGCGACCAGGACGATGCTGGGCCAATGGTGCTTGGGGTGCAGGGCGCGAGGTCGCTCCCGCGGTTCCAGAGTCGCACCGGTGCCAGTCGAGCTCATGCGATGCGGGTCGCTCAGGCGCCCCTTCCAGAGCACCTGGCCTGCCGCGAGCACGATCCCGCCGACGATGAGCAGCGCGCCGATCCAGATGAGGACCATGCCCGATTGCATGAAACCCTCCCAGTGAGTTCAGCCCCCGGGAAGCATAGCACAGGGCTGCCGGAGAGCACAGGCACCGTGTCCCTTGACCGGGCGAGTGGGGTTGCCGTCTTGGCGAGGGTCAAACCGCCTGGCCGGCACACCAGCCGGACGACCACGCCCATTGGAAATTGTATCCGCCGAGCCAGCCGGTGACGTCCACCACCTCGCCGATGAAGTGGAGGCCGGGCACCGCCTTGGCTTCCATGGTCCGGGAATCGAGTTCGCGGGTGTCGACGCCGCCGAGGGTCACCTCGGCTGTGCGGTAGCCTTCCGAGCCGGCCGGCTTGAAGCGCCACCGGTTGACCGCTTCGTCGACGGCGCGAAGCCTTTTGTCGGAATAATCGGCCAGATTGACGGGCCCCTTCTCCGTCTCGGCGACGAGTTGCGCCAAACGTTTGGGCAGAAAGACCGACAGAGCAGTCTGCAGCGCCTGTCGCCCGTTCTGCGTGCGAGCGGCGCGCAGCTCCTCGAACAGGTTCACGCCCGGCAGCATGGAGAGCACGATCTCGTCGCCCTCGCGCCAATAGGAGGAGATCTGCAGGATCGCGGGACCGCTCAATCCGCGATGGGTGAAGAGCATCGCCTCGGCAAACGTCGTCTTCCCGCAGCCCGCCACCGCATCGACCGACACGCCCGCCAGAGGGGTGAGACGCTCCAGCATGGTCGGCTCCAGGGTGAGCGGTACGAGCGCCGGACGCGTCTCGACGATCTTCAGGCCAAACTGCTGCGCGAGATCGTAGCCGAACCCGGTAGCGCCCATCTTCGGGATCGACTTCCCGCCCGTCGCCACCACGAGGGATCGGCATCCGACCGCGCCGTGCGAAAGCTTCAGCGCAAATCCTTCCGGCACTTTCTCCACGCTCTCCACCGAGGTGGACAGACGAAGCTCCACCTTCGCCTGGCACATCTCGTTCAGCAGAAGATCGATAATCTGCTTCGACGAGCCGTCACAGAAAAGCTGACCCAGGGTTTTCTCGTGATAGGCGATGCCATATCGCTCCACGAGGGCGACGAAGTCGCGCTGCGTGTAGCGGCGCAGGGCCGAAATGGCGAAGCTCGGATTCTGCGAGATGAAGTTGGCCGGCGCAGCGTTGAGATTGGTGAAGTTGCAGCGTCCGCCGCCCGAGATGCGGATCTTCTCGCCGGGCTTGGCGGCATGGTCGAGGACGAGCACGGAACGGCCGCGCTTGCCGGCTTCCGCCGCGCACATCATTCCGGCGGCCCCGGCGCCGATCACCACAACGTCGAACTGATCCAAGAGAGGTTCCCTGAGAGAAAGTCTTCGGCACCTCCGCTCATGAGGAGCTTGGAGAGCCTGCCTCGAGCACGGGCTTGCGCCGTTCGTAGTGAACCGCGGACGATGGTGCAAGTGCTCGGACGGGAGCACCGTTCTGAAGCTTTGCCGCAGCCAGCATTATTTGCCGCGACGGTCGTCAGTCGATTGAAGGCGATCCGCCCGAGGTGTACCATCGAGGCGTTCCCAAGCAACTGCGCATCCCGAAGCGACGGTGTGTCAGTTCAGCCGCCCTCCCGGCATGCGAGCGTCCTCGTCTCACAGGAGGTTGTCATGACGATCGCGCCCACCCTTCAGCGCTACATGTCCGATCAAGGCATCAGCTACGACCTGATCCCGCACGAGCCGGCCATGACGTCGCTCGGCACGGCCCATGCGGGGCACGTTCCGGGCGACCGGATGGCCAAGGGCATCATGCTCAGCAACGGGCAGAGCTACATGCTCGCCGTTCTGCCGGCTTCGCATCATTTGCGTCTGTCCGATCTCAAGATGGAGCTGGGCCAGGAGCTGCGCCTGGCCTCCGAGGACGAGATCGTCGAGGTGTTCCGCGACTGCGACCGCGGCGCCGTTCCGCCCGTCGGCACCTGCTACGGCCTCGATGTCATCGTCGAGAACAGCATGGAGCGCCAGCCGGACATCTATTTCGAAGGCGGCGATCACGCCACGCTGGTTCACGTCAAGGGAGAGGATTTCGCGCGCCTCAACCCGCGGGCGCAGCATGGCACGTTCAGTGATCGGATGTAGTGCCGGCGAAGCGGTTTGGCCTCTGATCGCCGAGCCGCGTCACGCGGTTCGGCTCGGCCGAATGTTGGAACCGTGATAGATCCCGTCTCATTCAGACTTCAGCGTGAAGCCTGAATGCCTGCGCCCTTTCATTCGTTCCGACCTCTCATCTCATGCCGCATCTTGCCGAATACGGCGCCCTGTTCGCCGCCGCCTTTCTCTCGGCCACCATCTTCCCGTTCCAGTCCGAAGCCGTGCTCTTCGCCATGCTGGTGGCCGAACATTACCCCTGGTGGCTCCTCATTCTCGTGGCGAGCGTGGGCAACATCCTCGGTTCCGTCGTGAACTGGTTCCTGGGGCGCTTCTTCGCCCAGTTCGAAGACCGCGCCTGGTTTCCGGTCAAGCGCAAGCAGATGGCGAAGGCGGAAGGCTGGTACCACCGTTACGGACGCTGGACGCTGCTTCTGAGCTGGCTGCCGGTCATCGGCGATCCTCTCACCATCGTGGCGGGCGTGATGCGGGAGCCCCTGCGGGTTTTCATCCCGCTCGTGGCGCTCGCCAAGACGGGGCGGTATCTGGCCGTCGGCGCCGTGAGCCTGGGGTGGGTTTAGGGCCCCTGCAGGCTCGACCAGAGCTCCTCCAGGTGCCGCGGCCCGAGCACGGCGCCCGATGCGGCCCGGATGACCGGTTCCATGCCGGCCGGCGGTTCGTTGTTCATGGCCCAGTGAACGGCCTCGCGGAGGGAGGCGAATTCCCGGATGTCGCTCGGATGCCCTTGGCCGGCCGGGCCGATCGGCTCGTATTGCAGATGGGCCGGGGCATCCAGTTCTTCTTTCGTCAGCATGGCGCGGTCCTGCCTCGTTCGAGCATCGGACCCAAAAGTGGACACCACTTTTGGGATCCACCCGATGCTCAGTTCCTGAAATGGCGCATCGTTGATGCGGAAAACCGGGTCCACTTTTCCGCACGATGCGCCTGCGGGGATTTGAGCAGGACAACGTTCTTCGGGCTCAAGGCGTTGCAGCCCCGTGCTCCTGACGGGCCTCCTCCCAGACCTCCCGCGCGGCATCGGCATTCATCGCCGCGATGGCGAGGCCGACGATCAGGTCCGGCCAAGCCGAAAGCGTGACCGCTGTCACCAGACCCGCTCCGATGATGGCGACATTGGCGACGGCATCGTTGCGGGCGGACAGGAAGGCCGCCTTCGTCAGGCTGCCGCCGTGATGGCGATAGCGCGCGAGAAGGACCGCGCAGGCGAGATTGACGATGAGCGCCCCTGCCCCGGCCAGCGTCAGCGGCACCGGATCGGGCGCGATCGGCTCCCAAAATTTCTGCCAGGCCGTCCAGAGGGTCGCGAGGCCCGGAACGAGGATGATCCCGGCGAGCACCATCCCGATCCGCGCCCGCATCCTGGGTCCCCAACCTAGGGCGGCAAGGATGAGAAGGTTGATCGAGGCATCCTCCAGGAAGTCGACGCTGTCGGCGAAGAGCGACACCGACCCGATGGCGAGCGCGACCGCGAACTCGATCCCGAAATAGCCCAGGTTCAGCGCCGCCACGATGGCAACGACCCGACGCAGATCGTGGCTGGATGTCGGGTGCTCCATGGTTTCTCTGCTCCTTCAGCCGCATTCCTGCTTTCGGCTTATTAGCAATTCCATTGCGGCAAAGCAGGCGCGACCACAAGGAATGGCAAATTTTCTTGCAAGTTTCGCAATTTCAGTCGAACAAGGCGGCAAAGTTTTAGGGGAAACCATGCCAGCCTATCGTTCTCGCACCACCACCCACGGCCGCAACATGGCGGGTGCCCGCGGCCTCTGGCGAGCCACGGGCATGAAGGATTCCGACTTCGGCAAGCCGATCATCGCCGTGGTGAACTCCTTCACCCAGTTCGTGCCGGGCCATGTCCACCTGAAGGACCTTGGCCAGCTCGTGGCGCGGGAGATTGAACAGGCCGGCGGCGTCGCCAAGGAATTCAACACTATCGCGGTGGACGACGGCATCGCCATGGGCCACGACGGCATGCTCTACTCCCTGCCGTCGCGGGAACTGATCGCCGATTCCGTCGAGTACATGGTCAACGCCCATTGCGCCGACGCCATGGTGTGCATCTCCAACTGCGACAAGATCACCCCCGGCATGCTGATGGCCGCCATGCGCCTCAACATCCCGGCCGTGTTCGTCTCCGGCGGCCCGATGGAAGCCGGCAAGGTCGTCCTCAATGGCGTGACCAAGAAGCTCGACCTCGTGGACGCCATGGTGGCGGCCGCCGACGACAAGATCGCCGACGAGGACATCAAGATCATCGAGCGCTCCGCCTGCCCCACCTGCGGCTCGTGCTCGGGCATGTTCACGGCCAATTCCATGAACTGCCTCACCGAGGCGCTCGGCCTCTCGCTCCCCGGCAACGGCTCGACGCTCGCGACCCATGCCGACCGACGCCGCCTCTTCGTGGAGGCCGGCCACCTGATCGTCGACCTCGCCCGCCGCTATTACGAACAGAACGACGCGAGCGTGCTGCCGCGCTCCATCGCGTCCTTCGCGGCCTTCGAGAACGCCATGACCCTCGACATCGCCATGGGCGGCTCGAGCAACACGGTGCTGCACCTGCTCGCCGCCGCCCACGAGGCGGAGGTCGACTTCACCATGGCGGATATCGACCGCCTGTCGCGTCGGGTGCCGGTGCTGTGCAAGGTCGCGCCCGCGGTCGCCAACGTTCACATGGAAGACGTGCATCGCGCCGGCGGCATCATGGGCATCCTGGGCGAGCTCGACCGCGCCGGCCTCCTCGACACCTCCGTGCCGACGGTCCATGCCGAGACCATGAAATCCGCCCTCGACCGCTGGGACCTGCGCCGCACCAACTCACATGCCGTGCACGAATTCTTCAGCGCCGCGCCCGGCGGCGTGCCGACGCAGACAGCCTTCAGCCAGGCAAGCCGCTACGACAGCGTGGACATGGACCGCGCGGGCGGCGTCATCCGCGACAAGGAGCACGCCTTCTCGAAGGACGGCGGCCTCGCGGTGCTCTTCGGCAACCTCGCGCTCGACGGCTGCATCGTGAAGACCGCCGGCGTCGACGAGAGCATCCTGCAGTTCTCCGGCCCGGCCATCGTCTTCGAGAGCCAGGACGATGCGGTCAGCGGCATCCTCAACGGCAAGGTCAAGGCCGGCGACGTGGTCGTCATCCGCTACGAGGGCCCCCGCGGCGGTCCCGGCATGCAGGAGATGCTCTACCCCACGAGCTACCTGAAGTCGAAGGGCCTCGGCAAGGCCTGCGCGCTCATTACCGACGGCCGCTTCTCGGGCGGCACCTCGGGCCTCTCGATCGGCCACGTTTCCCCGGAAGCTGCCGAGGGCGGCGCCATCGGCCTCGTGCGGGACGGCGACCGGATCGAGATCGACATCCCGAACCGCCGCATCCAGCTCGCCGTGAACGAGGCCGAACTGGAGCGCCGCCGCGCCGAGCAGCAGGCCAAGGGCTGGCAGCCGGCTCAGCCGCGCAAGCGCAAGGTCTCGGCGGCCCTCAGGGCCTACGCGATGCTCGCCACCAGCGCCGCCAAGGGCGCCGTGCGGCAGATCTGACCGGCGCGGCTGGACGTAACGGAGCAGCGCCGGAGGGAAATTTCGAGTCCCCGGCGCTGCCAAAGGTCTCATGCGGGCTATTGCGCCTTGACGAAACACTGTCCCTTAAGGTCCAGTCGGTCGAAGCCCACATTAGCCGCTGGAGCCTGAATGACCCGCCTTGCCCTGACCGTCAGCCTCCTGCTCCTGGCCGGGCCCGGCGTTGCTCAAGGAGAGCCCGAGAGCAAACCCCTCCAGCTGACCGTCCGCCCTTCCGGCTACGAGGCGGAGGCCAACGAAGCGACGGAGCGGCAGCAGAAGCTGCTCAGACGGCTCGAGCAGAGCAACCACATGATTCGGTCGATCTGCATCAATTGCGGTGACGCGTGGAAGCATCAGATCTACGCTCCCTTCAACCCCCTCGCTTCGCTCGGGCGCTCCGGGCAGCCTACGGAAGAGGCCGGTAACTAAGCCGACAAACTGACTTTTGGCCGCGCCTGGCTTCTATTGAGAAGGTTTTCCCGGCCCTGTATATCTGGAGGGGTGAGGACGACCTCGCACCTTCATGACCCGGTGGGGACGGCCCTGCCAATGACGGAGGTCCTGTCATGGCATGGACTTGGCTCGGTCTTGCCGGCTTGTTCGAGATCGGCTGGGCGATCGGACTGAAATACACCGACGGCTTCACCCGCCCCCTTCCTTCCGTTCTGACGGCCTTGAGCATGGTCATCAGCGTCGTGCTGCTCGGCTTGGCGCTGAAGACCCTCCCCGTGGGAACCGGGTATGCGGTCTGGACTGGGATCGGCACGGTCGGCACGGCGCTCTTGGGCATCTACCTTTTCAGCGAGCCCGCCACGGTGATGCGCCTCGTCTGCATCGGGCTGATCGTATCGGGCATCCTCGGCCTGAAGTTAGCTTCAGGCTAGCCCCGGCAGTTATGGTTGGGGGGTCATGACTGTATTCGCTCACATCAGGCCGAAATCGGCGGCACGAGGGCTCAAGGCCTTCGTCGTCGTGGTCTGCCTCGTGATCCTCGGCCTGGAGGGCTGGCGCGACTGGAACGAGCGGGAGCAGGAAACCGCCCGGATCAGGGCGGAAACCCTCAATCTGGCGAAATCGCTGGTGCAGCACGCGGAAGACACCTTCGAGGTGGCCGATGCCCTGCTGGTGGACGTGGTGGACCGCATCGAAACCGGCGGCGTTCTGCCCAATGCGGTCAAGAGGCTCGATTCCTTCCTCGTAGACCGGGTTCAATCCCTGCAGCGCATCAAGTCTCTCTCGGTCTACGAGGACGACGGGTTTCTCCTGACCAGCTCCCTGCCCGGGCATCGCGGCAAGGTGAACATCAAGGACCACGTTCTCTTCCAGCACCACAAGGCATCTCCCAGCAGCGACTGGTTCTTCGGCCCGCTGATCCGTGACCCGCTCGGCGGCGACTGGGTCCTGACCCTTTCCCGCCGCATCGACAAGCCGGACGGCAGCTTCGGCGGTGTCGTTCAGGTCAGTGTTCCACCCCGCTATTTCGCTAATTTCTTCGGCCGCTTCGATGTCGGCCGGCAGGGCAGCATCACGCTCATTCACAAGGACGGCACGCTCCTCTCGCGCTATCCCTATATCGAGCGCGTCATCGGATCCAACATATCGAACGAGCCCCGCTTCCAGGCAGCCGTCGGTTCGGGAGCCTACGAGTACGTCTCCCCGGTCGACGGGATCGCCCGCATGGGCGGCTATTATCGCAATCACATCTTTCCTATCGGCGTTCTATCGTCCGTCAGCCGGGATGAAGCTCTGGCGAATTGGAATCGGGAGTTCGTCTTCCGTGTCGTCGTCATCAGCCTGCTCGTCGCCACGCTGGCCACCCTCGGCTGGGCTCTCTCCAGGGAGCTGCGCCGGCGCGAGGAGGTGGAGGCGGAACTCTCGGTGCTCGCCGTCACCGACGGCCTGACGGGCCTCGCCAACCGGCGCCTCTTCGACAAGCAGCTCGAGACGGAGTGGCTCCGGGCCTCGCGGGAGAAGTCGCCCGTGTCCCTGCTCCTCGTCGACGTGGATCAGTTCAAGGCCTATAACGACATCTACGGCCATCAGGCCGGGGACGAATGCCTGCGCACCATCGCCAAGGCGATCGCGAGCGCAGCCCGCCGGCCGGGCGACCTGGTGGCCCGTTACGGCGGCGAGGAACTCGTGGTCCTTCTGCCGGATCTCGACGAGGCCGGCGCGACCGCCGTGGCCGAGGACATCCGCGTGAAGGTCGAGGCGCTTCGCCTGCGCCACGAGGCCAGCTTCCCGTCGCGCATCCTGACGGTGAGCATCGGCAGCGCGACCCGCGTTCCGAGCCTGGACCGATCCCGCATCGGTCCGGCGGACCTGATCGCCCTTGCCGACGATGCGCTCTACAAGGCCAAGCAGGACGGCCGCAACCGCGTCGCGACCGCCAGGGCGGCCTGAGATCAGATCACAAGGAAGTCGTTGGAAGCGATGAGCTTGTGCTTGCCGATATGGGCGAACATGATCTGACCGCCGGCCTTGCTGCCGTTGTGGTCGTACCACAGATTGCCCGTCTTTGCGTCGTACCCGACGTGGTCGTTGCCATCGAGCGCCTTGGCCGCCTTGACGAAATAAGCCTTCTTGAGCCAACCGGTCTTCTTCAAGGCCTTGAAGACGGCGTTCTCGAGCTGGATCGTGTCGTGCTTCGCGCTCCAGTCGATGATCTTGTCCTTGTTGCCTGATTTTGACGGGGCCGTATCGAACAGGAACACGTCCTTGCCGTTGCCGCCCGTCAGGATGTCGTTGCCCGCACCGCCGGCGAGCGTATCGTCGCCCGTGCGACCATCGATCCTGTTGCCGGCGGCATTCCCCTTGATCCCATTGGACAGGGCATTGCCGGTGAGGTCGATCGCCCCGGAGCCGCTCGCCGTGAGACGCTCCACATGGTCGCCTAAGGTGTAGCTGATGGTGGTGCGGACCTCATCGGCCGTGCCGCCCGTGGCAGTCTCGATCACGCGGTCACCGGCATTGTCGACGTGGTAAGTATCGTTCCCGGCGCCGCCCACCAGATGATCCGCTCCCGCCATGCCGTTCAGGACGTCGTCGCCCGAACCGCCGACAAGCGAGTCGCTGCCAGTCGACCCATTGGCAGTCTCCGGATTGACGTCGCCAACTGTGATGACGAAGTCCTTCTCGTAGCTGCCACCACCTTCATCGGTGACCTTGATCTTGATCGCATGGGATTTCGCCTGCTCGTGATCGAGTAGAAGACCGTTCGCCACCTTCAGCTGATTGCCTTCGATCGCAAAGCGCCCGTCCGTCGTGCCCCAGGTCCCGTCCGCCTTGAGGATCTGGAACGTGAAGCTGCTGCCTGCCGAATCCGTGGCCGAGAGGTCGCCGACCTTGCTGCCGTTCGCCGCCAGTTCGAGAACGGATGTCCCTTGAAGCGCGATATCGGTCGGCGGCTTGTTCGGCTCGGGAGGAACGCTCGCCGCAAGATCGATGCTAAAGTGAAGCATCGTCTCGCGGCCGCTGACATCGTCAATGGTGAAGGTGATCGCGCGTGTTCCGGCCCCACCCTCGCTGTCGTTGCGATACGTGAGAGATCGGATCACCTTCTGGACGCGCGCCGTCGTTGCATCCTCGTTGAAGTAAAAATCGAGCTGATGGCCGGTCTCGTACAGCTCACCGATATGAATCCCGTCAACGTAGACTTCCCTTCCGGATGACGCGGAATCCATGAGCCCGACGCCGCCGGACGCATCGACACCCATCTTCTCCAGCGGGTCGAGAGCGCCGGTAAGGCCAATCGAAAGATAGGTTAGGAGCCCATCGTCCACGATGAGAACGGCATTGCGGCCGACATCGAGGAACGTCAACTTGCCCCGTTCTGCATGGACCTTAGCGTCTCCAAAGGCCGTGAGCTCGGGAGCATAGTGCGTCGTCGTTTGACCGCCTGCTGTGATCGTATCGATCCCATGGCGATGTAAAAGCAGGCGTTGGTCGTCGCTAAGCGTTCCGGTTTGCAAGATCAGCGTGTCGTTGTCCGTCTCATACCCGTAAACATGCTGCGCCAGATTGAAGTCATTGACCGTAATCTCGGCATTATCGGATCCGAGATGAATATCGAAGCCTGAAATTGTCTTAGCGGTCAGATCGATTTCCCCGCCATAGATGAAGAGCTTATCTCCTCCAGTTCCACTACCCTTGCCATCGATCTGCCGAAGACCCGCCAACTGCTCGCTGCCGATCAAAATAGAATCGTCCTCCGATGATCCCTCAATGGTCTCGATACCCGCGAGCTTGCTCATGAGAGAAAGATAGAACGATCCGCCACCGGTCAGGCTGAGGGTGTCATCCCCGTCTCCTCCATCCAGCTCGTCTCCGGTGCTGATCACACCTGCATTCGACGTGAATGTCTCCCTCGCGTTAGTGCCTTGAATGCTGTCGCCGACAGCGATCTCGAATCCAAAAGAATTATTGTGACTGTCCGCGAGGGTCAGTGTCAGATACCTCGTACTCGTGAAGCCGTTTTCGGCCGATGTGTCCGTGTATGTCAGCGAACGGATCAGGGTCTGAACCAGCTCGGCCGTCGCATGTTCGTTGAAATCAAATAGAAGGGTGTATTGATCAGCATCAAAGATGACGCCAACTTCGACCCCGGAGACGACGATCTTCTTGCCCTTCTCAAGTCCGTCGGGGAACTCGACTTCCCCCGCTGCGACACGGACATTGAGAGCATCGGTTGCCTCCGAGGAGGTGAAATAGACATCGAGGAACTGAAGGGGGTAGTCTCCTTCCACGACGACTGCGTCATTGCCCTGGTCGAGGAAGACCGGCTGCCCAGGCTTTCGAGGAATGGAACCTGATTCAAAATTAAGGATCTGCGGACCAGCCATCGTTCACCTCCCCTGCAGGGTTTTGGTCCTGGATGAGAACACCTGCCTTGGGCCTCAAGGCAGAGTCGTTTGGACCGAATGATGCGATGAACGTTATTATGTTAAAATGATCGATAAGAAAAGACCCCTACAGGCGATTCAAATATTGCGACAGAAGGCGAGGAATCTTCAGCCTTCAGCGGACAAGAGCGACGGAAACCCCGTCGCTCTTCTCGTTCTAGAACACACGTTCCCTAAAGGCAGGCACGACCGACCCACCCCAGGGCCCGTGATACAGCTCCAGCAGGCGCTCGGCCGGCGTGCGACCGGAGGCGACGATCTCGTCCGCATAGGCCAGATGCACCGTCTCGTCACGGCCCGCCTCGTCGCGACAGGCGCGGCGCTGGAGACCGGCGCGGGAAAGCGCCAGGGCGTCGCGGGCGACGTCCTGCGCGGTCCGGCCTGCGATGCGGGCCTTGAGGGCCTGCTTCGGCACGTCGGCGCGCAGCTGCTCGCGCTCCTGGGCCGTCCAGTCCTTCACCAGCTCCCACGCCCCGTCGAGAGCGGCCTCGTCGTAGAGAAGGCCGGTCCAGAAGGCCGAGAGAGCCACGATATGTTCGAGGCTGCCCACATCCGCGCCGCGCATTTCGAGATAGCGCTTCAGGCGCACTTCCGGGAACACGGTGGAGACGTGGTTCGCCCAGTCGGAGCGCGTGGCGCGCTCGCCGGGCAATTGGGGATGCCGGCCGGCGAAGAGGTCGCGGAAGGACGAACCCGCCACGTCGTGATAGGTCGCGTCGCGCTTGACGAAATACATCGGCACGTCGAGCACCCAGTCCACGTAGCGCTCGTAGCCGAAACCGTCCTCGAACGCGAAGGCCATCATGCCGGTGCGGTCGCGGTCCGTATCGCGCCAGATCTGCGAGCGCATGGACAGATAGCCGTTGGGGCGGCCCTCGGTAAAGGGTGAGTTGGCGAAGATCGCCGTGGCGATGGGCTGGAGCGCCAGCGACACGCGTAGTTTCTTCACCATGTCGGCCTCGGACGAATAGTCCATGTTCACCTGCACGGTGGACGTGCGGTACATCATGTCGAGGCCGAGCGAGCCGACCTTTGGCATGTAGCTCGTCATGATGCGATAGCGCGCCTTCGGCATCACCGGGGTCTCGGCACGCGTCCAGAGCGGGCTCATCCCGAGCGTGAGAAAGCTCAGGCCCAGCCCCTCGCCGACGGCCTTCGCGTCGGCAATATGCTGGGCCGTCTCGCGGGCGGTCTCGTGCAGCGTCCTGAGCGGGGCCCCCGACAGTTCGAACTGTCCGCCGGGCTCCAGGGAGATCGCCCCACCGCCGGTCTCGTCGGCAAGGCCGATGGGATGGTCCTGCTCCATGATCGGCGCCCAGCCGGTGCGCGCCTGCAGGCCTTCCAGGAGGGCGCGAATGCCCCTGTTCCCGTCATAGGGAACGGGCGAGGCATCGGCCGTGTAGAATGGAATCTTCTCGTGTTCGGTGCCGAGCCGCCAGGTCTCGCGCGGCTTCTCGCCGGAGGCGATCCAATCCACGAGCTCCGACCGTGCACCGATGGGGGTCGTATCGGATACGTCCCGCGCCATGCATCACCTCATCAAAAAGCGCGTTCAAGGCGCGCCGACTTAAGCGTCGGGACTCAATAAGGGGCTTAAGGCCAAGGCGCAATGAGGGACCAAGGTATAAAACGATGAGGGCGGTGCCCGCCCTCATCAATGCCGGATCGCTGTCTCTCCCGTCGTCTCGGCGCTCAGCCAGTCGACCACGCCGGCGAGCGCATCCCGGTTCGACAGGCCGCGGCCGACCGCTTCCGTGTAGAGCGTCAACTGCTGGTCGGCGCTGGTGCCGCGGGCCACGATCCAGCGGGCGAGATCCAATTCCCGCTGGCAGCCGAGCACCTTGGCGTCCTCGGCCACGAGATCGAGGGTCTCGTCGAGAAGCTCCCGCACGGGCTTGGCGGTGCGGGTCTTCTCGTCGACGAAGCTGCCGTGGATGCCGTAGCGCTGCGCCCGCCAGCCGTTCTCGTCGTTGATGGCGCGCGAGGCGCCGGTCTGTCCGGCATTGAGCGTGGTGTCCAGGCTCAGGCGGCGGACGAGGCAGCGATAGAGGGCGGCGATCGCGATGGTGTCGTCGAGCCGGGTGCAGCTGTCGGCCACGCGCAGCTCGAGGGTCGGGTGCTTGAGGGACGGCCGGATCACCCACCAGACATAGGTCGAATTCTCGATGGCGCGGGCGGCCACGAGGGTGTCGATGTAGCGCTGGTAGTCCTGCTCGCTCTCGAACAGGTCCGGAAATCCCGTGCGCGGCAGCTCGCGATAGGCGGCGAGCCGATAGCCGAGGAGACCCGTGCGCTGCGCCTGCCAGAACGGCGAGGAGGTCGAGAGCGCGAGCAGCAGCGGCAAGTAGGGCTGGATCCGGTTCATGATGTCCACGCGCATGCCGAGATCCGGCACCTCCACGTGGACATGCATGCCGCACAGCACGTTCCGGCTGCCGAGCATCTGCAGGTCGTGCATGACCTTCCCGTAGCGCGGCTGGGCCGTCGGGCGCACGCGGGACCAGACCGCGAGCGGATGGGTGCCGGAGGCCATGATGGACAGGCCGAAATCGCGGGCGACGGACCCGACCGACGATCGCAGTTCGGCAAGCTGTGTGCGGGCATCGGAGAATTCGAGAGCGGGCTTGCTGGCGATCTCGATCTGCGGCTCCAGCATCTCGGGCTGGATGTCGCCCGAAATCTGGTCACGGCAGGCGGCGAAGAATTCCTTGATCCGCCCCTTGGCGATGTCCCGTCTCGGCGCGTCGTTGACGAAATACTCTTCCTCGATGCCGAACTTGAAGTCCCAGCTCATTTCCTTGGTGTCCTCTGTTCTTATTCAGAAATGACCTTTCACGCATGCGATCGGCCTGCGGCGACTGCGCCCAAACTCCGGCTCAATAGGGCCAGAATGGGGCGAATCGGCGCGAAACTGCTAAGCTTCTGAAGCTAGAGGCGGATCGGCTTAAGACGTTGTCGGACGATGAGGTCAGTTCCAATCGCCAAGCACGGATTGAACGATCGCCAGCGCGGCCACAGCGGCTGTGTCAGCTCGCAGGATTCGCGGACCCAACGATACGCAAACACATCTTTCGTGGGCGGCGACAAGCGCTCTCTCCTGATCGGTGAACCCCCCTTCGGGGCCCACGATAACGGCCAGACCAGCTTGATTGTTCCCAAGCTTGGCCAGAGCCTCCACAGGGTTGGAAACGGGGGCGTCCTCGTCGCAGAAAACAACCAGGCGATCCTTCTCCAAACCCTTGAGAAACCGCTCCAAATTCTCCTCTTCCCGCACCTCGGGGATTGACAGGATCCCGCATTGCTCGGCGGCTTCGATGACATTGCTGCGCATGCGATCGAGGTTGACCCGGGAGGCCTGGGTCCGGCGGGTCAGAACGGGCTGGAGGACGCCTGCTCCCATCTCCACCGCCTTCTGGACCATATAGTCGAGCCGGGCATGCTTGAGCGGCGCGAAGGCGTAGATGAGATCGGGAGCCGACGATTGGTTCCGGGCCCGCTCCGCGCAGACGAGATCGGCGGCCTTGCGCCCCTCGACCGCCACCTCGGCCCGCCACTCCCCGTCCCGTCCGTTGAAGATCAGGACCGATTCCCCGGCCTTCAGGCGCAGGACGTTCAAGAGGTAGTTGGCCTGCCCCCGGTCGAGGGCGATCCTGGCCCCGGTCTGGAGAGGGGCATCGACGAACAGGCGGGGAGCGTTGAAGTCGTACTCGGCCATGGAACCCTTTTCCGGCAATGCGCTGAACGCCCCCTCTATCAAGTTCCTCCGCCCCAAGGGAGAGGGGTGGGCCGTCCCGGTCACTTGAAATTCAGGTGCCGTATGGCACAGCTTATGCCCAAGGCGACCATTCGCCTCTTGGCCTCAAGGCCCTGAACCTGTTAACAGAACGCAGGCGCGTGAGACGTCGCGCGCTCTTTGAGGGAATTTTGGCATGACGCACATCCGTTCGCACATCCTGGCTGCGCTTGCCGTCGCTGGCGTTTTCGGGGCGGCTCCTGCCTTCGCGCAGTCGAGCGCCTGCCAGGATGGACAGAAGATTCTGCAGGAGCGCCAGGGCCTCATCCAGCAGATCAACAAGCTCACCGCTGGCGGCAAGAACAAGCAGATCGACCCGCGCGCGGCGTGCTCCATCTTCACCAAGCTGGTGACGAACGGCACGGCCGGTCAGAAATGGATGACCGACAACAAGGATTGGTGCCAGGTTCCCGATCAGCTGGTCCAGAGCTTCGCCGAGGACCACAAGCGCTCCCAGCAATTCAAGGGCCAAGCCTGCGGCGCCGCCGCGAAGATGGCCGAGGCGGAGAAGCGCGCCAAGCAGCAGGCCCAGCAGGGCGGTCCCGCCGGCAAGATGGGCGGCGGCCTGACCGGTACCTTGAGCATCCCGAAGGGCGCTCTCTAAGTTCGGCTGCGTTCAGCGATGGAGCGTCCCGCAGCGCCCTCCCTGCCCGATGCCGTCAAGGGCCATTGGGCCGAGCGATGGGCGCCCGCGGGCCTCAAGCCTTACCTGCGTCTCGCCCGCATCGAGCGGCCCATCGGCTGGTGGCTGCTTCTCCTGCCCTGCTGGTGGTCGGCGGCCCTCGCCGCCATCGCGGCGGGACAGCCCTGGCCGAACCCGGTGCACTGCCTCCTTTTCCTGATCGGCGCCGTCGCCATGCGCGGGGCCGGCTGCACCTATAACGACATCGTCGACCGGGACCTCGACACCCGGGTCGAGCGCACCCGGCAGCGCCCCCTGCCCTCGGGCCAGGTCACGCTGAAAGGGGCCCTGGCCTTCCTCGCGCTCCAGGGTCTCGTCGGCCTGCTGGTCCTGCTTCAGTTCAACGCCTTCGCCATCGCGGCCGGCTTCGCATCCCTCGGGGTCGTCGCGCTCTACCCCTTCATGAAGCGCTTCTTCTGGATGCCGCAGATCGTGCTCGGCCTCGCCTTCGCCTGGGGGGCCCTCATGGGCTGGGCGGCCGCCTTCGGGTCCTTGAGCTGGGTCGCCATCCTTCTCTATGCCGGCAGCATCGCCTGGGTGGTGGGCTACGATACGATCTATGCCCTGCAGGATATCGAGGACGATGAGGTCGTGGGCATCAAATCCTCGGCCCGCTTCTTCGGCGAGGCCGTGAAGCTCGGGGTCGGCATCTGCTATGCCCTCACCATCCTGTTCATCACCGCGTCCCTGGTTCTGGCCGAGGCGCGGCTGCCCTCCTTCATCGGCTTGAGCCTCTTTGCCCTTCACCTGGGCTGGCAGGTGGCCCGCATTGACCGGTCCGATGGGGCCGGCGCCCTGCGTCTCTTCCGCTCGAACCGGGATGCGGGCCTGATCCTGTTCGCCGCCATGACGCTGGACTGCCTTATCTCGTAGATGCAGCGAAAAGATAGGTTTGGGACGGCGGGATATGGTATCTCCTGCCGATGGTCTCCATCTCAGCTTCGATGCCGTCTCCCTTGTCCCGCTCAGTCTCGTCCCTCGCACCCGCCGTGCGGGATGCCGCTCGCCAGGCGGGAGAATTGGCCCTGCCCTATTTCCGCGCCGGTGCGCAGACCGCGGCCAAACTCTGGTACAAGGGGCACAGCTCCCCGGTGACGGAAGCGGATATCGCCCTCGACACGTTCCTGAAGGCCCATCTCTCCGGGCTTTTTCCCACAGCCGCCTGGCTCTCCGAGGAAACGGCCGACGACCCGGCGCGGCTCGAGCAGGACTATGTCTGGATCGTCGATCCCATCGACGGCACCAGGGCCTTCGCGTCGGGCCACCCGGACTGGGCCGTTTCCATCGCCCTGGTGAAGGGCGGCAGGCCCGTTCTCGGCATCCTTCATGCTCCGATCCATGACCGCCTCTATGAAGCGAGGCTCGGCGAAGGCGCCTGGTGCAACGGCGAGAGGCTTCGGATGTCCGAGGCCGAGGACGTTCAGGGCGCCCGGGTCGCGGGCCCCAAGCCTCTCGTGGATCGGCTCGAGCGCCACATGGGGCCGGTCGAGCGCCTGCCCAAGGTGCCGTCCTTGGCGTTGAGGCTCGCGCGGGTGGCGGAAGGCTCCATCGATATCGGCCTCGTCTCGGCCAATGCTCAGGATTGGGACATTGCCGCCGCGGATCTCGTCCTGCAGGAGGCGGGCGGACGCCTGACCGGCCTCGATGGTTCGGCTCCGACCTACAACAAACCTCTACCGCTCCATGAGGAGATGATTGCCGTTGCGTCACGGTTGCATCCTCGTGCTATTGGAGCCATGAGAGCCTGAACACCGTTGGCTCGTATCCAAATCGATCCTTCCAACCCTCGTCAGAAGAGCCCTATCACCATGACCGACACGCCTGGCAAGCAACTCCTGCATCTCGTTTTCGGCGGCGAGCTCACCAGCCTCGAATCCGTCGATTTCAAGGACCTTTCCAAGCTCGACATCGTCGGCATCTTCCCCAACTATGCCAGCGCCCACGCGGCCTGGAAGGCCCGGGCGCAGGCAACCGTGGACAACGCGCAGATGCGCTACTTCATCGTTCACCTTCACCGCCTGCTGGATCCGCAGAACGGCTGATTCCTTAAGTCGCAATGGGTCTCGCAAAGCGCATCATCCGATCGCGGGCGGTCCAGGAAACCCTGGGCTTTCTTGTCGCGGGCTATCTCAAGTTCGTGCAGCGCACGAACCGGTTCGTCATGGAACCGGCGGATGCCTATGACCGGATCGAGATGCCCGTGATCGCCGCCATGTGGCACGGGCAGCACTTCATGATCCATTTCGCCAAGAGGCCGCAGGACCGCGCCGCCAGCCTCGTCTCCCGCTCGGGCGACGGGGAGTTCAACGCCATCGCGCTGCGCCATCTGGGAGTGCGGGCCATCCGCGGCTCCGGCGCGCGCGGCCGCGACATCCGCAAGAAGGGCGGCGCTCAGGCCATGCGGGCTATGCTGAGGGCCTTGAGCGACGGCGAGATGGTGGTGATGACGGCCGACATCCCCAAGATTTCGCGGATCTGCGGCCAAGGCATCGTTACTCTCGCTCAGCTGTCCGGCCGTCCCATCGTGCCCGTGGCCGTGGTCACGAGCCGCCGCATCGATTTCGACAGCTGGGACAAGGCCAGCATCGGTCTGCCCTTCGGCCGCGGAGCGATGGTGCTCGGAGATCAGATCCACGTGCCGCGGGACGCGGACGAACGGACATTGGAAGCCTTGAGAACAAGGGTCGAGCGGGAGCTCGACCGTGTACACGAGCAAGCCTATGCCCTCGTCGGGTCTCGGGATCCGGGTGCCAAGACTGGTCCCCTGCTCATGGGAGGCTCCCGGGCATGAGCTTCCCGATCATCTTCAAGACTTACCGTGCCCTGGTGTCCGTCATGGAGCCGGCCGTGCTCGGTCTCCTCTATTGGCGCCGGCACAAGGGGCGCGAGGACAGAACGCGGCTCGGGGAGCGTCAGGGGCATCCGAGCCGACAGCGGCCTAAAGGCCATCTGATCTGGGTTCACGGTGCCAGCATCGGCGAGACTCTGTCCCTGCTGCCCATCGTGGAGCGAATGACCCAGCGCGGCCTTGCGGTCCTCGTGACGTCGGGCACGAAGACGTCCGCCTCTCTGATCGCCCGGCGCCTTCCGCCAGGTGCGATCCACCAGTTTGTTCCGCTCGATGTGCCACGTTATATAAAGCGCTTTCTGGAGCACTGGCAGCCCGACCTCGCCCTGATCGCGGAATCCGAAATTTGGCCGAACACGATCATGGCGCTGTCGGAACGCGAGATCCCGCTCGTCATGGTCAACGGCCGCATGTCGGATCGATCGTATCGGCGCTGGCAGAAGATGCCGGGGATCATCAGAGGCCTTCTCGAGCGGTTTGCCCTCTGCCTTGCCCAGACGGCCGAAGATGCCGAGCGGCTGGCGCGGCTCGGCGCCCCTCGGGTGATCGTGACGGGCAACATCAAGTTCGACGCCGCTCCTCCGCCGGCCGATCCGCGGGTGGTCGCGCATCTGTCGGGGCTGATCGCGGGACGTCCGGTCTGGCTTGCCGCCAGCACGCATCACGGCGAGGAAAGTGCAATCATCGCCGTGCACCGCGCCTTGACCAAGCGTTACCCTCACCTGCTCACCATCATCGCCCCACGGCATCCTCATCGTGGGCCGGAGGTTGCCGGCCTCGCCGGGCAGGCCGGATTGCGGGCGAGCCGGCGCTCCGAGGGCATTCACCCCGACCGGGCGACGGACGTCTATGTGATCGACACGATCGGCGAGATGGGCTTGTTCTACCGCCTCTCTCCGATTGTCCTCATGGGAGGCACTCTGGTGCCCATCGGCGGACATAATCCGATCGAGCCGGCCAAGCTGGGTGCGGCCATCCTGCATGGCCCCCATGTTCATACCGCGGCCGAGATCTATGAGGCCCTCGACCGGTCGCGGGGCGCCGTGATGGTGAAGGACAGCGCCACCCTGGCACGGGCCGTCAACGAAATGCTGAACAACGTGGCCCTCACGCGCGACATGGCCCGCAAGGCGGGAGAGGCCGTGCAGGCCCTCGGCGGCGCCGTGGACCGGACCATGCAATCGGTCGAGCCCTTCATCGTGCAGGCGAAGCTGGGAGCGCGCCGCTGATGCGCGCACCGCGCTTCTGGTGGGAGCCCTCCCTCTCGTTCCAGGCCAGGCTGCTGCGCCCGGCTGGCGCTCTCTATACCTCCATCGCGGCGCGTCGGATGCGGCGGCACGGAGAGAGGGCGGATCTTCCTGTCGTCTGCATCGGGAATTTCACCGCGGGTGGCGCCGGCAAGACGCCGACGGCCGCTGCCGTCGCAAGGCTCCTCAATGCCGCGGGCGAGAGTCCGGCGTTTCTGTCACGGGGCTATGGCGGCTCCCTACGCGGCCCGGCACAGGTCCGGGCGGACCACACGGCCTTCGACGTGGGCGATGAACCCATCTTGCTCTCCGGCATAGCGCCGACCATGGTGTCCAGCGACCGCCCTGCCGGAGCGCGGTTGGCTTACGAGATCGGAGCAACGGTCGTCGTCATGGATGATGGGCTCCAGAATCCCTCCCTGATCAAGGATTGCGCCATCGCGGTCGTGGACGGGACGACCGGGATCGGGAACGGCTTGCCTCTGCCTGCAGGGCCGCTGCGCGCACCCATGGCGTGGCAGTGGCCCAAGGTCGATGCGGTCATCGTTATCGGCCAGGGGGCGCCGGGGCGGCGGATTGCCGAGGAGGCGGAACGGCGCGACAAGCGCGTGTTCGAAGCCACCCTCGAGCCGGCCCTGGAGGCCGCCAAGTTCCTCAAAGGCAAAAGAGTGCTGGCCTTTGCGGGCATCGGGCGGCCCGAAAAATTCTTCGAGACCCTGCGCGCCTGCGGCGCCGTTGTCGAAGCCGCCCGTTCGTTTCCCGACCACCATCGCTATAAGGCGGCCGAACTGACGGCACTGCGCCGTGAGGCGGCGGCACGCGGGCTTCAGGCCGTGACGACGGAAAAGGATCTTGCCCGGGTGGCTGCGGTGAGGAATGCCGAGCCTTGGGCGGACCTGATGGTCTTGCCGGTGCGGCTTCGGATCGAGAACGAGGCGGGCCTGCGCAACCTGCTCCTGCGCCGCATCAACGAAAGGCGGCTGCATGTCGCCTGAGGGGCGGTGCTATTTCCGGGGCGCAATCCCGCCGGTGATGCGCGTCATCACGGCCTCAGGCGACGCATAGGCCTCCTGCCGCTCGACGCTCCAGTATTTCAGCTCTTCGAGGGGGATCTCGACGCCCGTCACTGCGCAGCGCACATAGGCCCCCGGCTTCACGATCCGGAGATTGCTGTCGAGATATTGCACGACGGCTTCGCCGCCGCTGCGTTCGATCTTGTTCAACATCGATGACATCAAGGAATGCGTTGCGCCTTCTTCCACTTAAGCAGGCTCGACGACGATTTCCACTCCTCAATCAGAACAAGGCACCCTGCTCCTCCGCCACGACGAGCTTCGGCTTGGCCACCCGCGGTCTCGTGCCGATCCGTCCTCCGGTCGCGTCCGCCTTGCCATCGGCGAATTCGAGCACGAGAGCTTGGCCGTCCAGAACCGCATCCGCCGAATTGAGCGGCTGCCCGTCCGCATCGCGGACGAGGGCGAAGCCGCGCTTGAGCACGGACTTGTAGTTCAGGCTATCGAAGAGCTTGGACACGGCCTCCAGCCTGTCGGCCTTGCGGGCGATCTGGCCCTGCAGTGCCGGCCCGAGGCGCTCGGCAACCCGCTGCGCAAGTTCATGAGACTGAGCAAGACGGGCACGCTCGGCACGCAGCAGCGTCTCCCGGGACACCACCAGGCGGCGGCCGATCTGCTTCAGGCTCTCCTCGCGCAGCAGGACGGAGCGGCAGACCGCGTTGTAGGGGCGCGGCCCCACCGCATCGAGCCTTGCGCGCATGCGGGCGACGTTGGCCACCGGCGAGACATGGGCGAGCTGGCGCGCCACCTTGAGCAGCCGCTCCTCATGGCCGCGGGCGTTGCGGGCCAGCGCCGGATAGAGCTTGGTGGCGGCAAGATCGAGCCGCTGGCGCTTGGGCGAGACCAGGGCCTCGGGGGTCGGCAGGGCCCGGGCCGTGGCGCGCAGATCCGACCGGCGGCGCTCCACGAAGCGAAGGGCCGCCTCCACATGGCGCCGGGAAAGGTCGTTCACGGCGGCCATGAGCTCGACCCGCACCGGCACCACCATCTCGGCGGCCCCCGTGGGCGTCGGGGCCCGCATGTCGGCCACATGGTCGATGAGGGTCCAATCGGTCTCGTGGCCGACCGCCGAGACGAGCGGGATGCCGCTCTCGGCCGCCGCCCTCACCACGATCTCCTCGTTGAAGCCCCACAGATCCTCGATGGATCCGCCCCCGCGGGCGACGATCAGCACGTCCGGCCGCGGGATCCGACCGCCGGGTTCCAGCGCATTGAAGCCCCGGATGGCGGCCGCCACCTCCACCGCGCAGGTCTCGCCCTGCACGCGCACGGGCCAGACCAGCACCCGGCGCGGGAAACGGTCCTCCAGCCGGTGAAGGATGTCGCGGATCACCGCGCCGGTCGGCGACGTGACGACGCCGATCACCTGCGGCAGGAAGGGTAGCCGGCGCTTGCGCTCCTGGGCGAACAGCCCTTCCGCATTGAGCTTGCGGCGGCGCTCCTCGAGCAGCGCCATGAGCGCTCCGATGCCGGCGGGCTCAAGCGTCTCGATGACGATCTGGTACTTGGACGAGCCCGGAAAGGTAGTGATACGCCCGGTGGCGATGACCTCCATCCCCTCCTCGGGGCGGATCCTGAGCTTGGCGAATGCCCCTTTCCAAATGACCGCATCGATGCGGGCATTCTGGTCCTTCAGGCAGAAATAGGCATGCCCCGATGAATGCGGGCCCCGGTAGCCCGACACCTCGCCCCGCAGGCGCACGTGGCCGAACGCATCTTCCAGGGTGCGCTTGAGGGCGCCCGCCAGATCGGACACCGACCATTCGGGAGCATTCGAGGGAGCTTTTGCTGCGAACATGACGAGAACCTAATCCCCCTGCCCCAGGTCTGCCAAGGGTCCGAAACGCACTGCGCACAGCCTTCCGGTCGCAGGCTCATGTGCGGTTTCGCACGTAACGGTCGTTACAGGCATCCTCTTTGCGCGCTCCGATGGAACTTACTTTACGAAATAACATTGCCGTCATGTTTTGTAGCAACAAGGGGAGCCAATCATGGCCATCGATTTACGCTATACCATCGAGGATCAACGGACCGGCACTCAGAATTTCACGCCAACTTCCGAAGCGAATGTCTATGTCCTGGTGAAAGAGTCGGGCAGCGTCACCGCCTCTGATAGAGGGATCCTTATCGTCAATTCATCGAGATATACCGAGGTCACGGTCAACGGGTCCGTTTCCAGCACCGGCAGTGAAGCCGTTTCCATTTCCAGCGGCAAGATGATCGTCGGCGCAACAGGACGGGTCAGTGGCGATACTGGCTTCTATTACGCCATGTCGGCGACCGTCGAAAACCATCGCTCGATCATTGGTTCTATCGACGCCATCGAGGGCTCGGGAGCCCTGACCGTTGTGAACATGAACAATGGAATCATTCACGGCGATCGCTTCGGGATCCATCACAATTACATCCAGGACTATCACTTCGGTCCGCTCAACATCACGAACGAAGGCACGATCTCGGGCGGGTTCCACGCCATTGCGAGCGCAATGAGCGATGACATCGTCATCAACAAGGATACCCTGACAAGCAATGGTCCCATGACGGTCGACTTGGGCGGAGGAAAGGACCTCTACGACAGCAGCCAAGGCGGCAAAGCCTCCGGGTCGATCGAACTCGGACAAGGCAACGACACGGCCCTTGGGGGCACGGCCGACGACTACTTCCGAGGTGGCGAAGGCGAGGACCTGCTTGTCGCAGGTGGAGGCTTCAATCTCCTGCTTGGAGGCGCCGGAAGGGACACACTGGATGGAAGCGACGGGACGAGCATCGCCTCCTACGAGAATGCGTCGAGCGGTCTGACGGTTCACATGGCCCATAAGGACCAGAACACCGGAGACGCCGCGGGAGATCACTTCATCAACATCGCCGGCATCCTGGGCTCCCCTTTCAACGATACGATCATGGGGAACGACGACGGGAACGATCTGCGCGGCGGATACGGGGCAGATTCCATTCTAGGCGGGGAAGGAGCGGACTCACTGACCGGCGGCAGGGGTGACGACACCCTCTTAGGCGGACAAGGCAATGATACGCTCGTCGGCGGCGGGGACGGCTTTAACGACTCCCACTTCAACGCCGCCGTCTACACGAAGGGCAAATCCAACTACACGATCACGCGCGATCAAAGCGGTGTCATCTTCGTCGAGGACAAGACCGGCGCGGAAGGCAAGGATACGCTCAAGCATATCAAGACGCTCAAATTTGCAGACGGTACGGTCGGGACCAACACGGCTCCCGATTCCATCACCATCTCGAACACGAGCGTCGCCGAAAACACGCTCGTGAACACCATCGTGGCGGATCTGTCCGCGCATGATGCCGACGGCGACGCCGTTACGTTCAGAATCTCGGATTACCACGGCTACTTCAACATCGACGGCAACCATCTGATCTTGATCAAGGCGCTCGACTACGAGACGCAGCGTCGTCAGCACACGATCACCATCGAAGCGGTCGATGCCTTTGGCGGGATAACGTCCAAAAAGGTGACGATCAACATCACGGATGTGAACGACACAGCCGGCGATCCTGGCGGTCCCACCCAGCCTACGGGTCCTTCCAATCCCACAGAACCAGCCAATCCTCTCGTTCTGATCGGCACCCCGAAACGGGATTCCCTCAGCGGCCGGGACGGCAACGACGTGATCAAGGGCCTTGCGAACAAGGACACGTTGCACGGCAACGGCGGCAACGACATGCTCTATGGAGGGCTCGGCAACGACGTGCTCACCGGCGGAGCGGGACAGGATGTGTTCGTGTTCGACAAGAAGCTGTCCAAGACCAATGCCCTGAACAAGAAGCAGAACAGCGACAAGATCACCGATTTCTCCGTGATCGACGACACGATCTGGCTTTCGAAAGGGGCCTTCAAGGGCCTTACCAAGAAGGGTGTGCTGGCCAAGAAGGAGTTCCACATCGGCGCCAAGGCGCACGACGGCAACGATCACGTCATCTACAACAAGAAGACAGGAGCCCTGTCCTACGACGCCGACGGCAAGGGGGGCAAGGAAGCCATCCAGATTGCCACGTTATCCAGGGATCTCAAGCTGACCGAGACGGACTTCTTCGTCCTTTGAGGCTCGCCCAGCTCTCGCGTCGACGGATCTCGGGTGTTTCCCGGGGTCCGTCCCCGCAAGGGAGCGCGAGGGATGGTTGAGAATGTCGGCGAGACGATGCCCAGTTGAAGGCGAGCCTCCGTCCGGTTAAGAGCAGCCTGTCACAGCAAGGCGGCAGGCATGAACATCCTTCTCATCGGATCGGGCGGACGCGAGCACGCATTGGCCAGGAGCCTCGCAGCGAGCCCTCTCTGCGACAAGCTTCTCGTCGCCCCCGGCAATCCCGGCACGGCGCAGCACGGCACCAATGTGGTGCTCGATGTGACGGACCATCGGGCTGTGATCGATCTGTGCCGGGTGATGCAGGTCGGCTTCGTCGTGGTCGGACCGGAGGCCCCCCTGGTGGCCGGTCTCGTGGACGATCTCACGGCTGCAGGCATCAAGGCCTTCGGGCCGAGCAGGGCCGCCGCCCAGCTCGAAGGCTCGAAGGCCTTCACCAAGGATCTCTGCGCGGAGTTCAACATCCCCACCGCTGCCTACAGGCGCTTCACCGACGCGGACGCAGCCAAAACCTACATTCGCAATTACGGGGTGCCGATCGTGGTGAAGGCGGACGGGCTTGCCGCCGGCAAGGGGGTGGTCGTGGCCACGTCCTTCGAAGAGGCCGAGGAAGCCATCGATATGATGATCGGCGGCGGTTTGGGCGCGGCCGGAGCCGAGGTGGTGATCGAGGCTTTCCTCGAGGGCGAGGAAGCGAGCTTCTTCGCGCTCTGCGACGGCACGCACGCGATCCCCTTCGGCACGGCGCAGGACCACAAGCGCGTCTTCGACGGCGACAAGGGACCCAACACCGGCGGCATGGGAGCCTATTCGCCGGCAGCCGTGATGACGCCCGAGCTTCAGGCCCGCGCCATGCGCGAGATCATCGAGCCGACGCTGGCCGGCATGAAGGCACGCGGCACGCCCTATACCGGCATCCTTTATGCGGGATTGATGCTCACCAAGGACGGCCCTCAGCTCATCGAGTACAATGCCCGGCTTGGCGATCCCGAGACCCAGGTCCTGCTGCCGCGCCTGAAATCCGATCTGGTGACGGCGCTGCTCGCCGCCTGCGACGGTGTGCTGAACAGCATCTCGCTGCAATGGTCCGAACAGGCGGCGCTCACCGTCGTCATGGCGGCTCAAGGCTACCCGGGTGCGGTCGAGAAGGGCTCGACCATCAGCGGCATCGACAAGGCTGAAGAGCTTGACGACGTCATCGTCTTTCACGCGGGCACGAAACGCGACGGCGACAGGATCGTTGCCAATGGCGGACGCGTGCTCAACGTCACGGCGTTGGGCCGCACGATCTCCGACGCGCAAAGGAAGGCCTATGAAGCGGTTGCCAGGATCGAATGGCCGGAGGGCTTCTGCCGCAAGGACATCGGCTGGCGCGCGGTCGAACGCGAGCGGAGCGGAGTGACGCCTGATTCCATTGGAGGATGACGAAACGGAAGTTTCTCCACTGATAGTTGTAACTCTTTTTTTTCCTAAGTTGCCTCATCCCTTTCGCAGGAGAATGCTCTAGCTTCTCAGCATTCTTTTTTGCAACCAGCGAGCGGCATCCATGAGCGACGATCTCTTTCCCGATTTCGAAAGCCACTGGATCGACACGGAGGTCGGGCGCATCTTCGCGCGCTCGAAAGGCAGCGGAAAACCGCTCGTCCTGCTGCACGGTTTTCCTCAAACGCATGCCATGTGGCACCACCTCGCGCCGGCATTGGCCGAGACCCACAAGGTCGTCTGCATGGATCTGCGCGGCTATGGCTGGTCCGTTGCACCCAAGGGCGATCCGAAGCACGAGACCTATTCCAAACGCGCCATGGGTCGAGACGTCGTCCAAGTGATGGAGGCGCTCGGGCATGTGCATTTCGCCGTGGCTGGACACGATCGCGGAGCCCGCGTGGCCTACCGGCTCGCGCTCGACCATCCCGGTCGGGTGGAGCGGCTCGCCCTTCTCGACATCCTGCCGACCTACCATGTGTGGGAGCAGATGCATGCTGGAACGATTCCGGAAGTCCACTGGGGTTATCTCTCACAAGCCTATCCAAAGCCGGAAGAAGAGATCGGGCGCGACCCGATCCCCTATTTCGAGGGCCTGATGCGGCAATGGTCGGCCGCGGGCGATCTCAGCGCCTTCGACCCTCGCGCACTGCACGCCTATTGGCAGAGCTGCAACGAACCCGGCCGCATCCATGCCTTCTGCGAGGATTATCGGGCCGGTGCCACCCGGGACGTCGAGGCTGACGAAGCGGACCTTGCCGCCGGCAAGACGATCCAGTGCCCGACCTATGTGGTCTGGAGCGATTATTATCTCGTCAGCGGCCCTGTCGGCGACAGGCAGCAGCCGCTCGAAATCTGGCACAAGAGTTTCGCTCCTGGAGCGACCGGCATCGGTGTGACATCAGGACACTTCGTAGCGGAAGAAAATCCAAGCGCGACCTTGGAAGCCCTGCAGGGCTTCCTGCAGAGCTAGGACCTTCTGCGCCGCATCGGTCATTCGTGCTGTTGCCTGAGGAACCTGTCTGATCGGCGGCACGTTCACCGGTCCAGACAGGTCCATTTTCATGACAAACCTTAAAGCTGATCCGCTTGATGTGCGGGATGTGTCTTCGGAAACCGAGGTCATTCCTCTTGTGGAAGAGGAAGTGCGCCTCGACAAGCGTACGGTGACCACGGGCCGAGTGCGTGTCCGCACCACGACTGAAGTCGAGACGGAGCTGGCGAAGGCCACGCTCGATGGAGAAACCGTCGAAGTGACGCGGGTTCCCATTGACCGCATGGTCGATCGGGCACCGGATATCCGCACCGAGGGCGATGTGACGATCATCCCTGTTCTTGAGGAAGTTCTGGTCGTCGAGAAGCGGCTCGTCCTCAAGGAGGAGCTGCACGTGCGCAAAAGGACGACGACGGAAGCTGTCGAAGTTCCGGTCGAGCTTCGCAAGCAGCGAGCCATCGTTGAGCATATCCCGGTCGACGATGATGAAACGAACAACGGCACGTGAATTGTCGCGTGTTTGTGCATGCTGCGGGGAACGAAGTCGGCAGAGACGCTATTGGTAGGTCAGTGCGCCGGTTCCGCGATCTTCTGCTGACGCGGCAACGGCTCCTCGAAAGACCTGTCGCTTAACAGTCGCGCTGCATCCTCTGCGTGCTTTCTGGAGATTTTTGCCATGGCTAAAACTGTAACCTGCCTGTTCGGCAGCGACTCTCAAGCTTCCGCTATTGTCCGCGAGCTCGAGCAATCCGGGATCTCGCAGGGCAAGATCTGCCTGTTCAGCAATTCAGGTGACAATCGGTTCTGGGATGGAACCAGCAGCTTCGACGAAAGCTCTGGCGGGGCGCATCACGATCGGGTCGAGCATTATCTCACCAGCAACGGCGTGCCTCGCGACGACGCTCACGCCTATGCCGAGGGCGTCCGCCGTGGCCACGCTCTGATTGCGGTGCGCTGCGACGACGATGAGGTCGATCGCGTCGTCGACATTCTCGACAACGACAACGTCCTCGATCTCGATGAGCGGCAGAATGCGTGGCGTTCGGAAGGGTGGAGCGATTACGGCTCCGGCGTCACCGATATCGGTACCGGAAGCGCGACGACATCCGCCGGCATGATGGGAAGCGCAGGCCTCCCGAGCGGCGGCGACATGCGCGACCGTGACAGAATGGAAGACGATCGCCTCTATGCCCAGGATCGCAGCACCGGCCGCGACGAGGTCATTCCCGTGGCCGAGGAAGAGCTGCACGTGGGCAAGCGCGAAGTCAGCCACGGCCGCGTGCGCATCCGCTCTCATGTGATCGAGCGCCCCGTCCAGGAGCAGGTGACCCTCTCCGAGGAACGTGTAGCAGTGGAGCGCCGTCCGGTCGAAGGCTCCGTGCGCGCCGGGACCCTCAATGATGGCGATCTCTTCCGCGAGCGCACCATCGAGATGGAGGAACGGGCCGAGGAAGCGGTGGTCTCGAAGGAGGCCCGCGTGGTCGAGGAGGTCGTCGTGCGCAAGGAAGCCGACCAGCGCACCGAGACGATCTCCGACACGGTCCGCAAGACCGAAGTCGAGGTGGACGACGAGCGCGGCAATAGCGTTTCCCGCACCGGCACCACGGACACCAATCGCTAATTCATCATCGATGAAGACGGAAAGCCCAGAGCCATCTGCTCCGGGCTTTTCGCCCCCTCACCGTCTCCCTTCGAAAAACTCCTTCAGCAGAGCCGCCGCCTCCCTTTCCCGGATGCCTCCGTAGACCTCAGGCGCATGGTGACAGGTGGGCTGGTCGAAGAAGCGCACCCCGCTGTCGACCGCGCCGCCCTTCGGATCATAGGCCGCATAATAAACGCGCCGGATGCGGGCGAAGGAAATGGCAGCCGCGCACATGGTGCAGGGCTCAAGCGTGACGTAGAGGTCACAGCCGGAAAGCCGCTCGTCGTCCAAAGCCTCGCAGGCACGCCGGATGGCGAGCATCTCCGCATGGGCCGAGGGGTCGCGCAGTTCCCGCGGTCGGTTGCCCGCCATGGCGATGACCCGGCCGTCCTTGACGATGGCGGCTCCCACCGGCACCTCCCCGCGGGCGGCCGCGGCACGGGCCTCGTCGAAGGCCACGCTCAAGGGATCCAGCCGTCCCGGATCAAGCGGTTCCTGATTGGCGTTATCGGTCAATCGGCTCGTTCCTTAGTCCTCGCTTCTCTGGTCCTCCTCTGCTATCAGGCTCCCATGACCGACCGCAACGACGATAATCGCAAGGGCCGCTCCTCCGGACGCTCCGACCGCAGCCGCACTTCCGGGGACAAGCCCTTCCGCAAACCCCGCGAGGGGGGCGACCGCCCCTTCCGCGCCCGAGGTGACGACGACCGCCCGCGCAAGCCCCGTGAGGGCGGCGACAGACCATTTCGCAGCCGCGACGGCGATGAGCGGCCCCGCCGCTTCGAGAGCGGGGACAAGAAGTCCTTCCGCCCCCGTGGCGAGGGTGGCGACAAGCCTTTCCGCGGCCGGTCGGGCGACGAGCGCCCACGGCGCTTCGATCGCGCCTCGGAGGATCGTCCGCGGCGCACCCGCGAAGACCGCCCCGAGGTGCAGGCCGAGCCGCAGGAGCCCACCGAGGATCGGATCGCCAAGGTCATTGCCCGTGCCGGCATCGCATCCCGCCGCGATGCGGAGGTGCTGATCGCGGAGGGCCGCGTCACCCTCAACGGCAAGGTGCTGGAATCCCCGGCGGTCAACGTGACGCCGGCCGACAAGATCACGGTGGACGGCGAGCCCCTGCCCGCCAAGGAGCGCACGCGCCTGTGGCTCTTCCACAAGCCGCGTGGCCTCGTGACCACGGCCCGTGACCCGGAAGGCCGCCCGACCGTGTTCGAGAACCTGCCGGAGGACCTCCCCCGGGTTGTGGCGGTCGGCCGGCTCGACATCAACACGGAAGGCCTACTGCTGCTGACCAACGATGGCGGCCTTGCCCGCGTGATCGCCCATCCCGATACCGGCTGGCTGCGCCGCTACAAGGTGCGGGCCCATGGCGAGATCAATCAGGCGGATCTCGACCGCTTACGCGACGGCATCACCATCGACGGCATCGATTACGGCCCCATCGAGGCGCGTCTCGACCGGGTGCAGGGCGACAACGCGTGGATCACGATGGGTCTGCGCGAAGGCAAGAACCGCGAGATCAAGCGCATCCTCGAGCATATGGGCGTACAGGTGAACCGTCTGATCCGCATGTCCTTCGGCCCATTCCAGCTCGGCGATCTCGAGGTCGGCCTCGTGGAAGAGGTGCGCACCAAGGTGCTGAAGGATCAGCTCGGGGACGCGCTCGCGGCCGAAGCCGGCGTCGATTTCGAAAGCCCGGTGCGCGAGCCCATCGCCCCCTTCGGCTCCCCGAAGCAGCAGGACCGTGACGAGCGCAGCGAGCGTCCTGCCCGCTTCGGCCGCGACCGGGACGAAGATCGTCCGCGCCGCCGCCGCACCGATGATGAGCGGCCGTCGCGCGGCCGTGGTGCCGACCGTCTCGAGCGCGAGGACGAGGAGCCCAGGAAGCGCCCCTCCCGCCTCGATGTGAAGACGAGCGTGTGGCGCGCCGGCGAGACGGACGAGGATGCTCCGCGCCGGAAGGTTCCACGCCGCGGAGCCGATCCGAAGGAAGCGCGTGCGGCCAGCGCAGAGCGCGAGCGCGAGCGTGTCGGCGCGATCGCGTCGAGAGAAGGCCGCAAGGTCGTGGTGGAGCGCCTCGTGCGCCAGCCTCAGGACGAGGAAGCGCCTGCTCCGCGCAGGGGCCGTGGCGCTGCCGCTGGCGATCCTCGCCAGCGCCGCCGCGACGACCGCGATGCGGCTCCGGTCCGCCGCAGCCGCGAGGGGGGCGAACGCCCTTCGCGTCGGGATGACGAGCGGCCACGGCGTCCAGCCGGAGACCGGCCCTTCCGTGCGCGCTCCGAAGGAGCCGAGGATCGTCCTCGCAGGCCGCAAGGTGAGCGCCCGTTCCGCTCCCGCGAGGGAGGCGACGACCGTCCGCGCAAGCCGCAGGGCGATCGTCCTTTCCGCGCCCGCGGTGACGATGACCGTCCCCGTCGCGGGCCTCCGCGCGGGGATGCACCCTCGCGGGGCGGTCCGAGGGGCGGCGGCTTCAAGGGCGGTCCGAGAGGCGCATCCAAAGGTGGAGCCTCGAAGGGCGGCTTCAAAGGCGGTGGGTCCAAGGGCGGTCCGCGCGGCCGCCGTTGATGAGGGTTAAGCCATGAGAATCGTGGGCGGGCGCTGGCGCGGCCGCTCGCTCAAGGGGCCGAGTTCGGATGCGATCCGCCCGACCTCGGACCGCCTGCGCGAGACGCTCTTCAACATCCTCCAGCACGGCTATGACGACCCCATCGAGGGCGCACGCGTGCTCGATCTCTTCGCCGGCACCGGCGCCCTAGGGCTGGAGGCGCTCTCGCGCGGCGCAGCCTTCGCGCTCTTCGTGGACGACGGCGCGCAGTCCCGCGGCATCATCCGCGAGAACGTGGAAGCCCTCGGCGCCGGCGGCGCCACCCGCCTCTTCCGCCGCGACGCCACCCGCATGGGAGACGCCGCTCCCAACGCTCCCTTTTCGATTGTCTTCTGCGATCCGCCCTACGGCCGGGACCTGGCGCCCAAAGCCTTGCGCTCCTGTGCGGAGGGTGGCTGGCTCGCGCCCGATGCGTTGGTGATCGTGGAAGAGGCGCAGGGCACCGAGGTTGCGCTGCCGGAAGGTTTCGAGGAGATCGAGCGGCGGGATTATGGGGAGACCCAGGTGGTGTTCGGGCGGTATCGCGCCTAACGTTCTTCACCTTGCAGGCCCTCTGCAATTGTCCCCTCAGCGTCTGCCCGCTATACCGGCCCTCTCTCCTCCTGCGCACGGAAGGCCTCCCATGAAAGCGGTTCTCTTCGAGCAGTTCGGCCAGCCGCCGCGCGTGCAGAACGTGCCGGATCCGACACCGTCGGCGGAAGGCGTGGTGATCAAGGTGGAGGCCACGGGCCTGTGCCGGAGCGACTGGCATGGCTGGATGGGGCACGATCCCGACGTGGTGCTGCCGCATGTGCCGGGCCACGAACTTGCCGGTACGGTGCTTGCCACCGGGAGCCAAGTCACGCGCTGGAGGAAGGGTGACCGGGTCACGGTGCCGTTCGTCGGCGGCTGTGGCCATTGTCATGAATGCCATTCCGGCAACCACCAGGTCTGCGAGCAGCAGTTCCAGCCGGGCTTCACCGCCTGGGGCTCGTTTGCCGAATATGTGGCGGTCGATTACGCCGACACCAACCTCGTGGCGCTGCCGGAGGAACTCGACTTCGCCACCGCCGCGAGCCTCGGCTGCCGCTTTGTCACGTCGTTCCGCGCTATCGTCGACCAGGGCCGCGTGAAGCCCGGCGAATGGGTGGCCGTGCACGGCTGCGGCGGGGTGGGCCTGTCGGCGATCATGATCGCCACCGCCATGGGGGCGAATGTGATCGCCGTCGATCTCACGGACGAGAAGCTCGCATTCGCGGAAGCGATGGGCGCCGTGGCGACGGTGAACGCGCGCGACGGCAAGGACGTGGTCGGCGCCGTCCGGGAGATCACCAAGGGTGGCGCGCATGTGTCCATCGATGCGCTGGGCCATCCGGCGACCTGCTTCAATTCGATCGCCAATCTGCGCCGTCGCGGGCGACACGTGCAGGTCGGCCTGATGGTGGGAGAGCATGCCCGTGCATCGGTGCCGATGGCGCAGATCATCGCGCATGAGCTTGAGGTCTACGGCAGCCACGGCATGCAGGCCTTCCGCTACCAGGACATGATGGCCATGATCCGCACCGGCAAGCTCACGCCCCAGAAGCTCGTCGGCAAGCACATCAGCCTCGACGAAGCGCCCGCCGCGCTCATGGCCATGGACCGGTTCGAGGGCCTTGGCATCAGCGTCATCACGCGCTTTGCTTGAGCAACTGGATTTAGCGCCCGCACGACACAGGTATCAGCCTGTTGCAGAAAAGTCCCCGGAGGAATCAATGGCCTACCTGCCCGCCGAGAACCGCTACGACGAGATGATCTACAATCGGTGCGGCCGCAGCGGGCTGATGCTGCCGGCGATCTCGCTCGGCCTCTGGCACAATTTCGGCGAGGACAAGTCGGCGGCGACCGCGCGGGAGATCTGCCGGACGGCTTTCGATCTCGGCATCACGCATTTCGACCTCGCGAACAATTACGGCCCTCCCCCGGGCTCGGCCGAGACCCTGTTCGGCGAGATCCTGCGCAACGATTTCCACGGGCTGCGCGACGAGCTGGTGATCTCCACCAAGGCGGGCTACCGCATGTGGCCCGGCCCCTATGGCGAATGGGGCAGCCGCAAATATCTCCTCTCCAGCCTCGACCAGAGCCTCAAGCGTATGGGGCTCGACTATGTCGACATCTTCTATTCTCACCGCTTCGATCCGGACACGCCGCTCGAAGAGACCATGCTGGCGCTCGATTCCGCCGTACGGCAGGGGAAGGCGCTCTATGTCGGCCTGTCGTCCTACAACAGCCAGCGCACCCGCGAGGCGCTGGCCATCCTGCGCGAGCTCAAGACGCCCTGCATCATCCATCAGCCGAGCTATTCCATGCTCAATCGCTGGATCGAGGAGGATGGGCTGCTCGACACGCTCGACGACCTCGGCATGGGCTCGATCGTGTTCTCGCCCCTGGCGCAGGGCATGCTGACGACGAAATATCTCAACGGCATTCCGGAGGAGAGCCGCGCGGCCCAGGGCAAGTCCCTGCGCACAAGCTTCCTCAACGAGGACAACATCGCCCGCATCCGTGGTCTCAACGGTGTCGCCGAGCGGCGCGGTCAGACCCTGGCCCAGATGGCTCTCGCCTGGGTCCTGCGCGGCGGGCGCGTCACCTCGGCGCTCATCGGCGCGAGCCGCCCCGAGCAGGTGGTCGACTGTGTCGGGGCGCTCAAGAACCCGTCGTTCACGGCCGAGGAACTTGCCGAGATCGATCGGTACGCCGGCGAGGGCAACCTGAACATCTGGGCGGCCTCGGCCGAGCGGAAGGGCCCGTCCCGATGATGTACGGGAAAAGCCTTAGCATTTAGGCGAATACCTCTTAGGAGGGGCTTGAGAAGTCGGTTAACAAATGGTTAATGCAAAGCTTCATTGGCCATTTGACCTAAGGTCGCTTCATGGTTCCCGCCACCGCCCTCGATAACCGTCGGCAAGCCAGACGCTTTCCCTCGCATCACCCGGCAAAGATCATGCTGGGGCCCGAGGCAATGATCTCCTGCATGGTGAAGGACATTTCGACCGGCGGGGCGAGGATTGCGGTCAAGCGGCACATGGACCTGCCGGAAACCTTCGAGCTGTACATCGCCGCCCATGACCTGCAGGTCCGTCGCGCACGGGTGTGCTGGCGCCATGGCGATTTCGCAGGCGTCGCGTTCAGCGCCGAGGAGGCCGACATGACCCCGGCCGTTCATGCCGACCAGGCGTTGCGGTTCGAGGATTGCCTCGACCAGGCAGCCATGCCGGCCCATCTCGCGTCCGCTCCGGCGCGCAAGGATCTCAAGCTCTACCGCACCACGGTCTGACCGAACCCCGCTTCATCAGTTTGCTAGGCCGTTCAAGTCGTTGGCGTAATGTCGATCTTGAACCACTTCTCGGACAGCTTCTTGATCGTGCCGTCCGCCTTGGCGGCCGCTATCGCATCGTTGAACATGGCCTTCAGATCGGCGTCCTCCTGACGTAAGCCTGCGCCGACGCCGGGGCCCAAGAGGCCGCCGGTGATCGACGGACCGACCAGCGCGAAGTCCTTGAACTCGGGCTTGCTCAGCGTTCCGCTTAAGGCCGTCGCATCCGCCAGCACCGCATCGATGCGGCCGGCCGCGAGATCGAGATCATGCTGCTCCGTGGTCTTGTACTCACGGATCTCGGCGACATCCTTCAGGTACTTGTCGGCGAAGTTGGAATGGATGGTCGAGGTCTGCACGCCGATGGTCTTGCCCTTCAGGAGCGGCTTCAATTCGGTGATGGCTTTCTCGGCGGCCGCTTGCTGCGTCGACAGATTAAAGGCCTGGCCGGTACCCGGCATCTTGGCGAGCGATGAATCCTTGGGAACGAGGAAGCCGTTGGGTCCGGCGGCATAGGGGTTCGAAAAGTCGATGGTCTTCTTGCGCTCGTCCGTGATGCTCATGCCGGCCATGATGGCGTCGTACTTCTTGGCCTGGAGCGCCGGGATGATGCCGTCCCAGTCCTGCGCTACGATCTCGCACTTCACCTTCATGCGCGCGCACAGCTCGTTGGCGAGGTCGATCTCGAAGCCCTCGAGCCTGCCGCCCGCACCCGTGAAGTTCCACGGCGCATAGGCGCCTTCCGTGGCGATCTTGACGGTTTCCCACTTCTTGCCCTGCGCGAAGGCGCCGCCGACCGCCAGCGCGGCACCGAGGAGAGAGACACCAACGATTCTCGCGACCTTCATTGCCATTCTCCTGTTTCGAAGGGTTGGCCTGAGGTTAATTAGTGCTGCTTGTAACCGTTCGATGCCCGTCACGCTGATGTGATGACGAAGGCCAATTAAAGCGAGGCTGTACGGGACGGAAACCGAGCTCAGCTCTAGCAACTTCAGCGCAGTATCACGCCTTACACTGAGAACGCGGATTCCGGCGGCCGTGTTTCCTAGCGCCGCCCAAACAGCCGCTCGATATCCGTCAGCTTGAGCTCGACGTAAGTCGGCCGCCCGTGGTTGCATTGGCCCGAGAGCGGCGTCGCTTCCATCTCGCGCAGCAGGGCGTTCATCTCCTCGGGCCGCATGCGCCGTCCGGCACGAATGGAACCGTGGCAGGACATGCGCGAGAGAACGGCGTCGAGACGCTCTTCCAGTGGACTCGCACCTCCCTGCCCCCACTCGGCCAGGGCATCGGCCACGTCCTGCACCAGCGCCTTGATGCGCCCGCCAGCGAGAGCGGAGGGCACCTCGCGCACGAGCAGAGCGCCATGGCCGAAGGGCTCGACCACGAGGCCGAGGCTCTCGAGGGAAGAAGCCTCTGCCAGTACGCGATCCGCGTCCACGGGATCGAGATCGACCACCTCGGGGATCAGCAGCAATTGCCGGGCGATGCCGGAGGAGGCACGCTCGCGCTTCAGTCGCTCGTAGACGAGGCGTTCATGGGCCGCATGCTGATCGACGATGACGATGCCGTCCTGCGTCTGCGCAACGATATAGGTCCCGTGCAGCTGCGCGCGGGCGGCGCCGAGAGGAGCCTCCTCCGTTTCCGGATCAATCTCGTGAAGGGTCGCGCGGCTGTCGGCAGAGGGGCTTGCGAGATCGGGCAGGCTCGTCTGCCGCTCTGCAAGGCCGGAGCCAGGCGTGTGGGATCGCTCTGGCGCATCGAGCGGCGCCTGCCAACTGGCGAAGGCACTGGTCGGACGGATCGCGTGCGTGCGGTGCGGATAGGCCGGACGCGACGGCAGCACACCCTGTGGGCGCAGGCTTTCCAACGTGCGGGTTCCGCCCGTGGACGAGGCGCGGAAGGCATAGCGGGTGATCGCCTCCTTCAGCGCGCCCACCACGAAGCCTCGTACGAAGGCAGGGTCGCGGAAGCGCACTTCCGTCTTGGCCGGATGCACGTTGACGTCCACCGCGCGCGGATCGAGGTCGATCATGATGGCGAGCACCGGGTGTCGATCGGAGGCCATCACGTCCGCATAGGCGCCGCGCACGGCGCCGAGCAGCAGCTTGTCGCGCACGGGCCGCCCGTTGACCACGAAATGGATCGCCGCCCCGGTCCCGCGGTGATAGGTCGGCAGGCTCGCAAAGCCTGTGAGCCGCACGTCCTCGCGCTCGACGCCGATGGCCATGGCGTTCTCGTGGAACTCCGCCCCGAGCACCCGCGAGAGGCGGCGCAGGAATCCATGCTCGCCGGGTTCCTCCGGCGGATAAGTGAAAGCCGTGATGTGCTCACCCGACAGGGTGAAGCGGATCGTGGGGTGGGCGATGGCGAGGCGCTTGACGATCTCGGCGACCGCCTGCGCTTCCGAGCGATCACTTTTCAGGAACTTCAGGCGCGCGGGCGTGGCGGCAAACAGATCCGTCACCTCGACCCGGGTGCCCTTCGGCGCGGGTGCCGGGCGGACGGGACCTTTGACGCCCGCCTCCACGACGATGGATGAGCCGGTCTCGGCCTCCGCCGTGCGGGTGACGATGGACAGGCGCGCGACGGCGCCGATGGACGGCAGGGCCTCGCCACGGAAACCCAGGGTGTTGATCGAGAACAGATCCCCGTCCGGCAGCTTCGAGGTGGCGTGGCGCTCGACCGCCAGTTCCAGATCCTCCGGCGTCATGCCGCGGCCGTCATCGACAATGCGGATCAGGCGCCGCCCACCGGCCTCGACCGTGACCTCGATGGAGGTTGCGCCCGCATCGACCGCGTTCTCCACAAGCTCCTTCACGGCGGCCGCCGGGCGCTCGACGACCTCGCCCGCAGCAATGCGGTCGACGAGGATGGGATCGAGGCGGCGAACGTGCATGCGAAGCGTCTGACCTTCAGAATCGAAGAGGAGAAGATAGGGGCGGAAGGCGGCGGAAACCAGAACGCGCGACGTTATTCCCCTGCTGACTTCACGTATCGTCCCGGACAGCGCAGCCGATTCGGGATCGGACCCAGGATGGCCATACCGATTGCCTTCATCACCGGGCTTGTCCCGGTGATCCCGATCGCATGAAGCGCCGAGCCTCTCCTTATCGAGATGGCCGGCACAAGGCCGGCCATGACATGGAAGGATAATCCCTTACCCCTGCGCCAGATACTCCTTCGCCAGGATCTTGGCCTCTTCGACGGCAGGCTGGTCGAACGGATCGACGCCCATGGCATAGCCGGCTAGGATCGTCTCCAGCATGAAATGCATGAGAAGCTCGCCCAAGGCGCGCTCGTTCAGGGTCTCGATATGGATCTGACGGGTCGGACGGCCATTCTTGGCGAAGGTGTCGGCCATGGCCCGGCCCTGGGCGGCCACGAGATCGCCGATGGTCTTGCCCGCAAAGTCCGGCTGGCCCGCGCGCTTGGCTAGGCCGCCGTCCATTGCGGGCCCCTTCCCGGCCACGCCGGTGGTCAGCACCGTGAAGAGCTTGTCGTTGGGCCCGGCAAGATAAAGCTGCTGCTGGCTGTGCTGGTCCACCGGTCCGATGGCGGCAACGGGCTGCGTGCCCTTGCCGTCCTTGCCGACGCTCTCGGCCCAGAGCTGGACCCACCAGCGGGTGAAGCGCTCGAGTCTGTCCGCATAGGCCATGGTCACCGCGATGCCTTTGCCCGCCTTGGCGGCGGCGATGTTGAGCGCAGCGCCCAGGGCCGACGGAGCATCCTTGGCCGCAGCGCCGTTGCGGAAGGGCTCGTAGGCATCCGCCGCGCCCTGACGGATCGCCGCGATGTCGAGACCGAGCGCAGCGGCAGGGAGGAGGCCCACATTGGTCAGCACCGAATAGCGTCCGCCGATGCCGGTGTGGTGTTCGAGGAAGCGGACGTCCTCCGGCTCGAGAAGATCTCGCAGAGCGTTCTTGCCGCCGTTCTTGCGCGGCTCGGACAGACCCAGGAACAGATCCTTCGGGTGCGAATGCAGACCCGCCTTCTCCAGGGCCGTGAGCACGGCGATCGTCTGCATCAGGGTCTCGCCCGTGCCGCCGGACTTCGAAATCGAGACCCACTTCGTCGAGGAAAGCGGCAGCTTGTGCAGGACGCGGTCGAAGGTGACGGGATCGAGATTGTCGAGGAAGTGGATGCGCGGGCTCTCGGTGAAGCGGCCCGTGCCCGGCACCGCATAATCCTTCAGCTGCGCCAGGGTCTGCCCGCCGAGGCTCGATCCTCCGACGCCGAGAATGACCACATCCGTCGCGTCGTCGCGCAGAAAGGCGGCCGCCTCGCGGATGCTCGCCAGATCGTCCGTGGTGCGCGGCATGTGGAGCAGCGGCAGCCGGCCGGAGGCATCGTCCTCGGCCAGCCGCTTCATGGCATCGCCCACGAGCCCGAGCGCCTCGTCGAGCGCCGCCTGCGGCAGACCGCCTCCCCCGATATTGGCTTCAAGGGCAAGATCGATCGATTGCTGCAGGACCATGAGCTTACTCCGACTCGTTCAAAGCAGGAGCGAAAGATTAGGGCAGAGAGGGCCTTGAGGCTAGGGTCGTGGCAATGAGCCTGAGGCGTCGCTCTCGGTGGCTGGTCGGGAACGACATGCTACGGCGTCATGGCCGGCCTTGTGCCGGCTATCCCGATGAGGAAGGGCTCGGCACTTCATGCGATCGTCATCACCGGGACAAGCCCGGTGATGACGACGGACGCGGATTTCAGACCGGACGCTTAGGACAGGCCCGCATCCGCAGATGAGGCGTCACACCCCTGTCGGGCGTCCAGCGATCACCGTCAGCATCCGGCCGTCGCCGAAGATGCGCTCGGCGGCCTTGCGGATGTCGGTTTGCGTGACGGCCGCGACCAAACCGTTGCGGCGGGCGATATAGTCGATGCCGAGACCCTCGAAGGCAATCTGCGCCAAGGTATGGGCGATCTTGGTCGAGGTGTCGAAGCCGAGCGCATAGGAGCCGACGAGATAATCCTTCGCCTTCTGCAGCTCCTCGTCGGACGGGCCTTCGCTCGTCAGATTCGCCATCTCGTCGGCGATGACGTCGAGGGCCTCGACCACGCGCTCGTTCTTGGTGGCCGTGTAGCCCCAGGTCATGCTCGCCGAGCGATAGCTCACCAGCGATGTGCCGACGCTGTAGGCTAGGCCGCGCTTCTCGCGCACTTCCTGGAACAGGCGCGAGGTGAAAGCGCCGCCACCGAGGATGTGGTTGAGCACATAGGCCGGGATGAAGCCCGGATCACGCCAGGCAATGCCGTTCATGCCGAAGCGGATGACCGATTGCGGCACGTCGAGATCCACCACGATCCGCGATCCAAGCTTCTGCAGCGAGGCGGGCTCGATCATGCTGAGCGCCTTTGCCTCAGGCAGGGAGCCGAATACCTTGTCGAGCAGAGCTGCGAGATTGTCGCCGCTGATCGCACCGACGACGGCGATCTTCACACGTCCGCGGGCGATGATCGCCTTGTGCATGGCGATGAGATCATCCCGCGTGATCGCCGCCACGCTCTCCGGCGTGCCGGAGGTCGGGCGGCCGTAGGGGTGGCCGGCAAAGCCCTCCTCGAAGAAGCGGCGCGTTGCCATGACGCCCGGATCGTTCTGCTGGTACTTGAGGCCCGCGATGGTCTGAGCGCGCACGCGCTCGATGGAATCCTGATCGAAGCGCGGCTCGGCGAGAGCGAGGCGCAGCAGTTCGAACGCTTCGTCCGCATGCTTGACCAGAGTCTTCAGGGAACCGCCGAGAGCATCGTTTCCTGCATTGAAGGACAGCTCGATCGCGCGCGCTGCCAGACGCTCCTGGAACGCGTCGGAATCGTGTTCGCCCGCACCTTCATCGAGCAGGCGCGCGAGCATCTGCGCCACGCCGGGCTTGTCCGCAGGATCGTGCGCCGAACCGCCTTCGAAAATGAACGAGACGGCGATCAGCGGGACCACGTCGGATTCGACGTGCCATGCCTCGACCCCACGGGCTGAGGTCAGCGCATTCACCGTGGTCGGAGACGAGGACATGGTTTCGACAGAAGCTGTCATGATTACCTCGGTTCTTGTGCAGGCGGGCTTTAAGAGGCCGGCTTCTGCAGATAGCCCGTCACGGAACGGCGGGGGATGAGATAGCGCTCGGCCGCGGAGGCGAGATCGTCCTTCAGAACGGTCTCGATCTCGACCGGCCAGCGCCGCACCTCCTCGATCGTTTCGCCGATGGCGAGCGCCGAGCCGTAGATGCGGGCGAGAGAGGATTGGCTGTCGGTGGAATAGATCGTCTCGGCGACGAGGCGCGTCTTCGCCCGCTCGATGGAATCCGAATCGAGCGCCTCGGCGGGAATCGTCTTGAGCACCTGATCGACGACTTCTTCCAGAGCCTGCAGCGACACGCCTTCGGCCGGCACCGCATAGACGCAGAAGCGCGTATCCTCCATGGCGGAGGACATGTACCAAGCGCCGGCATTCACGGCGATGCCACGCTCCATCACGAGCTTGCGGTAGAGATACGAGGTCGGGCCGCCGCCGATCACCTCGGCAAGAAGCTCGAGCGAATAGCAGTCGCGCTGCGAGGCCGTGCGGCAGGACGGCACGAGATAGAGCCGCTGCATGGTCGGCTGCTCGACCTTCGGATCGGCCACGGTGATGTGACGCGCCGCCACGGGCTCGGGCTCGCGCGGACGAACGCGCACCGGGCGCTTGCCTTGCGGCGCGATGCGGCCGTAGGTGGCATCGGCCAGGCGGCGCACCTCGTCCTCGTTCACGTCGCCTGCAACGACGAGAATGCCGTTCTCGGGCGTGTAGAAGCGTCGGTAGTAGTCGAGTGCATGGTCGCGATTGAGTGTCTCGATCTCGTGCATCCAGCCGATGATCGGAATGCCGTAAGGATGATGAACGAAGAGCGACGCCGCCATCGCTTCCGAGAGCTGAGCCGACGGATCGGTCTCAACACGCATGCGGCGCTCTTCCAGCACCACGTCGCGCTCCGGGCCGATGACGGATTCCTCCAGGAGGAGGTTCGTCATGCGGTCAGCCTCGAACTCCATCATGGTCTTCAGGTTTTCGCGGGCGACGCGCTGGAAATAGGCCGTGTAGTCGAAGGACGTGAATGCATTCTCCTGTCCGCCGAGACCCGAGACCACCTTCGAGAACTCGCCGGCCGGATGCTTCTCGGTGCCCTTGAACATCAGATGTTCGAGGAAGTGCGCGATGCCCGATTGTCCAAGCGGATCATCCGCGGAGCCGTTGCGGTACCAGATCATATGGGTGACGACGGGAACCCGGCGATCCGGAATGACCACGACATCAAGTCCATTGTCGAGCGTGAAGGACGATAAGTTCGGACCACTGCCTTCCGCCCGCCCGAAGGAGGCGGCGTCGGCGCGAAGAAGAGGCTTTGAGGCAGTGTCCATGACGTTTCAACCTTGGCGACATCAAATCGTTTCGCAGGATGATTCCTACGGGATAGTCAAATTAGGAGGCTATGCAAGCGAGGCCGCTGATCTTTCCTGTGCGGCACCTTCTGCTCGGAACGTCAGAACAGGCTTGGCTTTTGAGAGCCCCATAACGTTTTCAGGCGAAGCGGGTAAACCCGTTCGCCTGAAGAAAGAGGGAAGAGACAATGCTTACTGCCTGCTCTGCTGCTGGCGGAGATAGGCCGACGGGCTGTCGGGATCACCCGACACGACCGGTTCGGCAGAGGCCTTGAGCCGTCCGCCGCCCTGGGCCCTGAGCAGGTCGCTCGGAGGATCGCTGAGGTAGCGGCGGTCAAGGCCGTTGCCCTGCAACTCGGGCTTCTCATCCTTCGAAAAGGCGCGCAGTTCGTCGGGGCTCATGCGGCTGATATCGGCCTGACGACCGACGGGCATTTGAGGGCCGGCCGAGGCATTGGGATTGCGTCCGGCACGCATCTCCTCGATGGAGAGGCGCTTGCCCTCCACGTTCTTGTAGTATTCGGAGCTCGTATAGGGCGTGCGGGCCTCTGCCGCAGCCTTGCGGCGCGCAGCCACGTCCGGATCCTTGGGCCAGTTGCCATTGCGCGCCTCGGCACCGCCGCCCGGGGCCGGAGCCGGCAGGTCCATCTTGGGCGGAAGCACGAGCGGAGCGCGCTCGTTGTAGGTGATTGGCGCCTTTTCCTTGGGAATGATGCCGATGGCGCCGAGGATGCTCTTCACCGCCTCGCCTTCCTGGGCCGAAGCGCCGGTGGCGACGATCAGAAGCGCCAAGGCCCCCGCGCGGCCTATGATTTTCATTCCCTTCATGGCACCCACCATTCGTTTCTCATTGTGGCCGGAAGGCCTGATCGCTCATTCTGGCGAACATATGGCAGAAGCCGCCACGCAATATCATTATTTCGCCCGACGCCCCTCCAGGACGAAGGAGTCATAAAGCAAACCGACCACCCCCGCAACGATGGCGGCATCCGCCACGTTGAAGACGTACCAGGACCAGGATCCCACGTGGATCTGGATGAAATCGAACACGGCCCCGTAGGCCAGCCGGTCGATGACGTTGCCAATCGCCCCCCCCGCGATGAGGCCCAGGGAAACGGCGAGCAGCTTGGCCGAGGTACGGCGGATCCAAAGGGACAGGCCGATGGCGGCCAGGACGGAGATGACGATCAGCCCCCAGCGGCCGAGCTCGGAATTCTGCTGCAACAGACCGTAGGAAATGCCCCGGTTCCACACCACGATCAGGTTGACGAAGGGAGCGAACGCGACCGGCTCCTTCACGGGCAGGTCGTAGATGAACAGGGTGTAGAGCTTCGTCGCCTGATCGAGGAGGAGGGTGATCAGGGCCGCGGAGAAGCCCAGGATCGTAGCGACCGACAGGCCCTTCTGGGCAGCACGCCTCCTGCCCGCCCCTTTCGGAGCCCGTGCCCGGTCGGCCGCGCGTGGTCGCGGCGCACCGGGTTGAGACGTCATCCCGGCATCGGTCAGCGGTGCACTGGTGTCGTCGGACTTGCTCATTCGGCCGCCGCCTTCAGTTGATCCCATTCGCGCAGGGCCGCCGCATCGCGGGGCGTCACGTCCGGATAATCGGGATCGGTGCCCACATCCGGCGTGACCTTCCAGGAGCGGGCACATTTGCGGCCCCTGGCGAGAGCCGGCACGACGGCCACGCCCTTCACGTCCTCGAGCCGGAAGGCCTCGGCAGGGCCTTCGCCCTGCACCACCTGGATGCCGGACGTAATGCAGATCTCGGCGAGGTCGAGACCCTGGACGGCCTCGAACAGGCTCCGGTCGGCGATGTGGAGGACAGGCGCCGCCTCGAGGCTCGCTCCGATGCGCTTCTGCGCACGCTCGATCTCCAGCGCACCGGTGACCACGCGGCGCACGCGGCGGACTTTCGCCCAACGCTCGGCAAGCGCCTCGTCGCGCCATTCCGCCGGTACCTGCGGGAAGGTTTCCAGATGAACCGATTCTGCTTGCGGGTAACGCGCGAGCCAGGCCTCCTCGGCCGTGAAGGCGAGGATCGGCGCGATCCAGGTCGCCACGCAGCGGAAGGTCTGGTCGATCACGGTAAGCGCGCTCTTGCGCACCTTGCCGGAGATCGGATCGCAATAGAGCGCGTCCTTGCGGATGTCGAAATAGAAGGCCGACAGATCCGTGGTCATGAACGAGTTGAGAAGCGCGATCACCCGCTTGTAGTCGAAGGTGGAGTAAGCCTCGCGCATCTCGCCGTCGAGTTCGGCGAGGCGATGCAGGACGAAGCGCTCCAGCTCCGGCATCTCGTTGTATGCAACCTTGTCCGCCTCGCGGAAATGCGCCAGCGAGCCCAGCATCCAGCGGATCGTGTTGCGCAGCTTGCGATAGGTCTCGACGAAGGTCTTCAGGATTTCCGGGCCGATGCGCAGATCGTCCGAGTAGTCGGACGCCGCCACCCATAGGCGCAGGATGTCGGCGCCGGAATCCTGGATCACTTTCTGCGGCGCGACCACGTTGCCGAGCGACTTCGACATCTTCTGCCCCTTTTCGTCGAGGACGAAGCCGTGGGTCAAAACGATGTCGTAGGGCGCGCGGCCACGCGTCCCGCAACTCTCGAGCAGGGACGAATGGAACCAGCCGCGATGCTGGTCCGAGCCTTCGAGGTACATAACCTGATCGGGCCCGCCATCCACCTTGCGCGTCACCTTCAGATCCTCGCGCTTCTCGAGCGCGAAGGCATGGGTGCAGCCGGAATCGAACCACACGTCGAGGATGTCGTTGATCTTGTCGAAATCATCGAGATCGTAGCCGCCGGCCTTCAGGAAGCGCGAACCGTCATCCGCATACCACGCATCCGCGCCCTCCTTCTCGAAGGCTTCCGCGATGGAATCGTTGACCCGTTCGTCCTTGAGGATCTCGTTGGTGCCTTTCCTCACGAACACTGCGATCGGCACGCCCCAGGCGCGCTGGCGCGACACCACCCAGTCGGGCCGGTTCTCGATCATGCCGGTGATGCGGTTCTCGCCGGTCTCGGGCACCCACTCGACGGTCTTGATGCCATGGAGCGCGCGCTGACGCAGGGTGTCGCCCTTGTCGTCGAGCGGCTTGTCCATGGAGATGAACCATTGCGGCGTGTTGCGGAAGATCAGCGGCCCCTTCGAGCGCCAGGAATGGGGATACTGGTGCTTGAGACGCCCGCGCGCGATGAGCGCGCCGACCTCGACGAGCTTCTTGATCACCGCCTCGTTGGCACCTGCATCCTTGCCCTTGTCGTCGTAGATGCGCTCGCCCGCGAAGAACGGCACGTCGGGGAAATAGGACGAATCCGGCGAGACCGTGTGCGGCACCTCTTTCGTGCCGCAGGCTGCGAACACATCGCGGTGCTTCACGTAGGTGTTGTAGTCGTCGGCACCGTGGCCGGGAGCCGTGTGCACGAAACCCGTACCGGCATCGTCGGTCACGTAATCGGCCGGCAGCACAGGCACGCCGAAATCCCAATAACCGTTCGCTCCCTCAAGGCCGCGGAACGGGTGCGCGCAGCGCTCAAGCATCACCGGCAGCACGTCCTTCACGCGCCTGTATTCGGCGACACGCGCGGCGGCGAAGACATCGGCCGCGAGCTTGTCGGCGATGACGAGCCGGTCGCCCACCTTGGCCCAATTGTCCTCCGCCGCCTCCGTGACCTCGTAGAGGCCATAGGCGATGTTCTCCCCATAGGCGATGGCGCGGTTGGCCGGGATCGTCCAGGGAGTCGTCGTCCAGATCACCACGGATGCGCCGTCGAGATCACCGTCGAGCGTGTTGGTGATCTTGAATTTCACCCAGATCGTCGTGGAGGTCTTCTCGTGATACTCGACCTCGGCCTCGGCCAGCGCGGTTCTCTCGACGGAGGACCACATGACCGGCTTGGAACCGCGATAGAGCTGGTCGCTCACCGCGAACTTCATGATCTCGCGGGCGATCTGCGCTTCCGCGTCATAGGACATGGTCTGGTACGGATTCGTCCAGTCGCCTTCGACGCCGAGGCGTTTGAACTCCTCGCGTTGCACGTCGATCCACTTTTCGGCGAAGGCCCGGCACTCGCGACGGAACTCGACGATGTCCACATCGTCCTTGTTCTTGCCCTTGGCGCGATACTCCTCCTCGATCTTCCACTCGATCGGCAGGCCGTGGCAGTCCCAGCCGGGCACGTAGTTGGAATCGAAGCCCAGCATGCCCTGCGAGCGGACCACCATGTCCTTCAGGATCTTGTTGAGCGCATGGCCGATATGGATGTTGCCGTTGGCATAGGGCGGGCCGTCATGCAGCACGAAGCGCGGGCGGCCCTTCTGGACCTCGCGCAGGCGCTCGTAGAGTCTGTTCTCGTTCCAGCGCTGCAGGAGCTGCGGCTCCCGCTGCGGCAGGCCGGCCCGCATGGGGAACTCGGTCTGAGGCAGGAACAGGGTTTCGGAGTAGTCGCGGGCGGCGCTTTCGGGCTTGTCGGTCATAACGGTCAATCGGTCTTGTGTGGCCCGTAAATCAGGCGGGCGCATCGGGCTTCTGTCGGGGGCGAACGGCTAGGATCCCGGACCTTCGCAGGTCATGCGAAAGCCGGGCCGATAATTCGCGCAGCGCCTATGCGGGCCGCCAGCGGAGCCTGAGAAGCCATGGACATGACGAGCCTTTTAGCAGCGCCGAGCCGGATAATAAAGCGTGGTGATTGCCGGGTTGGATCCCTATTTATGGGCAGAAACCGGCCCTATAGTCTCACAAGCATTCCGAGGGCAGGAAGGATTGACCCATGGCAGACTCGACCTCTACGGCCGAACGGCGCTCCAAGGCCGGCTTCGACCTCACCCCGCCCAGCTCCGAGCAGTTGCATGCCCTGGTGGCGAACCTCGACGACGAGGAGCGCCGGGTCCTGCTCGAACACGGCACCGAGCGGCCCTTCTGCGGCATCTTCAACGAGGCCAAGGAGAAGGGCACCTATTGCTGCCGCCTCTGCGGGCTGCCCCTGTTCAACGCAGGCACCAAGTTCGAATCCGGCACCGGCTGGCCGAGCTTCTTCGATCCCATCGACCGCTCGCACATCGCCTTCGTTCGCGACACCAGCTACGGCATAGTCCGTACCGAGATCCGCTGCGCCCGCTGCGAGGGTCATCTCGGCCACGTGTTCAACGACGGCCCGCCGCCGACCGGCGAGCGTTACTGCATGAATTCGGTCTCCATGCGCTTCATCGCCGAAGGCGATCCGCTGCCGGACGAGCTGGGACGAGGGGCGCCGGAGGGTGAAGTGGTGGGCTGAGGCCGCACCATGGACACCACTAGCCGCAAGATGGGCAACGGGGCGGAGTCGGATTTCTACGCCCGCCTGCCCGTCTTCGACCATTTCTCCCAATTGACCGATCCCGGGCTCTACATGCCCGTGCCGGACGATTGGGTGCTCGGCCTCAGCGACATCGTGCGCTCGACCTCCGCCATCGGGGCCGGGCGCTACAAGGAGGTCAACACGGCGGCGGCCTCGGTCATCGCGGCCGTTTCCAACAAGCTCGGCACGAGCGAGTTTCCCTTCGTGTTCGGGGGCGACGGGGCGAGCTTCGCCCTGCCCGCCTCGCAATCCGATCTCGCGCGGGAAGCGCTTGCCGCCGTGGCAGCCTGGGTGCGGGATTCCTTCGGTTTCGAGCTGCGCATCGCCGTCGTTCCCGTTGCGGAGATCCGGGCCCAGGGCCATGACGTGCGGATCGCCCGTTTCGCGGCCTCTTCCGACGTCTCCTATGCCATGTTCTCGGGCGGCGGCCTCGCCTATGCCGAACAGCGGATGAAAGAGGGCGCCTTCACCCTTCCTCCGGCACAGCCCGGCACCCTGCCCGACCTTACGGGACTGACCTGCCGCTTCGACGAGATCACCCCCCAGCGCGGCGTCATTCTGTCCCTGATCCTGCTTCCGGAGCCAAAAGCGAGCATGGACGCCTTCAACGCGCTTGTCGGGCAGGTTTTGTCCCTGGCCGAGGGCCGGGAAGCGGGCCGGCCTATGCCCGAGAATGGACCGCCCCTGACCACGCCGTTCAAGGGCTTCGGGATCGAGGCGAAAACGGTCAAGAAGGACGGATCGCGTCTCGGAGCCTTGGCGAAGCTGGCGGGCGGACGGCTGATCTCCTTCCTGATCTTCCGGTTCGGATGGACGGTCGGCCGATTCGATCCGGCCCGTTACCGGCACCAGCTCGTGGAGAACACGGACTTCCGCAAGTTCGACGACGGCCTGCGCATGACCCTCGACTGTACCCCTGCCCTCGCCGACCGGCTGGAAGCTGTGCTGATGGAGGGGCGCCAGAAGGGAATCGCCCATTACGGCCTGCACCGGCAGGAGGCCGCCCTCATGACCTGCTTCGTGCCGTCAGCCACCCGCAGCGACCACATCCATTTCGTCGACGGCGCCATGGGCGGCTACGCCATGGCCGCACAGGCGCTGAAGCCCGCCGTCTGAGACGCGGTCATCCGATCATCGACACCGTCCTGTCCTCGGCAAGCATCCGCTTCGCCTTGACGGAATCCCGATCCATCTGGGCTATCAACGCCTCGATGCCCTCGAAGCGCTCCTCGCCGCGAATCCAGCCGACGAACTCCACGTCGAGACTCTGCCCGTAGAGATCGCCGGAGAAATCGAAGAGATGCACCTCGAGGAGCGGAGCGCCGTTGTCGAAGGTCGGACGGCGGCCGAAGCTGGCGACGCCGTCGACGGGCCTGCCGGCCACCGCAGCCCTGACGGCGTAGATCCCGTGTCGGAGGCGGCAATCGTCGGGAAGGCGCATATTGGCCGTTGGGTAGCCGAGCACCCGCCCACGCTTGTCGCCGTGGCGCACCTCTGCCTGGACGAACCAGCGGTAGCCGAGGAGCCGGTTGGCCGTGGCGATGTCGCCCTCCTCCAGGGCGGCGCGGATGGCGCTGGAGGAAACAGGCTCCGTTCCCTCGACGATGGCCGGAGCGATCAGGCAGTCGAGCCCCCGCTCGCGGCAGAGCTCCGCCATGCGCGCCGGATTACCCTCGCGCCCGCGGCCGAAATGAAAATCGTGGCCGATCACTACCCCGGAGAGCTGCAGGTCCTGCGCCAGAAGGTCCACGAAGCCAGCCGCCGTGAGGGCCGCGAGGTCACTGCTGAAACGCCTCTGGAAGACGCCGTCGAGGCCGAGGCGGGCGAAGATCTTGAGCTTCACCGGCTCGGGCGTCAGGCGGAACAGCGGCCTCTCGGGCTGGAAGAAGGTGCGTGGATGCGGCTCGAAGGTCACGGCCGCGGACGGACGGCCGGAGGCCTGAGCCATCTTCAGGAGGTGCTGGTGCCCCCGGTGCACCCCGTCGAAATTGCCGATGGCCGCCATGGCCCCCTTGAGGCTCTCGGGCACGGGCTCGCCATCGCGGCAGATCGCGAACGGGGTAGGCATCGGGGAGAAACCTCGGAACTCATCTGGCGGATATCGGTGCGGGCGCGACCCTGTCGAAAAGCGTCTTACGGGTCAAGCCCGCTCCCTCGACTCTCCCAAGCCGCAGGCTTATTATGTTACAAGTCCCTGGCAAATGCCCGAGAGGCTGATGCTGAAAGCGTTTGCAGCCGTTTTGGCGACCTTTGGCCTTCTGTGGGCTGGTCTCTTCATATGGGGGAACTACACCGAAGCCGGCCGGGCCGATTCATGCATCGATGCAGGCGGGATCTGGAATTCGGCGCAGCTTCGCTGTGAAGGAGCGAGACCTCCGTATAAGGATCCCTGACGATCCTACCAGCACAGGACTTCCGTGAAGGCCGTCGGCCTGACGGGCTGCCGGTCGACCCAGTCCTGCACGTGATCCGAGACCAGACCGCCATTGTGAAGACCCAGCTCCTCCGCGTGGATGCCGCGGGCGATCATCAGCGAGTCGATGCCGAAGCCCACGGCGCCCGCGATGTCGGTGCGGATCGCGTCGCCGACCGCGAGCACCCTGGCCTTTGGAATGGGACGACCGGTCAGTTCAGCCGCGACCGCGAGAGCCCGGTCATAGACGGGTCCATGGGGCTTACCGGCATAGAAGACCTTGCCGCCCATTTCCTCGTAGGCCAGAGCGATCGTCCCCGCGCAAGGCAGGATCATGGTGCCGCGTTCGACGATGAGATCCGGATTGGCGCAGACCATCAGGAGGCCCCGCCGGCGCATGGCCTCGAGCTGCGCCCGATAATCCTCGACCGTCTCCTCCTCGTCGTTGTCGAAGCCGGAGCAGATCACGTAATCGGCTTCGTCGATGGAGCCGAAGCGCACATCGAGGCCGGCATAGATCGGCATGTCGCGAGGCGGACCGATATGATGGACGATCCGGTCGATGCGCTCTTGGATCGCAAGCCGCGTCAGGTCGCCGGAGGTGACGATGGCGTCATAGGCTGTGCGCGGCACGCCGAAGCCGTCGAGCTGCGTCCCGACGGAGGCCCCGGGTCGCGGCGCATTGGAGACGAGGACGACTCGCCCACCCTTGGCGCGAAAGCGGGTAAGCGCATCGCTCGCTGTCTCATAGGCTTTGACGCCGTTATGCAGCACGCCCCACACGTCGCACAGGACGAGATCGTAGCGATCGGCGAGAGATTGCAGGCCCTCGACGTGGGCGGGGCGGGACAGGGCGGTCATGGGGTCTCACTAGCGCATCGTGCGGACCCGAAGGGCCACGTTGGTGAAAAGTGGGCCCGGTTTTCCGCGCCAAATGATGCACAAGTCAAGATGATGAGCACCGGATTCGATCCCAAAAGTGGAAATCCAATTTTGGGTCCGATCGCTGATGACGAAACCGGGCGGGCAGGCCCTTGCGCCGCCCAGGTCACCCGGCGCGCCGCAGAAGGGTCGGGGCATCATCCAGGCCGAAGGGCCGCGGCGGCGCCTGCTCGCCGGCGATCTCCGGCTTGACCGGACGCGGAGCCGCGAAGGCGAAGCCTTGCGCCAGCGGCACGCCGAGATCGCAGAGCACCGGGACCATGTCGTCCGCGTCCACCCGCTCGGCGACGAGCCGGATTCCCTGGCGGCGCAGCGCCGAGGCGAAATCGCGTACGTCGAGTTCCGGACCGGCATAGCGGCCATCCGCCTGCTCGGCCGCCTTGATCATGAGATCGGCCGGCAGCTTCATGAAGCGGATGCCGATTTCGGCCAGCGCCTCGGGATCGAACCGCAGGTCGGCGGCGCGGTCGAGGGAGAACGGCACGCCCCGCTCGCGCAACGCGGCGAGCGCGGCCCTGAGATCCGCATCGAGGTGACGCCAGCTGTGCTGGGGCATTTCCAGGACGATCTTGCCGAGAAGATCGGGACTGGTGTCGATAAGGCCTGCAAGCGACCACAGGAACCCGGGCTCGGCGATGGAATGCGCCGTAAGGTTCACCCCCACGATGGCCTCGCTGCCGCGGGCGACGAGATGGCGGGCAATGGCCATGGAGCGGATCAGAACCCGGCGGTCGAAATCCGACGCGCGGCCGGACGCTTCGAGGACCGGCAGGAACTCAGCCGGTCCCAGCAGGGTGCCGTCTGCCAGTCGCAGCCGCGCCAGCGCCTCATAGAAACGGATCTTACAATGCGGCAGAGACACGACGGGCTGCAGATGCAGCTCGATCCGATCGGCCTCGTACGCCTGGGTGACCAACCGCATGCGGCCGATCTCCGCGGTCGAGGAGCTGCGCATGGAAGGCAGCAGGGACGGCTCGGGGAAGCGGACGGTCTGCGCCAGAGCGAGCGGCGGCGCGCCGATCTCCACGCTCGGTTCCGCGCCGGCCGAGAGCGCCAGCTCCCGCAGAACGGCCGTCGGGCTGCCTGCCCGCACGGGCGGGCGCAGAACCAGCGGCACGGCCGGCGCCTGGTCTTCCTGCGTGAGGCCCGCGAGCTGCACGGCCAGGTTCTGCCGCTCCGTCTCGGCCTGCCACCACAGGAAGACAAGGCCGAAGAAGACGGCCATGACCAGGAAGCCGAAAACCGGCAGGACAAGGCTCGCCTCCATCGGCACAGAGGCCGAAGCGGCAGCCGTCAGAAAGGCTGGTGTGAAGGCGAGAAGAGCCGCCTTCCTGTCCCTCAGGACTGGAATTTTTTTCTTGTTCGTCACCATGGGTGCCCCCGCTCCCCTGGCTCGGCGAATATGCGCGAATCAGTGTGTTAACAGACAATGAATCAGCGCGAATCGCGGTGCAAGTTTCGCATTCCCGCAATGGACATTTTTTCGCGGTCGCGCGTTGCCTGCGCAGAATCCTGATGGAATTTCAAAGAGGTTGACCGATGGAAGAGCCCCGCAAGGATCTGCTGATGCAGGTCGACGGCATGACCTGCCAGGGATGTGTCAATTCGGTCACCCGGGCGATTCAACGCCTCGATCCCGGCGCCAGGGTGGAGGTGGATCTGGAGCACGGGCGCGTCCATGTCACGACCCAGGCTCAGAGTGTCGAGGTGGCGCGCGCCCTCGACGCTGCCGGCTATGAAGCCCGCGCCATGACGGGATGAGACGAGGGTTGCCTCCGGCTCATGGCTTTGCCGAAAGTTCTTTTTGCGGCGCCTGAAAACGGCTGATAGGTTCCTTCGTGCCAGACACTTCGGGGACCATGATGACCGCACAGACATCCAGAGCCGCCAACGACCTCATCGCACCAAACGATTTGGATGCCTGGTGGCTTCCGTTCACGGCCAACCGCTCCTTCAAGCAGCGTCCCCGGATGATCGCCCGCGCCAAGGGCATGTACTACTACACCCCTGATGGCCGGGAAGTAATCGACGGTGCCGCCGGCCTCTGGTGCTGCAATGCCGGCCATAACCGGGACGAGATCACGGCGGCCATCCAGGCCCAGGCACAGGAGCTCGACTATTCGCCGGCCTTCCAGTTCGGCCATGCGGGCGGCTTCGCCCTCGCGTCGCGCCTTGCCCAGCTCGCGCCGGGCGACCTCAACCACGTCTTCTTCTGCAACTCCGGCTCCGAGGCGGTGGACACGGCGCTCAAGGTGGCGCTGGCCTATTGGAACGTGAAGGGCCAGGGCAGCAAGACGCGCCTCATCGGCCGCGAGCGCGGCTATCACGGCGTCGGCTTCGGCGGCATCTCGGTGGGCGGCATCGTCAAGAACCGCCAGTTCTTTGGCTCTCTCCTGGCGGGCGTCGACCACCTGCCGCATACCTATAACCGGGCCGAGCAGGCCTTCTCCCGCGGCGAGCCGGAATGGGGCGCGCATCTGGCCGACGAGCTGGAGCGGATCGTGGCCCTCCACGACGCCTCGACCATCGCGGCCGTGATCGTCGAGCCGATGGCGGGATCCACGGGCGTGCTGCCCCCGCCGAAAGGCTATCTCAAGCGCCTGCGCGAGATCTGCGACAAGCACGGCATCCTGCTCATCTTCGACGAGGTGATCTCGGGCTTCGGCCGCCTCGGAACGGCGTTCGCCGCCGAGCGCTACGGGGTCATTCCGGACATGATCACCTTCGCCAAGGGCGTGAATTCCGGCACCGTGCCCATGGGCGGCGTGCTGGTGCGCGAAGGTTTGTACGATGCCTTCATGAACGGCCCCGAGCACATGATCGAGCTGTTCCACGGCTATACCTATTCCGCTCACCCGCTGGCCTGCGCGGCGGCGCTTGCGACCCAGGACATCTACCGGGACGAGAAGCTGTTCGAGCGCGCCAAGACCCTGGAGCCGGTCTGGGCTGACGCGATCCATTCGCTCAAGGACCTGCCGAACGTGCTCGACATCCGCACCATCGGCCTCGTGGGCGCCATCGACCTCGCCTCCCGGCCCGACGCGGTGGGCAAGCGCGCCTTCGAGGCGATGGACCGCGCGTTCCAGGAATACGGCCTGATGATGCGCATCACCGGCGACACCATCGCCCTCTCCCCGCCGCTCGTCATCACCGAGGAGCAGATCGGCGAGATCGTCGACAAGCTGACCAAGGTGATCAGGGCGGTGGCTTAAGAGCCATCTCTCGAGCAACGTCATCCCGGACGGCGTAAGCCGATCCGGGATCGGGTGCTGGATGAAACGGTAGACTCCCTCTCCCTGAGGGAGAGGGTTGGGGTGAGGGGTTACAGGTCTATCCGGAGATGGCGCAACCCCTCACCCGCGCCTCCGGCACGACCTCTCCCAGTGGGAGAGGTGTTCCCGCGCTTCACTCGTCTTGCGATCCCGGATCTTCGCTACGCTCCGTCCGGGATGACGGCTGATGTTGCATATACACCAACATCTCTTGCCCCTCCCGGCCCTAGGGAGTAGGACCGCAGCACGTTTTCCCAACCAACGGCTGCTGTAAAATCCATGTCCAAGGCCGACAAGATCAAGGCCCGCGCCCCGCGCGGCTTTGCCGACCGCACTCCCGCCGATCTCGCCGCCACCGAGCGCATGCTTGCGGCGATCCGCGACTCCTACGAGCTCTACGGCTTCGAGGGCGTCGAGACGCCCTTCGTCGAATACACCGACTCGCTGGGCAAGTTCCTGCCCGATCAGGATCGGCCGAACGAGGGCGTGTTCTCGTTCCAGGACGACGACGAGCAGTGGCTGTCGCTCCGCTACGACCTGACCGCGCCGCTCGCCCGCTACGTGGCGGAGAACTTCGACGCCCTGCCGAAGCCCTACCGCAGCTATCGGGTCGGCTGGGTGTTCCGCAATGAGAAGCCGGGCCCCGGGCGGTTCCGTCAGTTCATGCAGTTCGACGCCGACACCGTGGGTGCCGCCTCCGTCGCGGCGGATGCCGAGATCTGCATGATGGCCGCCGACACGCTGGAAAAGCTCGGCCTCAAGCGGGATGACTTCATCATCAAGGTCAACAATCGCAAGGTCCTCGACGGTGTGCTCGAGGCCATCGGACTCGGCGGCGAGGACAGGGCGGGCCAGCGCCTCACCGTGCTGCGCGCCATCGACAAGCTCGACCGCCTCGGCCCGGAGGGCGTGAGCCAGCTTCTCGGCGCCGGCCGCAAGGACGAGAGCGGCGACTTCACCAAGGGTGCGGGGCTCGAGCCCGACGCCATCGCGCGCGTGCTCGCCTTCACGGATGCCAAAGGCGCGAACAATGCGACCACCGTCGAAAACCTGCGCAAGGTGGTCGGCACCTCCGCCCGCGGCCTGGAAGGCGCGGACGAACTGGCGGAGATCGCCTCCCTGGTCGCTTCTTCCGGTTACGAAGATCGCGTCACTATCGACCCCTCCGTGGTGCGCGGCCTCGAATACTACACCGGTCCCGTCTACGAGGCGGAGCTGACGTTCCAGGTCCAGGACGAGGACGGGCGCCCCGTTCGTTTCGGCTCCGTGGGCGGCGGCGGGCGCTATGACGGCCTCGTGGGCCGGTTCCGCTCCGAGCCCGTTCCGGCTACCGGTTTCTCCATCGGCGTCTCGCGCCTTCTCTCGGCCCTGCAAATGGTCAAGAGCCCCATCGTCGCCGGGGCCGAGAAGCCCGGTCCGGTAGTCGTGCTCGTCATGGACAAGGACCAGGTCGCCGCCTACCAGCGCATGGTCTCGACCCTGCGCCAGGCGGGCATCCGCGCCGAGCTCTATCTCGGCTCCTCGGGCATGAAGGCGCAGATGAAATATGCCGACCGGCGTCAGAGCCCCTGCGTGGTGATCCAGGGCTCCAATGAGCGCGAGCGCGGCGAGGTCGAGATCAAGGACCTGATCGAAGGGGCCATGGCGGCTCAGGCCATCGCCTCCAACGAGGAATGGAAGGCCGCCCGCCCGGCGCAGTTCTCGGCGCCTGAAGCGGATCTGGTGAAGGCCGTGCGCGAGGTTCTGGGCCGTCACTTCGGATAAGCTTGGCCTTTGGGAACCCCTATGGTTTCATCGGGGTTGTCTCTCAAGCTTGACCATCAGGAGATGACTATGGCGAAGGCCAAAGACAAAAAGAGCACATCCAAAGCAAAAAAGGATTCCGGCAAGAGCGCGGGTTCTAAGCTGGCGAAATCGGCGAAGAAGTCCGGCCTCATGGACTTGATCAACACCAACCTCGGCCGTGAGATCCTTGCCGACGCGCTGATCGCCGCGGCCGGCGCGGCTGCAGCCGCCCTCACCAGGACCCGCACGGCCAAGAAGGCCGGCGCGGCTGTCGCGGATGCAGGCTCCCAGACCGCCGACCTGACGCAAACCGCCGCCGGCGCCGTTGCCGGCGTGGTGACGGAGGCCGCCCGCCACTTTCTGCCTGCCAGCCTCGTCGGCGACGAGGGTGGCGCTGACAGGGGAGGCACGTCCGAGCCGAAGAAGGTCAAATACGTCCAGCGCTCCAGCGACACCAGCAAGAGCAGGACGACCAAGGCCAAGGCTGCCAAGAGCGACACGACCAAGAGCGACCCGGCCAAGAGCGACACGGCCGGGAAGCACTAGGCCGCAATCGTTGAAGACCGCCTTTCCGTCATGGCCGTCCCCGGACTTGATCCGGGGATCAGTCCCGGCCATCTCGCGTCTGGGGAGCGCCCCGCCCTCTTCGGTCGACATCGCCGGCACGAGGCCGATGATGACGCGAGCGGAAACATCTCGCTTTACCGCCGGATCCCGGATTTCCGCTGCCGTCCCATTCACCCTTCCGTTCAAAAACAATCGCCTTCGTGCCTCAGCATTGCTAGAGAGCATGCCGGTACAAGGATCGGGCGGGGCCAGTGACGGAGACGGATGCCATTGTTGCGCTGATCGCGCTTTTCGAGCGTGAAGGTTATGCGCGGATCGAGCCGCCGGTGCTGCAGCCGGCGGACGTGTTCATCGATCTCTCCGGCGAAGACATCCGGCGGCGCATGTTCGTGACGCAGGATGCCTCGGGCACGGAGCTGTGCCTGCGGCCCGAATACACGATCCCGGTCTGCCTTCAGCATCTCTCCCGGCATGGCGCCCAGCCCTCCGGCTATTCCTACGGCGGTCCCGTCTTCCGCATGCGTGCGGGCGAGAGCGGCGAGTTCCTGCAGGCGGGCCTCGAATCCATCGGCCGAACGGATGTGTCCGCCGTCGATGCCGAGATTCTCGCCCTCGCCCTGGACGGCCTCAAGCAGATCGGCAGTCCGGCACCCATCGTGAAGCTCGGTGACATGGGTCTTCTCCATGGGCTGATCGATGCCCTGGGCATCGCCCCCGCGGCGAAACGGCGGGTGATCCGGGCAATCGTGTCGGGCCAGGGCCTGGCGAGCCTGAGCGACTCCGACGGGCCGGGCTCCCAGGAGCATGCGGGCCTTCTCGCCGCCATCGAAGGCCAAGCGCCCCAGGCCGCCAAGGCGTTCGTGGAGGACATCCTGTCGATTGCCGGCATTGCCCGTGTCGGCGGGCGCAGCGCCGGCGAGATCGCCGAGCGGTTCCTGGCCCGCGCGGCGAACCGGACCGGCCTGTCCGAGGAGGCGCGGCAGATCCTGGAGCGCTATCTCACCATTGCGGGCGATCCCGATCAGGCGGCCCACGCGATCAGGACCCTCGCCAGGGACGTGGGGCTCGATCTCACCGGGGCACTGAGCCTTTTCGAGGAGCGCACCGGCTTCATGGCGGCACGCGGGCTCGAGGTGGGCGCCTTCTCCTTTGCCGCGACCTTCGCCCGCAATCTCGATTACTACACCGGCTTCATCTTCGAGGTGCAGGACCCGCGCCGTGGCGACGGCAAGCCGATCGTGGGCGGTGGCCGCTACGACCGACTGCTCGAGCATCTAGGAGCCGTGGCTCCGATCCCGGCGGTCGGCTGCTCGTTCTGGCTCGACCGCATCGTGGGGAGGCCGTGATGACCGATTCCCCTCTCATCCTGGCCGTTCCTTCCAAGGGGCGCCTGCAGGAGAACGCGGCCGCGTTCTTCGCCCGGGCCGGCCTCGTCTTCACCCAGTCCCGCGGCGCCCGCGACTATCGCGGAACCCTCGCGGGCGTGCCCGACGTGGAGGTCGCCTTCCTGTCGGCCTCCGAGATCGTCAACCAGCTCGCCAGCGGCACGGCCCATCTCGGCATCACCGGCGAGGACCTGATCCGCGAGCAGATCGCCGACGCGGACGAGGCGGTGGAGATGCTGACCCCGCTGGGCTTCGGCCATGCCAACGTGGTCGTCGCCGTGCCGCAGGCCTGGATCGACGTGCGAACCATGGCCGATCTCGACGAGGTGGCGGCCGATCTGCGCGCCCGCCACGGCACCAAGATGCGGGTGGCAACCAAATACGTGAACCTCACCCGCCGTTTCTTCGCCGAGAAGGGCGTGGCGGATTACCGGATCGTCGAGAGCCTGGGCGCCACCGAGGGCGCGCCGGGCGCCGGTTCCGCAGAGCTCATCGTCGACATTACCACGACCGGGGCGACGCTCTCGGCGAATGCCCTGAAGATCCTCGATGACGGCGTGATGCTGCGCTCCGAGGCCAATCTCGTGGCCTCGGTCCGCGCCCCCTGGACGGACCGGGCCCAGGCTGCCGCGACCGCCGTGCTGACGCGCATCGCCGCCGAGGAAGAGGCCCGCACCAGCCGCGAAGTGCGGGCGGCGCTCGATCCGGCCCGGGCCTCCGCCCTCGTGGCGCTTGCGAGGGATCACGGCGCCTCCCTCCCCTACGGCAATGCCCTGGGCCGCGAGGTCGTGCTGCATTGCCGGGCCGCGACGGTGTTCGAGATCGTGGCGGCCCTGCAGGGCATCGGCGCGCAGGACATCTCGGTGCGTGCCTTCGACTACCTGTTCCGTCCCACCAATGCCCTCACCGAGCGGCTCCTGCGGCGGATCGGATAGGGCGGTTGCGGTGTCGCTTTCACGAACATTTCAGGTTTCACGTGGTTCATGCGCAGCGACAGGACAACATCACCTTGGGCGTTGCTTCGGCGCTCAAGGCCCCTTATGGTCCCTGCGTTTTTCGATGAAGAGGTCCCGATGAACGCCCTTCGACTTGCAACACTCCTGGCGGCCCTCGCCACCGTGTCTGCAGCTCATGCCCAGACGGCGGCGACGCTCGGCCGGCCGGCCGGCCCGACCCGTCAGGTGGACAACAAGGTCCCGCAGCCGGGTGAGGGAGGCAAGGTCTTCCCGCTGAACTCCTCCTGGGTGGCCGTCAGCCTGAACGGCAAGCCGTTCACCGGGGAGCGTCCGAGTTTCAAGCTCGACGACCAGCTCCGGGCCACGGGTTTCAGCGGCTGCAACACCTACGCCACCGCGGCCTATCCCCTGCGCGAGCAGGGCTTGGCCGTCGGTCCCTTCGCCTTGACGAAGAAGAGCTGCGACAAGACCACCATGGCCCTCGAGCAGGCTTTCCTCGTGGCGCTCCGCTCCTCCGGCAAGTGGGACATCCAGGGCCGCAACCTGATCATCCAGACCCAGAACGGTGGACGGTTGATCCTGGAGCGCTCGCTCTAAGCCATTCCCTGAGATCGAACAAAAAGGCCGGCCTCGCGCCGGCTTTTTTGTTGCTCTTGTCATTCCCGGCTCGTTATGGCCGGAAAGAGTTCCCCCGCGGGAATACCCTCGCCGTCATGGCCGGGCCTGTCCCGGCCATCCCGATGCTGGGGAGCACGGCGCCTCTCGGATTGGGATCACCGGCACAAGGCCGGTGATGATGGGACGGGTAGCAGGAGCGGTGAGCAGGCGTGAGACCGTGATGTTTGAGACCGTAATGTTCTCACTTTGTTCTTGACACAGGGTTGCATCTGAGCTATACCCTTGTGCAGATCGGTTCCTGCGAGGGGCGCGCTCGCGAGGCGTCGCAGTGACGGGAGCCGGCACGGTCCTGCGGCAGGCCTCGCACGCCTGGGAGCGCAGGAGGCCGACCTTGGGTGTCGTCCCAGCTGGTCCGCCTGAAAAGAACCGTGCGCGAGGCGCCGTCCGGCTCTTCCATCTCCCACCATCATCATCGAGCCGGGCTGCCACTCGCGCCACCCTCGATCGTCCTTCCGGCTCAGGGCTCACCAGCCCTGGGCCTGAAGGTGCTGGCTCGTTGACAGCAACACAGCAAGATGCCCGCGCTCGCCAGACCTGCGCCATGGCTTCTCAGCCATCCCGACATCCTCCTCGTCATGGCCGGGCCCATCCCGGCCATCCCGATCGGAAAAGCGCTGCGCCTCACATCATCGGGATCACCGAGACTGATCCCCGGAACACGTCCGGGGGCGGTGATGACGCGAGAGGAGTTGTTGAAAGCGCTCGACCTACTCCGCCGGCTCGGCCTGGCGCAGATCGACCGGGGTCGAAAGGCCGCTTTCGGTTTTCTTCATGTCGATGCGTCGGTCGTGGTAGGCGGCGAGCGTCGAGCGGTGGCCAATGGAGACGACCGTTGTGTTCGGCAACTTCTCCTTGATGATCCGGTAGATCTCCGCCTCCGTGGGCTCATCGAGGGCGGCCGTGGCTTCGTCCAGGAACAGCCAGTCCGGCTTGGCGAGGAGCGCCCGGGCCACCGCGAGGCGCTGCTGCTCGCCGAGGGACAGGGTCTGGCCCCAGTTGCGCTCCTCGTCGAGCCGATCCGCAATCTGCGGGAGCCTGGCGGTGCGCAGGGCCTCCGCCATCTCGGCGTCCGAATAGGCGTCGATCTTGCCCGGATAGGTTACCGCATCGCGCAGCGTCCCCATGGGAATGTAGGGGCGTTGCGGCAGGAGCATCATGCTTTGCCCCTCCGGCACGAGGATCTGCCCCTCGCCGAAGGGCCAGATGCCCGCGATGGCGCGGAACAGGGTCGATTTGCCCGAGCCCGACGGACCCGTCATCAGGGTGCGCTCGCCCGGCCGGAAGGCCAGTGCGTCCGCGCGCAGCAGGGCGCTGCCGTCCGGAAGGCGCACGTCCAGATCCTCCAGACGCAGTTCCCGGCTCGCCTTCGGTGTGATCGCCAGCTTGCTCTCGCCGCCGACGCGCTGGGCCGACGCGATGGCGCCCTCGAAGGTGGTGAGACGGTCGAGCACGGCCTTGTAGTCGGCGAGCGTCGTATAGATCGTGATGAAATAGGTGAGCGCCGACTCCACCCGCGAGAACGCGCCGACCACCTGCTGCATCTGGCCCAGGGAGATCTTCCCGATGAAGTAGTAAGGCGCAGTCAGAATATAGGGCACCACCACGTTGGCCTGGAAATAGGCCGAGGTGAAGGTATTGAGCTTGATGAGGCGCACCACGATCCGCATGTAGTTGTCGACGATCTGCCCGAACCGCCGTCCCAAGCCCTCCCGCTCGGCCGGCTCGCCGGAGAGAAGCGCGACCTGCTCCGTGTATTCGCGCAGGCGTGCCAGGGAGAAGCGGTAGTTCGCCTCCACGCGCTCCTGTTCGAAGTTCAGGGCGATCAGCGGCCGACCGATGAGATGCGTCACCCAGGTGCCGAGAATGGCATAGGCCGCGCAGACCCACACCAGCAGACCCGGAACCTCCACATTGGTGCCCGGGAAGGTGAACCCGGCCGAGATGGTCCAGAGGATGGCCACGAAGGAGACGAGGGTTGCGGCCTGGTTCATGAGGCCGACGGACAGGGAATAGGTGCTCTCGACGAACTTGCGCAGGTCTTCCGAGATTCGCTGATCCGGGTTGTCCGCGCCCCGGCCCATGATCTGCATCCGGTAATGGGTCCCGTCGCCGAGCCACTCACGCAGATAATAGGTGTTGAGAAAGGCGCGCCAGCGGATGGTAAGCACGTTCTGCAGCAGCACCTCGGTCAGGGCGATGGCCACGAACACGGCGGCCAGCGGCGTGAAGATGACGAAGAGCTGATACCAGAAGGCTGCGGCATCCTTGGCCTCGAGCGCATTGAACATGTCGCGCGAAAAGAAGCTGAGGCGGACGTTCAGCGCGACCTGAGCGAGGTTGATCGCAATCAGGATGCCGATCATCCAGGTGCCGATGACGCCTTCACGCGCCCGCACGAGGCCGATGAAGGGGATGCGGATGACGCTGTCGGCCTGGGAGGCGAGATAAAGATCGGTGATGCGGCAGATGGTGCGGACGACGGGCACGTAGGACAGGCCATAGATGATGGCTCCGAAGGCCGTGGCGCCGAGCGCCGCCGATGGCGGCGGAACATATCCGGTGTAGTCGCCCGTGATCACCCCTGCGGTTGCACCGAGGATAAGTGCGACGAGCACGAGGTGGGTTGCCGAGAGCATCACGACGAAGATGCGCAGGAACTTCGGGATGTCCTTCGCGACGAAGACGATCCCGGCCAAGGCCAAGGTCGAGAGGGGCAGATAGAACGGAACCCCGACCGCCCCGGACAGGGAAGCCATGAGGACGCCGAGCCCTACGAGTGCCAGCGCAATGCTCGCCTTGATCATACACATCTCCTACCGAGAACCCTGCCCGGCCCATACAAACCCGAAGCAGCCGGATCAACGGCGCTTGTGGCGAAAGAAAGGAGGAACTTCCCCTGGTTCGAAGCGATAGCAGTCTTGTGAGGACAGCGACAGCTCGCTAGAAGGCTCAATATGTTCTTCAAAACAGATTGTCCTATTTAAAGAACGAAACAATTGACTTACAGAACGGGATGTTTCATGTGTCATATCGACATCCCTGACGTCACTGCAAAGGCGACTTCATGAACGCCCCTCTCGGCTATCTCGGCAGCCAGACTGCCCAGCGCCTGATCCCGGCGGAGCCCATCGTGCGGCTGGAGAAGGTATCGAAGACCTTTCCGGGGCGCGACGGCCAACCTGTCACGGCTCTTCGGGAAATCAACCTCGCCGTCACTCAGGGCTCCATCCTCGGCGTGATCGGCCGTTCCGGTGCCGGCAAGTCGACCCTGATCCGCCTGGTGAACGGACTGGAAAAGCCCTCTTCCGGCAAGGTCATCGTTGACGGCGCCGACATCGCTGCGCTCCCCGAAGCTGCCCTTCGCCATGCCCGCCGCTCCATCGGCATGATCTTCCAGCATTTCAACCTGCTGTCCTCGCGCACGGCGGCCCAGAACATCGCGCTGCCGCTCGAAGTGGCCGGTTACGATAAGGCCGAGATCAAGACCCGCGTGGAGGAGCTTCTGGCCCTCGTCGGCCTCTCCGACAAGCGCAACCGCTATCCGTCCGAACTCTCCGGCGGCCAGAAGCAGCGCGTCGGCATCGCCCGTGCTCTGGCCACCAAGCCCAAAGTCCTCCTATCGGACGAGGCCACGTCGGCTCTCGACCCGGAAACAACCCGCTCGATCCTCGACCTTCTTGGTCGCATCAATGACGAGCTCGGCCTGACCATCCTGCTCATCACCCACGAGATGGCCGTGATCCGCAACATCGCCCGCGAGGTCGCGGTGATCGAAGGCGGGCGGATTGTCGAGCAGGGCGACGTGTTCGAGATCTTCACCCGTCCCCAGCACGAAGTGACCCGCTCCTTTCTGGCCGACGAATCCGGCCGCGCGCTTCCGCCTTATGTACAGAGCAGGCTCCGGTCCGAGGCGACACCCGGCAGCCAAGCGGTCGTGCGCATCGGCTTCCGCGGCCCGCACGCGACGGATCCGGTTCTCGCGCGGCTTGCCCGCGACCTCAACATCGAGACCAACATCCTGTCGGGCTCGGTGGATGAAATCGCCGGCCGGCCCTTCGGCACCCTCGTGGTCGGGGTGCCAGGGCAGTCCCTCGCCGCAACCCTCGACTTCTTGAACAAGCACGGTCTCGACACGGAGGTTCTCGGCTATGTCGCCTGAGATGATACGCCTCATCGCCAATTCCACTGGCGAAACCCTCTACATGGTTGCCGTCTCGGCGCTGATCGCCACGATCTTCGGTCTGCCGCTCGGCGTGTTTCTCGCTACGTCCGGCAAGGGCGAGTTGTTCGCCGCGCCCTGGGTCAACCGGGTGCTCGGCGTCATCGTCAACGCGACGCGTTCGACCCCGTTCATCATTCTCGTTGTGGCGATCATCCCCTTCACGCGACTGATCGCCGGCACGTCCATCGGCACCAATGCCGCCATCGTGCCGCTGACGATTGCCGCCACTCCGTTCATCGCGCGCCTCATCGAAGGGGCGATCCGCGAGGTGGATCAGGGCTTGATCGAAGCGGCGCGGGCCTTCGGCGCCAGCCCGATCCAGATCGTGCGCAAGGTGCTGATCCCCGAGGCGCTGCCCGGCATCGCGCTCGGCCTGACGCTCGCAGTCGTGTCGCTCCTCGGCTTCTCGGCCATGGTCGGCGCCGTGGGCGGCGGCGGCCTGGGCGATCTCGGCATCCGCTACGGCTACCAGCGCTTCATGCCGGAAATGATGCTCGCGGTCGTGGTCGTGCTCATCGTCCTGGTCCAAGCGGTGCAGAGCATCGGGGACCGCCTCGCACGCCGCCTCAACAAGCGCATCCGTCACGCCTAACTTTCATAAAAACATCGCACAAGGAGCACCACCATGTCCCTGAAGAAGCTGGGCCTCGCCGCCCTCCTGTCGTTTGCCGCCCTGCCCGCTTTCGCACAGCAGACGCAGACCATCCGCATCGGCGCGACGCCCGGTCCGCACGCGCAGATCCTGGAAGCGGTCAAGCCGATCGCGGCCAAGAAGGGCCTCGACATCAAGATCGTCGAGTTCTCCGACTACGTGGTGCCGAACACGGCGCTTGCCGCCGGCGACATCGAGGCGAACTCGTTCCAGAACCAGCCCTATCTCGACAACCAGGTCGCGGATCGCGGCTTCAAGATCGAGAGCGTCGCACTCACCGTGAACTTCCCGATCGGGATCTACTCGAAGAAGCACAAGAGCCTCGACGCTCTGCCGAACGGGGCGACCATCTCAATCCCCAACGATCCGACGAACGGCGGTCGTGCGCTCATCCTTCTGCAGGACAAGGGCCTGATCAAACTGAAGGAAGGCACGGGCTATAAGCCGACCCCGCTCGACGTGACGGACAATCCGAAGAAGATCAAGTTCGTCGAGATCGAAGCGGCCCAGGGTCCGCGCGTGCTCGCAGACGTGGATGCCGCCATCATCAACACCAATTATGCCACGTCGGGCGGCCTGGATCCGGTGAAGGACCCGATTGCTCGCGAAAACCCGAAGGGTCCTTACGTGAACCTCATCGCCGTGCGCAGCGAGGACAAGAACAAGCCTTGGGTGAAGGCCCTCGTCGAGAGCTATCACACGCCCGAGGTGAAGCAGTTCATCGAGGAGAAGTTCAAGGGCTCGGTTCTCACCAGCTGGTGAGAAGCCGAATCTGACTAAATGCGAAAGCCGGTCCTCTGGGCCGGCTTTTTCATTTCTGCCGCGGCTCCTTCAGGTTCTCTCCCGCGGCGACGTGCCTTCCATCTCGCTTGGCACTCACGGCTTCCAGCAGTGTCCAGGCGGCGTTTCGCACCTCGTCCTGCACCGCCTGATCCTGATCGAGTTCCTCGTGGCTGGTGGCGTAAGGCTTCCAGTAGCCGATATAGCGGTCGAACTCTGCCGCCCCGCCCGCAGGCTCGAGGTCCATGGCGCGCAGCCAGTCGGAGAGGCTGTGGCGGACGCTACCGGCACCTTCGGTATCGCCGTGAACGATCACGGAGAAGAGCCTGCCGGCCAGATGCTTGGGATAGTCCCAGCCTTTCAGTTCGAGATCCTTTGCGATGTCCGTCTTCTTGCCCTGAGTCGAAGTCGGGTCCGGATTGCCGCCATCGGCGCAGACGAGCCGGTCCATCATCAGCTTCAACGGAGACGAGACCTGATACCAGTTGACCGGAGTGACGATCATGACGCCGTGGGCGGCCACCCATTTCGGATAGATCTCGTTCATCCAGTCCTGCGTCTGGCCAAGCGAGTAGTTCGGATAGCAGGAACAGGGCCAGTGGCACAAAGCGGCCGCCGTCGAGAAGCAGGCTTTGCAGGGATGGATATGACGGCCGTACTCGGACGTAAGGCGGCTCAATTCGAGCACGTCGACTTCGGCGTTTCCGGCTTTGGCAAGAACCTGACGGGCAATCTCCACGAGGCGATAGCTTTTCGACATCTCGCCCGGACAAGTGTGCTCGCTGCGGGATGACGCCGAGACGAGGAGAAATCGGGCCGGCCCCGCCTTGTCTTCATGCCGCTTCTGCGCGAGATCGATCGCTTCCTTTGCAGCAATCCAATCGACAGCGAGATCGTAATCGGGATCGGAAAAGCCTGGACCCGCCTTGCGAGTCTTGGGGCTCTTCCGATGATGGCTGTAGGCATCCCAGGCGGCATCGGCAATTCGCTGGAGCTCGTCCTCTAGAGGCTCGTAGGCCGGATCCTCGAACTGCTGGAGGAACCTTTTGCGGAACTCGGCCTGGTCGAGGGTCGGATCGGGCGTGCCCTTCCGCGCTTCTGGAATGGACAAGGCGAGCTCCCGTTGCAAGGAAGTGAGGTGCCAAGCCTGCAACGCAGGGTGGCCATGCCGGTTCCGGCATGGCGCCGGCCGGAGGCAATCACTATTTGCTTAGCCTCAACGAGCCCTACCTACCTGCCGCACGATCAAGGGAGCAGCCAATGTCGACTACCCCCACTGTCCGCCTGAACGACGGGAACGCCATGCCGCAATTCGGCTACGGTGTCTGGCGGGTCACCAACGAGGAAGCCGCGGGCGCGGTCGGCGAGGCCATCAAGGCAGGCTACCGCTCCATCGATACGGCGGCCATCTACGGCAACGAGGAAGGCGTCGGACAGGCCATCAAGGCGGCGCCTGTCTCGCGTGAGGAACTCTTCATCACCACGAAGGTCTGGAACGATCGTCAAGGCTACGATGAGACATTGCGTGCCTTCGACGAGAGCCTGGCGCGCCTCCAGCTCGACCAGGTCGATCTCTATCTCATCCACTGGCCTGTCGCGGGCAGCGAGGCGTATCGCGATACCTGGCGCGCGCTGATCAAGCTGAAGCAGGACGGGCGCGCCAAGTCCATCGGCGTGTCGAACTTCATGGTGCAGCATCTGCAGCGCCTGACCGACGAGAGCGGCGTGACGCCTGCCGTCAACCAGATCGAACTGCATCCGCGCTTCCAGCAGAAGGAACTGCGGGCGTTCCATGCCAAGAATGGGATCGTCACGGAATCCTGGAGCCCGCTGGGCCAAGGGACCCTCATGGCCGATGAGACACTTGCCGCGATCGGCCGCAAATACGGCAAGACGCCGGCCCAGGTCATCCTGCGCTGGCATCTCGACAACGGCCTCGTCGTCATCCCGAAAACCGTGACGCCCGCTCGCATGCGCGAGAACATCGACGTGTTCGACTTCAAGCTCGATGCTGAAGACATGCGCGCGATCGAAGCGCTCGACGATGCCTCGGGGCGTGTCGGCCCTGATCCGGCCGTCTTCGGCTGAGCACGACGATCGGTGCTACAAGCGACCCTTCGCCGGGTCGCTTGCGGCCTCGAACTGCTGGTAGATCGTCTCTGCAATCGTCAGCAGTTGGGACCGGTCCGCCTTGGCCGAGACCACGTAGGACAAGCCCCTGTCGATCCAGGAGAATGCCGACACCTCATCCTGCTCTTCGAAGCGGAAGGACGTCTGCGTCTCGTTTCCTCCCGAACGCGCATAGAGCGTGAGGCGGTTGCCGCCGGTATTCTCGTACATGAACTGCGCGGCCGCGGCGCCGCTGTCGGGCAGCAGCCGCCCACCGATCAGACGATAGCCCTGGGCATTCAGGTTCGGAGCCGTCAATGGCTTGCCGACGCGGCGCGAGAGCCACTGCACGAGATGCGCTTCCTGATCGGCGGGAACTTCAACGGGGTGCAACCGCTCGCTGACATAGATGCGATGCGCTGCAATGGCGTTGTCGGCAACGCTCATGGCCTCGGCCTGCCTCTGAGAACGCGAAGCCCACCAGACCCCGCCCCAACCTCCAAGGATCCCGCCGACCGCAAGCCACGCCAATGCGGCCGCGATGGCGGCGGGACGGATCCGCGATGAACGCTGCCGGTCGGCCATGAGATTGGCGATACGCAGGCGTGACGGAATGGGCTCCCGAGCCTTGAACGACAGCCTCGCCCGCAAGGCCTCGCGCTGCTCGGTTTCGCGCTCCACCTGCGCGGCCGCTGCCGGATGGTCGGCGAGATATGCCTTCACCGCCTCCCGCCGCGAAGGCGGGAGCCTGCCGTCGACGAAGGCCTGCAGATCGTCCTCACCGATGGGTCGCTCGCCCGTCACTTCACTCTCCTCAGAACGGCGCCGCGCCCGTTCTCCATGAACTCTCTCAGGTGCGCCCGAGCCCGGCTCAGGCGGGACATCACCGTGCCGAGCGGGATGCCCAGCACCTGTGCGGCCTGCTCGTAGGACAGGTCCTCGACGCCCACGAGCAGCAGGATGGAGCGCTGCTCCTCGGGCAGAGCATCGAGCCCTCTCAGAACATCGTGCAGTCCGGCATGAGCTTCCGGGCTCATGTCGGGCGCCTGAACATCGTTCAGGGCCTCCTCACCCACGCGCGTGCCGCGAACCTTCCGCTGGCGCACGCCGTTGATGAACAGGTTGCGCTGGATCGTGAAGAGCCAGGCCCTCAGATCACCGTCGCGCCGCTGGCTCCAGCGGCTGATCGCCCGCTCCAGGGTGTCCTGGACGAGGTCGTCCGCGGCTTCGCAGTCGCGCAGAAGAGCCCAGGCGTAGCGTCGCAAGCCTGGGATCTGCGGCTCGAGAAGGGAAGCGATCTCGTCCAAGGTCAATTCTCAGCTGGCAGGGCCATTCAACGACGAACCGAACGTCCCTGCAAGTTCAAGGCGCCGCGACATGCCAGACATTGTTGACGCCGTCACCCGTGACTTCACCCGGCTTGGTGTCCTTGACCCAGAGGTAGAGCGGCTTTCCCTTGTAAGCCCATTGCTTGGAGCCATCGTCGCGGGTGATCACGCTCCACTCGCCCGACGCGGCAGCGCCCGCGGCCGCCATGAGCGGCGGCCAGTTCTGGGCGCATTGGCCGTTGCAGGACGACTTGCCGGCGGTGTCGCGATCGAAGGTGTAGAGGGTCATACCCTTGGCATCGACGAGAGCCTTTCCCTTGCTCGTATCCGCGACCTTCGCAGGAGCGGCAGATTGCGCGAACGCGATGGATGCGGCGACGAGGGCTCCTGCCAGGATGGCCGGACGCAGAAACAGCTTCATGGGTGTCCTCCTGAGGTCGATGACCACAACTTCAGAGACACGCCACGCTCGGCCTTATTCCCGGTCGCGAAAAATTTCCGTCAGCGCCCCATGGCGTTGAAGCCGTTCTCGTCGATGGGCTCGCGCAGCTCGATCCGATGGCGGCCGTTGTCGCGGATCTGCGCCGTGCGATAGCGGCCGTCGAGCTCGTCCTCGGGACTTTGGAGAATTTCCACGCCGGCCTTCCGCAGGCGCTCGATCTCCTTGTCCACATCCGGCACGAGGAAACTGATGACCGGCAATGGGGTCGCCGCGACGTTGCCCGTCGCGTGTGGATCCTGATTGGCCGCCAACAGGTGATCGACCTCGGTGATTTCCAACAGGAAGCCGCTCCGCTCCAGCACGGCCCGGCGCCCGGGAACGAGGCTCTGACTGCCGATCAGCCGAAACCCGAGTGTGTCCTGGTACCAGCGCACGCTCTCGTCGAAATCCGGCGTCCGGATGGACGTGGAGCTGGAGCGCGACGTCGGTGCCGATTGTGCCTGTGTCGCAGGACAGTCCGCGACCTGAACGGCTGCGAGAAGGACGAGAAGGCCGGCAAGAATGCTGCGCCGCGGGAAGGTGAAGGAAGAGGAGCTTGGTATCACGGAGAATCCCTCGTCGGTCGCCGGAACTTAGCCGTCTTCTCTCATGAACGCCCTTCGGTCCAGTTCGTTCTTTGAACGTCAGGTATTCTCGGACTGCAACAGCTTGAGCAGCAGGGCCGACAGCTGTCCGGCCTCCTTCTCTCCGAGCTTGTCCCCGAAGTACCGGTTGATGGCGGCGCCGTAGACCGGCCACATGTGTTCCTGCAGCGCCCGTCCCTCGTCGGTGATCTCGACCAGCTGACGGCGCTTGTCCCCCGGGAACGGGATGCGGCGCACCAAGCCCTCGGCTTCCATGCGGTCGAGAAGCCGCGAGAGGTTGTACTGCTCGAACAGCACAGCCTCTTCGATCTCGCGCGGCGTGAGCCGCCCGCCGGGCCCGCGCTTCACTTCCAGCAGCACGTCGTACCAGTGCAGCGACGGGAAGCCCGCCCTTTTGAGTTCCGCCTCGATGCGGGCGACCACCGTGCGCTCGGCACGGATCAGACGGCCCCAGGCCCTGATGACGGCGGCAGACGGTTCTTGCATCCGGGCAAACCTCAGTTGGTTTCTATGCATATGCATATAAATTGACAGATCCATGCAGTTGCATCAAAAGTCTATGCACTTGCATGGAGAATTGCAATGTCACACGCCTATCCCTCCAGTTCAGACTATGCGGCACTGCTCCTGCGCGTCTCGCTCGGCATCATGTACATCGCCCACAGCGTCGTCCTGAAATGGATGACCTTCACCCTCGCAGGCACGGCGCAATATTTCGAGTCTCTCGGCCTGCCCGGCGCCCTCGCCTATGCGACGTTCTTCGCCGAGTTCGTCGGCGGCGTGCTGCTCGTGCTCGGCGTGCAGAGCCGCTGGGTCGCCTTGAGCCTGCTGCCGGTCCTGTTCGGCGCCACCTGGGTCCATATCGGCAACGGCTGGGTCTTCTCGGCGGAAGGCGGCGGCTGGGAATACCCGCTTTACCTGATCGTCCTGTCCGTTGCACAGGCCCTTCTCGGTGACGGAGCCTACGCCCTGAAGCCCTCCCGCCCTCTTGCGCTCGCCCCTGCTGCATCCCCTCTCAAGGCCGCAGCCTGATTCCCCTTCACCCTGGAGAAGACCCATGAAGCTCTATTACTATCCGGGCGCCTGCTCGCTCGCGCCCCATATCGTCGCCCGCGAGGCCGGCATTCCCGTCAGCCTGGAGAAGGTCGATCTCGCCAATCGCACCACGGAATCGGGAGCGAATTACGCGACCATCAACCCGAAGGGCTATGTCCCGGCTCTCGGCCTGCAGGACGGCTCCGTGCTCACCGAGGCCAGCGCCATCGTCCAGTACCTGGCCGATCAGCAGCCCGGGACGGATCTCGCGCCGGCCCACGGCACCCAGGAGCGCTACCGCCTCCTGGAATGGCTCGGCTTCATCAGCACCGAGATCCACAAGGGCTTCGGCCCGTTGTGGAACCCGGCCACGCCGGATGAGGTGAAGGCCGCCACGAAGGAGCGCCTCGCCACGCGTTTCGCCTATCTCGACGAGATCCTCGCCAAGCAGCCCTACCTGATGGGCGAGACCTTCACGATCGCCGATGCCTATCTCTTTACGGTCGTGAACTGGACGAACTTCCATAACGTCGACATCTCGCCCTTCCCGAACCTGAAGGCCTTCCAGGCCCGCATTGCGGCGCGCCCGAGCGTGCAGCAGGCGCTGGAGGCCGAAGGCCTGACGAAGAAGGCGGCATAATCGATCATCCGCCTCTCAATGCGAAAGGCCCCGGATCGCTCCGGGGCCTTTTCGTTGGGGCTGACGAACGACGAAACGATTACCCGACGAAGAAGTCGTCGGCCGTCAGCAGCGTCTTCGTTTTAAGCTGCGCGAATTTGATCGCTGCATATTTCGTGCCCGAACCGTCCGCGTCATAGGACAGGGCGCCTGTCTTGGCGTTGAAGACGATGCGATCGTCCGCCTCGGCGGCTTTCCTTCCGACGTGGAACGCCTCCTGCGAGAGCGCGCCTTTATCGAGCCGGCCGAAGATCTTCGATGCGAGATGGATCGTATCCTCTGAAGACGTGAAATCGAGGATCCGGTCCACGTTCGTCTTGCTGAGCCTGGTCGTGAAGGCGAACACGTCATCGCCTGAACCGCCCGTCAGCTTGTCCCTGCCGAACCTGCCATTGAGATGGTCGTCGCCATCGCCGCCAGCGAGGATATCGGCGCGCTTGCCGCCCCGCAGCACGCGCGCCTCCGGGTATGCGCTGGGCTCCGATGGGCCGTCGGAGGGAAGGACCGTCACGCCGTTGGCCGTCACCGTGATGATGAAATGCATGTCGAGCGATGCGCCCTTGGGGTCGCTCGCCCGCACGACGATGTCGAAGGCCGTGTCCGTGGAGGCGAAAGCCTTGTCGACGATGAGCTGGTCGCCATGGATGCGGAAATGGCTGCCGGGGTTGGTGACGAGGTGATAGCCGAGCGCATCACCATCCGGATCGACGCCGCTCAGGCGGCCGACGAGCGCGCCGGGCTTGGCGCTTGCGTCGATGCTCGTGTCGTCGAGGCTGAGCGAGGTTGGCGCGGAGTTGGTCGTCGCTGTCAGGGCAATCGTACGGTCGGCGAATTGAGCGTATTCGATCCCGATCAGAACGTCGGAGCCGTCGTTCGGGCCAGTGCTATTATCCACGATCGAATAGCTGCCATCAGCCTGCTTGCGAATGGTGTAATCCGCGAAGTTCCCGCTGTATTCGGAGACATCGGCCCCGAAGCCTCCGGAAAGGGAGTCATTCCCTGCCCCGCCGATGAGCAGATCATTGCCGTCATTGCCCTCGAGCAGATCATTGCCATAGATTCCAGCCAGGGTGTTGTCATCATCGCTCCCGTACAAACGATCCGCCAAACGGCTGCCGATCAGGTTCTCGACGTTCCGAATGGTGTCCCACGCCGTTTCGGATGTCTTCTGCTCATCGGTGACCCGCAGATCCACGAAGGCCTGACGATCGAAGCGAATAGTATCGATGCCGGCGCCGCCGTCGATGAAGTGCGTGCCGCCCTTGATATGGAATGTCTCAGAGCCTCCACCGCCGAAAGCGACATCGTCGCCGCTGAGAAGATGGACGTCGCCCGTGATGCTGCCGCCGCGTCCGTCATAGACATCGTTGCCAAAGCTGAGGAACACCGACCCTTTGATGAGGCCCGAATTGATGACGACGTTCTTCCCATGAGCGCTGCCGGAAATCGCCCAACCACCTGTTCCCTCAATCACACCGGTATTGGTGACCGTCAGGGACGCGGTGCCGCTGTTTGTGGGATAGGTCCAGATACCACCGCCGCCTGTGATCGTGCCGGAATTGTTGATGACGGCCTGCTTCGCCTCGACATAAATGCCGGCATCACCTCCAAAGATTATGCCCGCATTATTGACGATGCTGCTGAGGTCATCGACTCCTCCGAGGAGCACTCCCTCCACCCCTAGAACGCTCCCGGACTGGCCGATTGAAAGCGTGCCGCCCATGGCAATCCCGATGGACTGAGCGCAATGAATTCGTCCATCGATAAACACAGTGACCCGGCCGGAGGCGTTGATGCTATTCGCCATGTAGCCGAACGCCCGGATATGGGCACCTTCTGCTAAAAGAACCGTATCGCCCTCATCAATCTGAAGCGCATGCTTATAGTCTCCCGTGGTGGTGAGTGGGTTAGAAGGGTCGATCACATAGACAGTCACGGGCAATTCCTTTGAATTCTGTCCTAATTTTTATATTATATCATATAGCTTGACAACAGAAACCTCGGACCTCGTAGCAACAAAAAAGCCCCGGAGTTTCCTCCGGGGCTTTCCGTTAAGTCAGAGCCGTTCAGGCGGGACTTAGAAGTCCATGCCGCCCATGCCGCCCATGCCGCCGCCCGGCATGGCCGGAGCGGATTCGCGCTTGGGAGCCTCCGCGACCATGGCCTCGGTGGTGACGAGCAGGCCGGCGACCGAGGCCGCGTCCTGCAGAGCCGTGCGGACGACCTTCGCCGGATCGACGATGCCGGCCTGGAGCATATCCACGAACTCTTCGGTCTGGGCATTGAAGCCGAAGGTGTCGGACTTCGTGTTGTCGCTGATCTTGCCGACCACGATCGAGCCTTCGACGCCGGCGTTCTCGGCGATCTGGCGGATCGGAGCCTCAAGGGCGCGCAGCACGATCTTGATGCCGGCATTCACGTCGGCATTGTCGCTCTGGAGCTTGGAGACCGCAGCCTTGGCGCGCAGGAGAGCCGTGCCGCCGCCGGGAACGATGCCCTCTTCCACCGCAGCGCGGGTGGCGTTCAGAGCGTCGTCGACGCGGTCCTTCTTCTCCTTCACCTCGACTTCGGTCGCGCCACCGACGCGGATCACCGCGACGCCGCCGGCGAGCTTGGCCAGACGCTCCTGCAGCTTCTCACGGTCGTAGTCCGAGGTGGTCTCCTCGATCTGCGCCTTGATCTGCGAAACGCGGGCCTCGATGTCGGTCTTCTGGCCGGCGCCGTCGATGATCGTGGTGTTTTCCTTCTCGATGCGGACGCGCTTGGCGCGGCCGAGCATCGGGAGCGAGACGGTCTCGAGCTTGATGCCGAGGTCTTCGGAGATCGTCTGGCCGGCGGTGAGGACGGCGATGTCCTCGAGCATGGCCTTGCGGCGGTCGCCGAAGCCCGGAGCCTTCACGGCGGCGATCTTCAGGCCGCCACGGAGCTTGTTGACCACGAGGGTGGCGAGAGCCTCGCCTTCCACGTCCTCGGCGATGATCAGCAGCGGCTTGCCGGTCTGAACGACAGCCTCGAGGATCGGCAGCATGGGCTGAAGCGAGGAGAGCTTCTTCTCGTGGATGAGGATGTAGGGATCCTCGAGCTCGGCCACCATCTTCTCGGCGTTGGTGATGAAGTACGGCGAAAGGTAGCCGCGGTCGAACTGCATGCCTTCAACCACGTCGAGCTCGGTCTCGGCGGTCTTGGCCTCCTCGACGGTGATGACACCCTCGTTGCCGACCTTCTGCATGGCATGGGCGATCATCTCGCCGATGTCCTTGTCGCCGTTGGCCGAGATGGTGCCGACCTGGGCGACCTCGTCGGAGGACTTCACCTTCTTGGCGCGGGACTGGATGTCCTTCACGGCCTCGGCGGTGGCGAGGTCGATTCCGCGCTTGAGGTCCATCGGGTTCATGCCGGCGGCCACAGCCTTGGCGCCCTCACGGACGATGGCCTGGGCCAGAACCGTCGCCGTGGTGGTGCCGTCGCCGGCGATGTCGTTGGTCTTCGAGGCCACTTCGCGCACCATCTGGGCGCCCATGTTCTCGAACTTGTCGGCGAGCTCGATCTCCTTGGCGACGGTGACGCCGTCCTTGGTGATGCGCGGAGCGCCGAAGCTCTTCTCGATCACCACGTTGCGGCCCTTGGGACCGAGCGTGACCTTCACGGCATCGGCGAGGATGTCGACGCCACGGAGCATCTTGTCGCGAGCGTCCGAGGAAAACTTAACGTCTTTGGCAGCCATGGGCTAAGCCTCCAGTTAAATTGGAAAATTCTTGATGTCAGGGCGATGGCGGCCGGTTAGCCGACGATGCCCATGATGTCGGATTCCTTCATGATCAGGAGATCCTGACCGTCGATCCGCACCTCGGTGCCGGACCACTTGCCGAACAGCACGCGGTCGCCGGCCTTCACGTCGAGGGCAGCAACCTTGCCGCTCTCGTCACGGGCGCCGGGGCCGACGGCGATGACTTCGCCCTCTTGCGGCTTTTCCTTGGCGGTGTCCGGGATGATGATGCCGCCGGCCGTCTTCTCTTCGGCTTCGATGCGGCGGACGACGACGCGGTCGTGCAGCGGACGGAACTTCATGGAACTTCCCCTTTGACGATGGGTGCAGCCCCTTTGGCCGCACCTGGTCTCTTCGCTGTTAGCACTGTCCCTTGGCGAGTGCTAACGCTGGCGGCGAGATAGGCATATCCGTGGAGGGAGTCAAGACGCCTGACTTTGGGTCAGCATCAGAAAGTGACCCTTGACCCCTCTTAGGAGCGGTCCATGATCGTTTCATGACCGACCTGGAAGCCATCGGCAAGACCTGTTTCGCCCTCCATGCCCGCATGACGGCCCGGCTCTTGAGCCGGACCTACGAGGCGGCGCTCCGCCCCTTGGGCCTCAAACTGCCCCAGTTCGGCATCCTCGGCGCCATCGGCCACGGCACGACGGCCTCCGAGACGGTGCTCGCCGAAAGGCTGGGGCTCGAACGCACGACCCTGGTGCGCAATCTGAAGGTTCTGGCCCAGAACGGCTGGATCGAGCCTGTGGCCGGCGACGGCCGAGGCTTGCGGCACCGGCTGACGCCGGCCGGACAGGCCATTCTGGAGGCGGCCATCCCTCTCTGGCAAAGCGCCCAAACCGAGTTGGAAGGAAAACTCAAGGACACGAACGCAGAAGAAGCGCGCCGGGCCATGCGGGCCCTCCGGAAGGCTGCCTACCCTGCTTAGACCATTGCGCCGGTGCGAGCTCTGCCGTACTGTGCATCTGCACAGATGGAGGCCTCGATGCTCGAGCGGGTTCACGGAATCGTATCGCGGGACGTCCTGACGGCCGAGCCGGGTCTCGCCTTCCTGCGCAGCATGCTCGAGGGCCGCCATCCGGCCCCGCCCTTTTCGCGCTCGACCAACGTGTACATGACCCATGTGGAGGAAGGCCGCGTCACCTTCGAGGGGGAGCCGACGGAGGCCTTCTTCAACCCGCTCGGCACCATCCACGGCGGCTGGACCTCGGCCATCCTCGACAGCGCCATGGCCTGCGCGGTCCATACCACCCTGGCGGCCGGCCAGGGCTACACGACCGTTGAAATGAAGCTGAACTTCGTCAGGCCGATCCTGCCGGGCACGGGCAAGGTCACCTGCGAGGGCGTTCTCATCCATCGCGGCGGTACGCTGGCAACCTCCGAGGGCAAGCTCTTCGATGCCAAGGGGCGGCTCCTCGCCCATGGCACGGAAACCTGCATGATCTTCGACGCGGCCGCCCGCAAGGCCGCTTAGCGCCTAGACGTGAGCATCGCCGCGGCGACGATGAGGACGCCGCCGCCGAGGGTCGCCCAGGTCGGGATCTCGCTGAACACCCCGTAGCCGATCAGCACCGCCCAGATCAGGGCGGTGTACTCGAGCGGCGCCAGCCGCGCCGCCTCGGCCTTGGCATAGGCGGTCGCCATGAGCACGTGGCCGATCACGCCCAGCACACCCATGAGCATGAACCAGGCCAGGTGCGCGTAGTCCAGGGGCTGCCACGCCCAGAGACCGAACGGCGCCACCAGGACGAACGGCCCGATATTTTGGAAGATGACGATGTGCAGGAACTTGTCCCGTTGGGCGCGCTGGCGCAGCAGCACGAGACTCAGGGCGTAGGTGATCGCCGAGACCAGGGCCGCCGCGACGCCGGTCCAGGACCGGGCCGCTCCGGTCTCCTCCGTCTGCCCGAACACGACCACGAGGGTCCCGATGAACCCGATGGCAATGGCGCCGACGATCCGGGCATCGACCCGCTCCCGCAGCATCAGCATGCCGAACAGGGCGATGAACATCGGCGACAGGAAGGACAGGACGAGGGTCTCGGCGAGCGGCAACTGCCCCAGGGCGTAGAAGAAGCTCAAAGCCGTGACGACCGCGATCACGGAGCGGATCGCGTTGGCCGCAACGGTCTCGCGGTTCGGCCAGCCGGGCCGCAGCACGGCCACGACACCGGCCACGACGAGGCTTCCGCACATGAAGCGCAGGAAGGCGACCTGGAAGGTCGGATAATAGGCGGACATCCCCTTGATGACCGCATCCATGATGGACAGAACCGCGATGCCCGCGGCCGCCCGCAGGGCGGGACCGAATTTCATGATGTCACGACGATGTGGAGCAGGCGTCCGGGATGAGCGCCGTCAAGAATGGAGGCTTTTACAGCACTTTCCGCACGGCTTCACCCCTCTTTCTAAGGTATCGACAGGAAAGCGATCCTCAGGATTCAGCTTAAATTCAGCGAGCTTGGCGGAAACAAAAGCCGCGCTTCCCGTTTATTCTGCAAAACACCTAGACAGGACACTTCGATGCGCGCTTGGATCCCTTGCTCTGCACTGCTTCTGGCGACCCTCCTGCCCGCCGCGGCCTCCGCCCAGCCGGTCTACAGAAACGGCAATTTCTACGGCAACACCTATGTCTCACCGGGGTACGATTATCCCTATGCCCGCGCCGAGGACGGTTATGCCGAGAGCTATCCTCTCGTGACGCGCCCGGCTGCGCGGGCCTATCGTGCCGAGCGCATGGCCGGTTATCCCTACGACGTCCGCTCCACCGGCAGCACGGTGGCCTCCCTGCCGCAGGATTACGGCAACGACACGGGCTACGACAACAGCATCGACTATGCGATTGCGCCCGAGTTCCAGCGCCAGCTCGTGTCGTATCGAGGCGCTGAGCGTCCGGGTACGATCGTGGTCGATACCAACAACAAATTCCTCTATCTCGTGCAGCCGGGTGGCCGCGCGATCCGTTACGGCATCGGCGTCGGCCGCGAAGGGTTCGAGTGGAGCGGGCGCCAGACGGTGTCCATGAAGCGCGAGTGGCCGTCTTGGCGCCCGCCGGCCGAGATGCTGCGCCGCCGCCCCGACCTTCCCCGCTTCATGGAAGGCGGCCCGGACAATCCCCTCGGCGCCCGGGCACTCTATCTCGGCTCCTCGCTCTACCGCATCCATGGCACCAACGAGCCGCACACCATCGGCCAGGCGGTCTCCTCCGGCTGCATCCGCATGCTCAACGAAGACGTGGTCGATCTCTACAATCGCGTGCGGGTCGGAACACCCGTGATCGTGATCTGATCGCACACTCTCGACGCTCATCGTCGTTCGTGGTGGCCGGGCATGTCCCGGCCATTCTCTTTTGAGAATCGCCCGCTGTCCGATGTAAGCAGCACCATCGGACGCATGAGAGATGCCATGAACTACGTCTATCTCTTCGCTGCCATCGTCAGTGAAGTCGTCGCGACCTCGGCTCTCAAGGCGGCAGAGGGCTTCACGCGATTCTGGCCCTCGGTGATCGTACTCGTCGGCTATGGGGTTGCTTTCTATTGCTTGTCCCTGACCATGCGCACGATCCCCATCGGCATCGCCTATGCGATCTGGTCCGGCGTCGGCATCGTGCTGATCGCTCTCGTGGGTGTGCTGCTCTACCGCCAGCCGCTCGATGCGCCGGCGCTCATCGGCATGGCGCTCATTCTCGCAGGCGTGCTGGTGATCAATCTCTTCTCGAAGACGGCCGGGCATTAAAACGAAAACGCCCGCCTGTCGGCGGGCGCTTCCAAATACAGATGACGGGTCTATTAGGCCCAGTCGCCTTCGTCTCCGCCATCACCGCCGAAGTCGGAGAAATCGCCCTGGTTTTCCTGCTGGTTCGCGTCCTGGTAGAGCGAGTCCGTGATGCCGGCATTGCTCGCATCGGCCGCACCCGCATCGGCCGCCTTATCGGCACCGCCGAGACCGGCCGCGGACGCGACATCACTCAGGGGATTGTTGTCGCCGCTGAAGGCGTTCGTCAAGGCGTTGGCGATCATCACACCACCGGCCACGCCCGCTGCTGTCGAGAGAGCGGTTCCGAGGAAGCTGCCTCCACCGCCGCGCTGCATCATGCCGCCGCCCCAGGGGCCGGGTGCGCCGCCCATCATGCCACCTTGCGGGGCGCCGTGATGCTGCTGCGGATGGGCTTGAGGCTGGCCCCAGGGCGAGGCCTGGCGGGCCGGCGGCGTGTTGTAGGCAGGTCCGGGCGGACGCGATGCATGACCGCCGCCGAAGATGCTGGAGAGGAAGCCGCCGGTTTGCGGCTGGCGGCTCGCCCGATCGAGTTCGCCGCGCAGGTGCTCGTTCTCGGCCTGGAGATTGGCCAGGGCCTGTTCCTGAACGAAGACGGCCTGCGCCAGGGCGTAGGGCGCATAGGGTTGCTGCCGCAGCTTTTCGGCGATGAAGCGCTCGGCCTCCGGATCGCGCGGCTGGTCCGCCACCTGCTCGAGGCGTCGGAAGATGTCGCTGATGACCTGGCGTTCCTGATCGTTCATGGCATGTCTCCTTCAAGGCTTGCTGGCAGGGATGTAAGCACGGCCCCCGGTTTTGTCAGGGGCGGACAAGGCCGAGTTCCCGCATATTCCGCAGGGCCTGTGGGGCGATGCCGCCCAAGTCGTGAAGATCGCGCCACGCGGCGCCATGCACCTCCCGCAGATCCGGCCGAAGAACATCACCATCCTCTGCTCTTAGCACATAGCGGAAATCGTGATGCCAGTGCTCCGGCTCACCCCGTTCGGAACGTGCCGGGATGCGATGGCTGTCGATGTCGACGGGCAGGCCGGATCTCGTATGCCAGGGGTCGATCACAAGGCCGTGCAGCCCCGTTTCTTCGATCGCCTCGCGCAGGGCGGAGCCTGCGAGATCCTCCGGCGGCTCGTAATGGCCGCCGGGCTGGAGCCAGCGCCCCAGGGAGCGGTGATGGATCAGGAGGATCCGCTCGCCCGTTTGATCGAGGATGAACGCCGATGTGGTGACATGTCCGGGAAGCGTGCCGCGGGAGTGAAGGTCGTGCCCGTTCGCGATCTGACGCCGCAGAAGCGCGTGCCGCTCCTGCGGCACATCGAAGGCCCGCGCATGGCCGTCCAGGATTGCCCTGATCTGATGCCGGAAGGCTGCCGGATCGAAGCTCACGGATGAGGGCTCCAACCCCGTTTAGCCTTCCATCACCTTCGCGAAAGCGTCCTTGTGGTCGGGATGCCAGCGCGAGAGCGGCGGGCGGTTCTCGATCAGGTCCTCGGCGGCCCAGCGGATGCGCTTCTCGTCCATCTCCCGCGTCGTCTCGTTGTCGGGGCAGAGGACGTAGAAGTCGCCTCGCTCCAAGGCCGGGAGCAGAAAGTCGACGACTTGCTCCGGCTCCCAGGCGCCGGCCGGCTTCTCGGTGATGCCTCTCGCCTTGGTGAAGCCCGTATAGACGAAGCCAGGGATGAGGAGATGCGCGCTCACCCGGCAGTCGGGCCGGTTGCGCAGGTCGTGCGCGAGAGCCTCGGTGAAGACTTTCACCCCGGCCTTGGAGATGTTGTAGGCGGTGTTGCCGGGCGGCGTGGTGATGCCCTGCTTGGAACCCGTATTGATGATCGCGCAAGGGGCGTTCTGGTCGATCATGGAGGGTGCAAAGACCTGCACGCCGTTGATGACGCCCCAGAGATTGGTCTCGAGAATGGCGCGCCAGCGCTGCAGATCGCCGAACATCTCTCCGCCGCCCTCGGTTCCGGCGTTGTTCATCAGCACGGCCACCTCGCCGAAGGTGCCATAGACCTTCTCCCTGAGCCTCTCCACATCCTCCAGTCGGCCGACATCGGTCGCGACCGCCAGCACGTTCTCCGGTCTGCCGGCAACCCGCGCCACGTCCTCCGCGCTGCGCCGGAGCACCTCGCCGTCGAGATCCACCAGGCAGACCTTCATGCCGAGCTCCGCGAACCGCCTGGCCGCCGCAAGCCCGATGCCGCTCGCGGCTCCTGTGACGACGGCGACGCGGTTGGGGGCGATTGCAGGATGCTGGGCCATCGCTGGGATCCTTTGATTGCGCTTGAGGAATGCCGCCGGGCCGGCCGTCATGCGGCCGTCGAGGCGAATCGAGGTGAGCCCAAATTGGCGCGCAAAGGCGCATTCGCCAAGGGCTGTCGAACCGTTTCGCGGACTCCCCTGGCGATCGGAGGCGCCCTGAATTGGGCAAAAATCTATGGGAGAAGACGATAGGGAGACTGGATGGCAGGACCCGGGCGGATCTGCGATGCGCCAAAGAGCAAAGTGCAGATAAATTCATCAGGAAAATGCGATCACGGGCCGTCAGGTGGAATAAGGCCCAGGGCCGCGCTGTCTTTGAGAAACCGGACGATCCATCACAGGAGAGCGCCATGAAACCTCGCAGTGAAGCAATACACCGTCTCGGCTTGTTGGCAGGAGCTTTCGTTGTATCGATTGGCACGGCGTGCTTTCTCACGCCTGCCATGGGCGCAGGCGAAAGCGGAAGCTCCGGGGGCGGCAGCGCCGGGGGTGGAAGCGACGGCAGCCAGGGCGGACGCAGCAGCGACACCAACATGACGACGTGTCCGCGGGGCCAGATCTATAGCCAGAGGTCCCGTCGATGCGTGCAGGTTCGGAGCGAGATTTTGACCGACGAGGCCGTGACGGATTACGCCTTCGCTCTCGCGCAGGCCGAGCGCTTCGATGAGGCGCTCGAGGTGCTCGACATGGTCAAGAATCCGGATACGCCGAAGGCGCTCAATTACCGCGGATACATCACGCGAAAGCTCGGACGAACCGAAGAGGGAATCGGTTATTATCTCAAGTCCGTCGCCATGGACCCGCAATATGCCCAGGTGCGGGAGTACCTTGGCGAAGCCTATGTCATCCAGGGCAAGCTCGATCTCGCGCGGGAGCAGTTGCAGATCATCCAGGCCTTGTGTGGAACCGAATGCGAGGAATACCGCGATCTGGCCGAGGCTATTGAGGCCGCCCCGCGGTGAAGCGGCGGGAGGTTGACGATCATCTCGCCAGGGCGCCCGGCCTCCGGTGCCTTTCGGTTGTTGGCGAATAGGATGCGGTCAGCCGTCGAAAAGGAGCAGTCCTTCAAAGAAGAGAGCTGCTTCCACGCAAGTGGAACCAGCCCCGTTATGGGACGATCACGATGATCAAGCTTCAGGCGCCGGTGGTGTTGGTGGCGAGGCTCATGCTGGCCTTCATCTTCATTGTCGAAGGCTGGAGCAAGATCGCGACTTACGAGGGAACGGTACAATACATGGAAGACCATGGCGTACCGGGACAGCTTTTGCCTCTCGTGATTGTAACGGAACTGGGTGGCGGCCTGCTGATCGCTGCGGGCTTCAAAACGCGTCTGGCTGCGCTGGCGCTTGCGGGCTTCTGTCTCCTGACAGCCCTCCTCTTCCATAGGAACATCGGGGAGATCAGCGAATTTATTCACTTTACCAAGGATCTCTCGATTGCAGGCGGCTTCCTGCTCCTCGTCGCATTCGGTGCAGGAAGCTGGTCGTTGGATGCCTTGCAGGCGCCACACGCATCGGTCTCACATCACGTATGGAAGTGACGACGTATTCGGCTGGTCCCGGTATGCACTTCAAAGACAGGTGTGACGAACCCTGCCCATAAAGAAAGCCCCGCATCTCTGCGGGGCCCATGGAAGCCAACGCTCTACTCCGCGTCCGGCGATTTCAGAGGCCGGACATTGGTCTCGACCTCGTCTTCGTCGAAGAGCGTCGGGTCGTCTTCCTGCGTGTCGAGACGTGTCTTCTTGCGCAGGGCGACGTATTTCTTCTGGATCTTGGTGCGGCTCTCGCGGGCGATCTCGAGTGCACCCTGGACGAGGGAGCGCTCGGCCTTCTCGTTCTGCAGCTCCTCCGTGAGGCGGCGGTTGGCGGCCTCCAGGGTGCTGCGCTCCTGATCGAAGCGCTTGGTGAGCTGATCGATGCGCTCGGTGAGGCTCGCCAGCTTGTTGTCGGAGCTCTCGATCTGAAAGTCCTTGGCCGCGATGGCCTTGTTGAGCATCTCGACACGCTCCTGCAGCTCGATGCGCGAGCGCTGAAGCTCGTTGACCATGGCGACCTGGCGCTCGACCTCCTGCTGGGTCGCTTCGAGACGGCGGTCGAGGGTGTTCTTCTCGATCGTGGTCTCCTTGAGGGTACGCTCGACCCCGCGCAGCGCCTCGTTCTTGTCGCGCAGCTGATCGCGGGTATGGGTCAGGATCTTGTCCGTGGCGGAGAGGCGCGAGTTCAGACCCTCGATCTTCATGTCGAGCGCCGAGAGATCGGTCTGGTGGGCTGAGCGCTCGGAGTCGATCTGGGTCTCCAGACGCTGGCGCAACACCTGCTCGGCCATGAGCTTGGTTTCGAGCTCGGAAGCGCGCTGGCGGGTGGCCTCGAGCTGGTTTTCCAGCTCGCCGTAGCGGTTGGTCAGGCTGGAGAGACGATAGTTCTGCTCCTCCGCCACCTTCTGCAAGCGCTTGACCTCGTGATCGAGCAGGCCGTTGCGCTCGCGGGTCTCGATAAGCTCGCGCTCGGCGCGGGCCACCGTCTGGTCGGCCTCCTGGGCTTCCAGGCGCAGGGCTTGATTTTCCTCGGTGATGTTGCGGGCGCGCTCGGTCTCGATGGCAAGCTGGTTCTCCAGGTCGGCGACGATCGCCTCCTTGTCCTTCACGTTGAGGCGCAGATCCTCGATGAAGGAATCCTGGTCGCGGAGCCTCGTTTCCGCCTTCCGCAGCTGGGACACGGCAGCATTCAGGTCGTCCACTGTCCGGGCATGGAGGCTGCTGAGATCGCCGAGCTCCCGGCGCAGAGCCAAGGTTGTCTCGGTTTCCTGCTTGAGCACCGCCTCGGTTTCGAGGAGACGCGATTGAAGCTGCGGATAGCTGCGGATGAGATCGTTCACCGGCTCGTTGAGGAGAGTGAAATCCTCCTTGAGGCTGCGGATCTCCTCCAGCCGGTCGATCATGTTGGCGAATCGGACGCGAATCAGCTCGTTCTTCTGGCCAACGGAATCGAGCGCTCCGTTGGGCCGGACGACGATCGTCTCGCCCTTTTCCGACGCTGGCGCAACAGACGCCACCGCGGCCTCGACGGCCCTGGCCCCCTCAGGCAGGGCGCTGGTGCCAGCCTCATCCTGTTTCCTGCCAAACCGGTTTCTGAAAGACGTCCAACCCGAAGACATGTGCCGGCCCTTACGCCCCTGAAATTTACACTTTCCTAACTTTTAGCTCAGATGGGAGCAGTTTGGAAATAAAATTTCGTTGCGTAAGAATGTAGCAGCTTCACTCTGCTGCGATGGTTAACGGCCCGGAGGGGCGCTTCTGGAACCCTGCCGCCTCCAGGGTTTCCGGCATGGGGCCGCCGGTCGCCCAGTCGAGAAGCTCGACCGTATGGACGATGGGGATCTCGGTGCCCTTCCCGATCTGGGTCATGCAGCCGATATTGCCGGTGGCGATGAGATCGGGCTTGGTGCGCTCGATATTGGCCACCTTGCGGGCCCGGAGCTGGGCGGCGATCTCCGGCTGGAGCAGGTTGTAGGTGCCGGCGGAGCCGCAGCAGATATGCCCTTCCGGCACATCCTTCACGGTGAAGCCCGCCTGCTTCAGCAGGGTCTTCGGTTCGGTGCGGATCGCCTGTCCGTGCTGCATGGAGCATGCGGAATGGTAGGCCACCACCAGGTCCGTCTCCCGCACCGGCTCCATGAGCTTCAGGGAGGTGACGTATTCAGTGACGTCCTTGGCGATGGCGGACACCCGAGCTGCCTTCTCGGCATAGCCCGGATCCTCCCGGAACATGAAGCCGTAATCCTTGATCGTCGTGCCGCAGCCCGAGGCCGTGATGACGATGGCGTCGAGCCCCTCCCCGTCCATCTCGGCGACCCAGGCGTCGATGTTGCGCTTGGCGAAGCCATGGGCATCCTCGTCGCGGCCCATATGGTGGACGAGCGCGCCGCAGCACCCCTCCCCCTTAGGCTGGACGACCTCGACGCCATGGCGGTTGAGGAGCCGGACGGCCGCCTCGTTGAAGCCCGGCTTGAGCACCGGCTGAGCGCAGCCGGACAGGATGGCGACCCGGCCTCGACGTTCCCCCTGCGCCTTGAAGGTGCCGGGCTGGTCGAAAGGCGAGCGGGCGGGAGCCTTCACGGGTGCCAGATCGATCATCGCCTGCAGGCGATTGCCAAGGAGCGGCAGCGCACCGATCACGCCCCTGAAGGGTTTGGCCAGCATCGCCGCGCCCAGCGCGAAGCGGAAGCGGTTCGGATAGGGGAGCACCGTGGCGAGAACCCAGCGCAGGAGCCGGTCGTGCCAGGGTCGCGTATAGGTGGCCTCGATATAGGCGCGGGCATGATCGACCAGGTGCATGTAATGCACGCCGGACGGACAGGTGGTCATGCAGGACAGGCACGAGAGGCAGCGGTCGATATGCTTCACGACCTCTGGAGAAGCAGGCTTTCCGCTCTCCAGCATATCCTTCATCAGGTAGATGCGCCCGCGCGGGGAATCGAGCTCGTCCCCGAGCAGGAGATAGGTCGGGCAGGTAGCGGTGCAGAAGCCGCAATGAACGCAGGTCCGGAGGATCTCCTCCGAACTGGCCATGGCGGGATCTCTGAGCTGATCGGGCGTGAAATTGGTTTGCATCGTTTTGTCTCATATCGCCCCTTGCCATCGGTTGATGGCGTCAACGGGATGGATCAGCATGATGACGTTCAGGATCAGGTTGTCGCGAATCCAGAACCCGACGAAGGCTTCCATGACCGCCGCCACGAGAACCGTCAGCCAGACTGGCCAGAGCCGCGCCAGGACGAACCCGGCGATCATGGCGAGAGTGTCCGACACCGAGTTGATGACGCTGTCGCCATAATAGTCGAGCGCGATGGTCGTGGCACGATATCGCTCGATGACAGCATCGGTGTTCTCGGCGATCTCCCAGGTGGCCTCCAGGCCGATGGCGAGAAGCAGCGCGACACCGAGCGGAAGCGCCTTTCCACGCAGGATACCGATCATCCAAGCTCCTGCATAGAACAGAAAACCGTGGATGATGTGAGAGGGCGTGTACCAATCGGTCAGGTGCTGGGAGTTGCCGGAATCCTTCACGGCCCCGTGCCACAGCTCGACGGTGCCGCAGGTGCAGATCGGCGTGCGGCCCATCATCAGAAGAATGGCGGCGGTGAGCACGATGAGCGCGAGAGCAATGCCGGCGACGAGCATTGTCCGCGCGCCGCTCGGTGTCCTTGCCTGCGGCGCGAGGGATACGGTGCCTGCCATCTCAGATCCCCGCATACATCCGGCCTGGATTGAGAATGCCGGCCGGATCGAACGACGCCTTGATGCCGCGGGTGAGCGTCATCAGCGCGTCGGTTTGCGGCTCGAACACGTCGAGGGTCGAGCGGATCTCGGCCGGTGCGCGCACGAGCGTCGCATGTCCGCCGAAGATTCTGGTCGCCTCGCGCAGGACCGAGGCACCCGCATCGCCGTCGATCGGCGTCGAGATCCAGACGAGGCCGCCGCCCCAGTCGTAGAACCATTGCGCATCGAGCGACCGCGCAACCTGGGCAACCAGATCCGGCCCTTTCGGGGGCGCGGTGGACACGCGCCAGACCGCCCGATTGCCCTGATCCGTCAGCAGCGTCGCGTCGCGCACCGATTGCCAGAGCGCCTCCGCCCCGACGCCCTCGAGAATATCCATGAACCGGAAGCGCTTCAGCAGGCGCTTGAGCTCGTTCATGCGGTAATCGACCGAGACCCTGAAGCCCTCGAGCCGGATCAGCGTGCTGCCGCCGCTCCGGTTGCGCGCCGGGACGTGCGCGGCGCCGGTCACGTCGAAGGGTGATCCGAGAGCCGTCGACAGGGCCTCGATGGCCTGGCGGTCGTCGAGGTCCCGGATGACGAGGGTCGCCATGCGCTCCTGCTTGGGCAGCACCTTGAAGGTGACCTCGGTGAGGAAGCCCAGCGTGCCCCAGGAGCCTGCCATGAGCTTCACGAGATCGAGCCCCGTGACGTTCTTCATCACGCGGCCGCCGGACTTCACCACCTCGCCACGCCCGTTGACGAAGCGCACGCCGATCAGGCTGTCGCGGGCGGCGCCCGCCATGATGCGGCGCGGGCCGGAGATGTTCATGGCCGCCACCGCGCCGATCGTCGGCTCGCCCTTCGTGCCGAGGAGCGCGCGGTAATCCATCGGCTCGAACGGCAGCTCCTGGCCTTTGGCGGCCAGCACCCGCATGACCTCCAGCACCGGCGTGCCGCTGCGGGCGGAGATCACCAGCTCCGCCGGCTCGTAGAGCGTGATGCCGGTCAGGCCAGACGACGAGATCGAGGCGTCGGTCTGGTTCGGCCGGCCCATCGGAGCCTTCGTGCCGTTGCCGGAAACATTCAGAAGCGTACCTGTGTCGGCGGCCTCGCGGATGATGATGGAAACGTCCTGCTCGTCGCGGGGGGCATGGGTCGTCACGCGGCGAACCTTCCTTCGAGCGGGAACACCTTCGCCGGGTTCAGCAGCCAGCCGGGATCGAACACGCCGCGCACGCGCATCTGCTGTTCCAGATCCACCGCGTTGAACTGGTAGGTCATGAGATCGCGTTTCTCGATGCCGACCCCATGCTCGCCCGTGAGGCAGCCTCCGACCTCGACGCAGAGCTTGAGGATGTCCTCGCCGGCCTTCTCGGCCTTCTCCATCTCGCCCGGCACGTTGGTGTTGAACATGACGAGCGGATGCAGGTTGCCGTCGCCTGCATGGAACACGTTGGCGACGCCGAGCCCGTAGGACTTCACGATCTCGTCGATGCGCTTGAGCACGTAAGGCAACTGGCCGGTCGGGATCGTGCCGTCCATGCAGATGTAATCGGCCACGCGCCCGGTGGCCCCGAAGGCCGACTTGCGGCCCTTCCAGATCGCCGCGCTCTCGGCCTCCGATTGCGAGACCTTCATAGTCTTCGGCCTGAACGGCTCGGCGATGGCGACGATGCGCCGGAGCATGTCGTCGATCTCCTGGTCCGAGCCCTCGACCTCTACGATCAGCATAGCCTCCACGTCGAGCGGATAGCCCGCATGGGCGAAGGCCTCGCAGATCTGGATCGCCGGCTTGTCCATGTATTCGAGCGCCACCGGAATGATGCCTGCCCCGATGATCGCCGCCACGCAGGCGCCCGCATCCTCCGCCCTCTCGAAGCCGAAGAGAGCCGGGCGCGCGCCTTCCGCGGCGCGCAGGATCCGCACCACCGCTTCCGTCACCACGCCGAGCTGGCCTTCCGACCCGCAGATGAGGCCGAGGAGATCGTAACCTGCGCTGTCCAGATGCTCGCCGCCGATCTCCACAACGGTGCCGTCGAGGAGCACCATGGTGACGCCTAAAAGATTGTTGGTGGTCACGCCGTATTTCAGGCAATGCGCCCCGCCCGAATTCATGGCGATGTTGCCGGCAATCGTGCAGGCGAGCTGGCTCGACGGATCGGGCGCGTAGAAGAAGCCCTCATGGGCCACCGCCTGGCTGATGCCGAGATTGGTGATCCCTGCCTGAACCCGCGCCGTGCGTCCCTCGAAATTGACGTCCAGCACCCGGTTCATCTTGGCGACACCGAGCACGATGGCATCCTCCTGCGGGATCGCGCCGCCGCAGAGCGAGGTTCCCGCCCCGCGCGGCACCACCTTGACGCCGTGCTCATGGCAGAAGCGCAGGATGGCCGAGACCTCCTCCGTCGTGGAAGGCAGCACGACGGCGAGCGGCATCTGGCGGTAGGCGGTGAGCCCGTCCGTCTCGAAAGCGCGGCGCTCGTCCTCGGATACGATCAGCGCCTCGGACGCGACAAGGCGTCCCAAACCCTCGACGATCTCCTTCCGGCGCGCCAGAACCGCCTTGTCCGGTTTCGGAAATGCAATGGTCATGGCACCCTCCCTCAAGGAATCGTCGCTGCGTTCAAGGAATGGCTACCTTAACAATAAGGCGGCTTTCCCTGGTGACTTTTTCCAATAATGTAGAATGTCTCTAAGATGGGACAGGTGTCCAGCAAAGGAGTTTTTGATGCGTTCCTTCGTTCTATCCGCTGCCCTGCTTCTCGCCGGGATCGGGTCCGCCCAGGCACAGGATGCGGCCGCCGGCGAGAAGGTGTTCGCGCAATGCCGGGCCTGCCATCAAGTCGGAGAAAGCGCGAAGAATGCCGTAGGCCCGGTGCTGAACGGCCTCTTCGGCCGCCACTCGGGATCCATTGAAGGCTACAACTATTCGCCAGCCAACAAGAATTCCGGCATCACGTGGGATGAGGCGACCTTCAAGGAATACATCCAGAACCCACGCGCCAAAATCCCCGGCACCAAGATGGTCTATGCCGGCCTCAAGGACGAGCAGCGGATCAACGACCTTGTGGCCTATCTCAAGCAATTCGACGCTTCGGGCAAGAAGACGCAGTAAAGGCTACGGTAAAGCTCGCATTGCACGTTGTGCAATGCAGGTATCCAAAGGCTCCGCTTCCGTCGCAACGGCAAGGCGGAGCCAGGTTTTTTTGTCTCTACGCTGTGGGATCGAAGCCAGAACACCGGCACCTGAGACTGAGCCATATGAAACTATATATTGGTTCGTCTGTTGGCTCCTCATGCCGAGCGCTCAAAGGTGCTCAATCCGGCAATCGAAGGAGCGATAGAGATGTTGAGTATCTTCGACGACATCAAAGACCGTATGGCCAATATCGATACGCCTGACCTGTCCAAGCTGTCCGGCATACCTTTTGTATCCGACATGCTTTCCCGCCTCATGGGTCCCACGGATCCCCCTGCTGAGCCACCCGCACCGCACCAGGATCCGATCGTCGGAACGGATGCGGATGAGAGCTTGACCGGTACGGATTCCGGCGACGTGATCGACGCGCGTGGCGGAAGCGATACCGTCTACGGCAAAGCCGGCGATGACATTATCCACACGTCCGGCGATGGCTTCGACCGTCTCTACGGGGACGAGGGGAATGACGAGCTTCACGGCGGCAACTCCGGTAATCTGTTCCACGGTGGCAGCGACGACGACCAGGCTTATGGCGGCACTGGCGGCGACAAGATCAACGGCGACAGCGGCAACGACTTCCTGCACGGCGGTGACGGTGTCGATAAGGTCAGCGGCGGCTTCGGCAACGACACCGTCATCGGAGGCAACGGGAATGATGAGCTTGTTGGCGGCTTTGGCGAGGATACGTTCCGCTTTGACCGCCTCGATGGCAGCGTCGATGTCGTATCCGACTTCAACTATGTCCCTGACGTCGACGGCGCTCTCGACCAGGGCGACCATTTCGAACTGAGCCTCGGTGCCTTCACCGCCTTGAGCGGCAGCCCGGGCGATCTGCTGAGCGACGACGCGTTTGCTCTTGGCGCAGAAGCGGCGACGTCGAGCCAACATATTCTCTACGATCAGGACGAAGGCGCACTTCTCTATGACGCGGACGGCAACGGCGCGTCCGAGGCGGTGCAGTTTGCCTCTCTTGCCGGGTCTGTCGAGCTTCGCGCGTCCGATTTTCTGCTTATTTCATAGTTGGATCGCACCGCGAACATGGCAGCCGGGCCCAGAGGTCCGGCTGTTCCTTTGCCACATGACAGGCCTGACGGTGCCACACTTGACCCTGGCGGATTTACGTTCATGGTACGATCTCAAAAATCATGCGAGATCTTAGAACCGTGAACATGGCCCCGAGACAGACCCGCGTCGGCCTTTTCGTTACCTGCCTCGTCGACCTGATGCGCCCCTCCGTGGGATTTGCCGCCGTCAAGCTTCTGGAGGATGCCGGCTGCGTCGTCGATGTTCCCGTCCAGACCTGCTGCGGGCAGCCGGCCTACAATTCGGGCGATCGCGGTACGACGCGGGATCTCGCCATGCAGGTGATCGACGCCTTTCACGGGTATGATTACGTGGTCGCTCCCTCCGGCTCCTGCGCCGGCATGATCAAGGCCCACTACCCGGAACTCTTCGAGGAAGATCCGAACTGGCGCGCTAAGGCCGATGCGCTCGCGGCCAAGACCTACGAGCTGACGAGCTTCCTCGTCGACGTGCTCGGGGTCACCAAGGTCGATGCCTCCTTCGATGGAACCGTCACTTATCACGATTCCTGCTCGGGCCTCAGGGAACTCGGCGTGCAGGCCCAGCCGCGCCGGCTTCTCGCCAGCGTGGAGGGCCTGTCCCTCGTCGAGATGAGGGACAGCGACGTCTGCTGCGGCTTCGGCGGCACATTCGCCGTCAAATACAGCGACATCTCGGGTGCCATCGTCGATGCTAAGGCCAAGAACGTCGAGGCGGCCCATGCGCCCACCCTGCTCGCGGGCGATCTCGGCTGCCTCATGAACATGGCCGGCAAGCTCACCCGCGACGGCACGCCGGTTCAGGTGCGCCACGTGGCGGAGATTCTCGCCGGCATGACCGACGAACCGCCGATCGGTGTCGCCAAAGCAGCCGCCGTCAAGTAGATGTCGATCATGACCGTTCATTCCACTTCTCCCCAGTTCAAGCAGAATGCCGCGCAGGCGCTGAACGATGGTCAGCTGCAGAAGGCGCTCGGCAATGTGAAGCAGGGCTTCATCGACAAGCGCCAGATGGCGGCCGCCAAGCTGCCGGAATTCGAGGCGTTGCGGGATGCGGCGCGGGACATCAAGAACCACACGCTGGAGCATCTCGACCTCTACCTCGAAGCCTACGAGGAGAAGGTGAAGGCCTCCGGCGGGCATGTGCATTTCGCCCGCAACGCCGACGAGGCCCGCGACATCATTCTCGGCATCTGCCGCGACGCAGGCGCGAAGACGGTCACGAAGGGCAAGTCCATGATCTCGGAGGAGATCGGGATCAACCATCACCTGGAAGCGAACGGCATCCGGCCGGTCGAGACGGATCTCGGCGAATACATCATCCAACTGCGGGGCGAGCTGCCGAGCCACATCATCGCCCCCGCCGTCCACCTCAACGCCACCCAGGTGGAGGAGGATTTCCGGCGTGTTCACACCCATCTCGACGCCAAACGCGACCTCTCGGAGCCCGTGCAGCTTCTCACCGAAGCCCGCGCCGTGCTGCGCGAGCGGTTTCTTGCCGCGGATGTGGGAATCACCGGCGCCAACTTTCTCGTCGCCGAGACCGGCACCTCGATCATCGTGACGAACGAGGGCAACGGCGATCTGACCCAGATTCTGCCGAAGACCCATATCGTGCTCGCCTCCATCGAGAAGCTCGTTCCGACCCTCGAGGATGCAAGCCAGCTCCTGCGCGTGCTCGCCCGCTCGGCCACGGGCCAGGAGCTGTCGGTCTACACCACCTTCTCCACCGGTCCCCGCCGCAACGCCGATGCGGATGGGCCCGAGAACTACCACGTGGTCATCCTCGACAACGGCCGCTCCTCCATGCTCGGCACGAGCTTCGAGGAGATGCTGCGCTGCATCCGCTGCGGCGCCTGCATGAACCATTGCCCGGTCTATCATGCGGTCGGCGGGCACGCCTATGGCTGGGTCTATCCCGGCCCCATGGGCGCGGTGCTGACTCCCTCGCTGATCGGCGTCGACAAGGCGGGCCACCTGCCCAACGCCTCCACTTTCTGCGGGCGCTGTGAGAGCGTGTGTCCGGTGCGCATTCCCCTGCCCAAGCTCATGCGCCACTGGCGGGAGCGGGAATTCGAGCGACACCTGACGCCGGCCACCGTCCGCTCCGGCCTCCAGCTCTGGGGCTTCTTCGCCCGCCGCCCTGCCCTCTACCGGCTGGCGACCCGCGCGGCCATGGGCGCGCTCGCCCTAGCGGGCCGCCAGCGCGGCCGCTTCTCTTGGCTGCCCATGGCCAAGGGCTGGACCAAGTACCGCGACTTCCCGGCCCCGCAGGGCGAGACGTTCCAGCAGCGCTGGAAGCGCGAGCGCCGGGGAGCCCGCGCATGAGCGCCCGCGATGACATCTTCGCCAATATCCGCCGTTCGCTTGGCATCAAAGGCAGCGAGACGATCCGGCAGCAGATCGTGGCGGACCGCCTGGAGCGTGCGCCCAAGGGTGTGATCCCCAAGCGCGGACAGGTTGCGGGCGAGGAGCGGATTGCCCTCTTCAAGACCATGGTCGAGACGGCGCTGGCCACGGTCACGGAGGTCGCCTCCCCGGCGGAGGTGCCGCAATCCATTGCCCTGTTCCTGCGCAACCACAACCTGCCAGCGACCCTGCGCATGGGCGACGATCCACGCCTGAAGGCCATGCCCTGGTCCGAGACGGCGCTCGAGATCGCCCATGGGCCGAGTGAAGGCCGCGATCTCAATGCGGTGAGCCATGCCTTCGGGGGCATCGCAGAATCCGGCACGCTCGCCATGGTGTCGGGCCCCGAGAATCCCTCGACCCTCAACTTCCTGCCCGACAACCACATCATCGTGGTCTCGGCCAAGGACATCGCGAGCGATTACGAATCCGTCTGGAACCGGGTCCGCTTCGCCTACGGCAAGGGCGCCATGCCGCGCACGGTGAATTGGATCACCGGCCCATCCCGCTCCGGCGACATCGAGCAGACCCTGCTGCTCGGCGCTCATGGCCCGCGGCGGCTGCATGTGATCGTGGTGTGCGACTGAGCACTGACAGATATGCAACGTTAACACATATATTCCCTCCAAGAGGAGGGGAACTATGTCCGGCTTTTACGCGAGCAGTTTGCCTCTGGTCGTTGGAATCCTGCTTTTTGGTATCTTTGTTTTCCTCGTCCCGCTCCTAAGTGCAAGCACCGTTTACCGGGCAGCAACTCTTTTTGCTGCTCTGCATTCGGGCGTCGTCACGACTGTGATCTTCCTCGACATTTGGGCAATGGAGCTGCAATTCGAATGGGAAGACATTACGAAATATCTATTGATCAAGCTCCCGAATTTTTACCTCGTTTCTCTCGTTATCGGAGCAATCTTTATTCCGAAATATGTTCTATCAGCCTCGACGCATAGGAAGGCAATAATATCGGGCCTCCTTATCGTAATCCTACATTATTTCTCGATACTGCTTACGCCGGGGATCACCAGGTTCGTTACTCATGTATATATCTGGGGCAGCCCTTCCACTAATTTTTTGAAAGAATACTCGATGGCAATGGCCAAAAGTATTCTATATTTTGATCCTTATCTCACGACGCTCGCAATTGTCTCTGCACTTGTCGCCATGGTTGCGACAACAGCCATCGTGCAGAAGTCCGATGACCTCGATCCCTGAGAAAAGCTGACCGGAGTCGACAGGCTCCCTAGCTGAGCCATATTGTTCGTCCCAGAACCTCACTACCCGCGGGGCTTACAGGCATGTCCATCCCGACACTGATTTTCCGCACCATCCGCTGGTCGGCCTGGGCCGGCTGCGCGGCAGGAATGGAGCATGTGGACATCCGCCCGGCTGATGGCGGGCTCCACATTTCGGGTGTCGTGATCGCCGAAGACGACGAGACAGATTTCGGCCTCTCTTACCACCTCAAGCTGGACGCCCTGTGGCACACGAAGGAGGTTCGCATCAGAACCACCTCGGGCCATGTGCTGCATCTCGAAAGTAACGGAAAAGGTTCGTGGCAGGAGAACGGCAAAGACCGGCCGGATCTCCAGGGCTGCATCGATGTCGACATCCAGGCGACGCCGCTCACCAACACCTTGCCCATCCGTCGGCTCGATCTGGAGACCGGCGAGCGCATGGACATCCGCCTCTGCTACATCACCGTGCCTCATCTGACCGTTGCGCCCGAAAACCAGCGCTACACGGCGCTCGAAGCAGGCTCGCTCTACCGTTTCCAAAGCCTGGAGAGCGGCTTTGCCGCGGATCTTCCCGTTGATGAGGACGGCTTCGTTCTCGATTATCCCGGATTGTTCAAGCGCCTCGGATAAGCGCCCCGGCTTGGCCGTGACATCTGGGCACAGGGAATAAAGCTGGCGTCTGATCTCATTTTCCAGTAAGTCTTTGAAATCACACGTAGTTTTTAGTCATTCTAAACTAGAACAACAAATGATCGTCTGCTCCTGCAACATCCTCTCCGACGGTGATGTCAAAGCGTGCCTGAAGCCGGGACCGGAATGCCCCCGCACTCCGGCGCAGGTCTATCGCTGCCTCGGCTGCAGCCCCAATTGCGGGCGCTGCGCCCGGACGATCCGCGCCATCATGGACCAGGCCCTGCTGGATGCGGGCGTCGAGCCCATCGCGGCCTGCAACCGCGGCTGCTGCCCGACCGTGCTGGAAAAAGCCGCTGCCGAACCCACCCTTTGAAGAAAAGAGCTTTCACCCTAGTTCATAAATCCTCTAAAGAGTGATCCGGCGCGTCCGGCGCCGTTTGGACGAGAGGGTTAGGATGAAGGGTGATCCCAAGGTAATCGAGTATCTCAATCGCGGCCTGCGCAGCGAGCTGACGGCGGTTAACCAATACTGGCTGCATTACCGGCTGCTGGACGATTGGGGCTACAAGGAGCTTGCGAAAACCTGGCGCAAGGAATCCATCGAGGAGATGCACCACGCGGATCGCTTCATCGAGCGCATCATCTTCCTCGAGGGCTTCGCCAACCTGCAGGTGCTCGATCCCCTGCGCATCGGCCAGAACATCCAGGAAATCCTCGAATCCGACCTGGCGGCGGAGTACGACGCCCGCAATCTCTACGGCGAGGCCGCCGCCTATTGCGACAGCATCGGCGACCGGGTGTCGAAGAACCTGTTCGAGGAACTGATGGCCGATGAGGAAGGCCATATCGACTTCCTCGAGACCCAGATCAACCTCGTCGAGCAGGTCGGCATCGAGCTCTACGCCCAGAAGCATATCGGCGGGCTCGAAGACGGTCACGACTAGGATTTCGCATCATCCGATGCAGGACACGGCCCGCCTTGAGACGGGCCGTTTTCGTTTCACGCCGGCTGGGCGAGCTTTTCCGGTTCGTGGATCGAGGCGATCGGCAGGGTGACGAGGCGCAGCTCCGGATCGTCCGGATCGACGCGGATGGAGAAGCCGAGGCTGCGGCACATGTCGAGCATGGTGGAGTTCTCGCGCAGGACCTGCCCGTCGATCTCGCGCAGGCCTTCCGCCTTGGCCCATTCGATCATCAGACGCATCAGCTCCCAGCCCAGCCCGAGCCCCTTGAGATCGGAGCGGAGCAGGATGCCGTATTCGCCGGTCTCGTGGTTGGCATCCGCGTGGAGGCGGACCGCGCCCATCATCTCGCCTGTCTCCTCATCGAAGGCGACGAAGGCGATGGCGCGGGCATAATCGAGCTGCGTCAGGCGGGCCAGGAAGGTGTGGCTGAAGTCGCGCACGGGTGCGAAGAAGCGCAGGCGCAGATCCTCCGGGGTGATCTTCCCGAAGAAGCGCCGGAACTCCTCCTCGTCCTCGGGTCGCACGGGCCGCACGAAGGCGCTTCGCCCGTTGCGCAGCCTAATCGTGCGCTCCCACTCCTTCGGATACGGCCTTACGGCGAAGCGCGGATGGCCGCTGCCCTTTCGGGTCTCGGGTGCGACCGCCACACGGGCATCGACCGCGATCACGCCGGTCTGGTCGGCCAGCAGCGGATTGATGTCGAGCTCGCGGATCTCGGGGATATCCGCCGCCATCTGCGCCAGCTTCACCAGGGTGAGGGCGATCGCGCCCTCGTCGGCTGCCGGAACGTCGCGATAGGCCTTCAGGCGCCGCGACACACGCGTGCGGGCGATCAGGTCGTTGGCAAGTTTGAGATCGAGCGGCGGCAGGGCGAGCGCCTTGTCGTTGATCACCTCCACAGCCGTGCCGCCGCGCCCGAAGAGCACGACGGGACCGAAGGAGGGATCGTCGGCAAGGCCCACGATCAGTTCGCGGGCTTTGGCCCGCCGCACCATGGGCTGGACGGTGACGCCGGTCACGTGAGCCTGCGGCTTCAGGCGGGCGGCGCGCTCGAAGATCTCGGCAGCGGCTTTTCGCACCGCCTCCTCGGTCGTCAGGTCGAGCTTCACGCCGCCGATGTCGGACTTGTGCACGATATCGGGCGAGAGAACTTTGACCGCCACCGTGCCGCCCTCGGCGATGACGGGCCGGGCGGCCTCCGCCGCCTCGTCCGGCGTAGTGGCGAGGGTCACCGGGGCTGTCGGAATATCGTAGGCCCGGAGCAATGCATTGACCTCGAGCGGATCGAGCCAGCGGCGGTTCTGCGCCAGCACATGCTCGACGACAGCCCGGGCGGCCTCCGTCTCCGGTTCGAAGTCATGGGGCAGGTTGTCCGGTGTCTCCATCAGCTCGTCCTGCGCCTCCCGGTAGCGCACGAGCTGCATGAAGCCACGGATCGCATCCGCCTCGGTCGCATAGTGAGGAATCCGGGCCTCCTCGAAGACGCGGGCCGAGTCCGGATCCTCCCCGATCCAGGCGGCAAAAACCGGCTTCTGGCGATAGCCCCGGGCGCGGTCCCGCCTGACCACATCGGCAATGGCTGCGGCCACGTCGGAGGCTCCCGCAATGGCCGTCGGCACATTGAGGATCAGAACGGCATCGTTCTCGGGATCCGCCAGCAGCGCCTCGAGGGCGCCCGCATAACGGGCGGGATCGGCATCGCCGATGATATCGATGGGATTGGCATGGGACCAGGTGGGCGGCAGGATGGCGTCGAGGGAACTGCGCGTCTTCTCCGACAGGGTAGCGAGCGTCCCGCCGAGATCGACCAATCGATCGACGGCGAGAACCCCGATACCACCCCCATTGGTAAGAACTGCCAATCGGCTGCCAGGAAACGGCTTCTGCCGTCCGAGCGTCTCCGCTGCGGCGAAGAGCTGATCGAGATCGAGCACCCGCAGCAGCCCGGCTCGGCGGAACGCGGCATCGTAGACGGCGTCGGAGCCGGCGAGCGCCCCTGTGTGGGTTGCAGCCGCCCTCGCCCCTGGCGCATGCCGCCCGGCCTTGATGACCACCACCGGCTTCACGCGCGCCGCGGCGCGGGCGGCCGACATGAACTTCTGCGCGTTGTCGATGGACTCGATGTAGAGGAGGATCGCCCGGGTGCCGCTGTCCGCGGAGAAGAAATCCAGGCAATCGCTGAAATCCACGTCGACCTTGTCGCCCAGCGAAACGATGGCCGAGAAGCCCACCTGCCGCTGCACCGCCCATTCCACCAAACCCGCCGCTACCGCGCCCGATTGCGACACGAGAGCGAGGTCCCCGGGCTTGACGCTGTGAGCTGCGAAGCTGGCATTCATCTTGGCGCGTGGGGCCAGCACGCCGATGCAGTTGGGGCCGACGATGCGCAGGCCATGCAGGCGTGCCGCAAGCCTGACCCGGTCGCCCAGCGAGCCCGGCCCGTATCCCATTCCCGCCGTAGCCACGATGGCGGCGCTCACCCCTATCTGCCCGGCTTCTTCGATCACGCCGAGCACTCTCTCCGGCGGCACCGCGACGACGATGAGGTCCGGTGTTTCGGGGAGCTGGGACAGGGAGGCGAAGCAGGGCCTTCCCTCGACCTCGATATGGTGCGGATTGACGGGAAACAGCTCGCCCCCGAAGCCGCCTGCGATGAGATTGCGCAAGAAAGTCAGGCCGAGTGAGCCGGGACGCGGGCTTGCCCCAACCACCGCGATGGAGCGGGGAGCCAACAGCTTGTCGAGGCGATAGGTAGACATGACAATCCTTCGTCCCATGGGGGAATACAAGGTCAGTAGGTATCGCAGCCTCTCATAACCACAATATGCTCCGCTGCCGTTGATCGATCGCAATGCAGCCACGGGCGAAGCGCCCTACCAAATTCCTCTATCGCTGATCCGGCCTAGATTGATGACGTATCCAGCGATAATGGGCGTCCGGACAACGCTCTTCATTGCCTGAACCGTCGGTCAAGGCGATCAGGCCGAAGCCCTGTCGCTCATAGAAGCGGCGCGCTTGGGCATTCTCTTGAAACGTCCAGAGGTTCAGCTCGGCGCGGTTGTCGCTGACCGCGGACAGGAGAGCCGATCCGACACCCTGGCCATGCCAATCCGGGTCCACATAAAGATGATCGAGCCAGTCCAGCCGGGCTCCGGCAAACCCGATCAGCTGCACTCCTGCCTCGGCGATCCAGACCTCGGATGTCGGGAAAACCTGCTCCTGGAAGAAGGCCAGATCCTCATCCGGTGTATGCAGATCCGGCAGGTAAGGGAGGCAAGTCTTGCGCACGTGGCGGTTCAGACGCGCGATGGCTGTCATATCCGGAAGAGCGGCGCGGCGGAGAGTGAAGCGAGCCACTATTCCGCCAGAACCCGCGTCGGCGGGAAGATCACCTCGACGAGCGTTCCCTCGCTCGGCTGGCTCGCAATCTGCAGCGCCCCCCGGTTCGCTTCGACGAGCGCTTTGGTCAGCGGCAATCCGAGACCCGTGCCGCCGCGCTTGCGCGACGTGGCAAGCTGGCGGAACGGCTCAAGAGCCGCCTCAACCTCCTCCGGCGACATGCCGATGCCCGTATCGCGCACCCGGAAAGCCACCTCGCCCCGGTCAGTCATGGCCGTGGAGACAATGACTTGCCCGCCCGCATCCGTGAACTTGATGGCGTTGGACACGAGATTGAGCACAATCTGGCGCATGGAGCGCTCGTCGGCCACAACCGGCGGCAGCTTGGGCGCGAAGCTCATGCGCATGACGATGCGGTCTCGCGCGGCTTGCGGCTGGAGCAGGGTCACGCAGGACGAGACCAGTTCGTTGAGGCTGACCCCCGTGAAGGACAGCTCCAGCCGGCCAGCCTCGATCTTCGCCAGATCGAGCAGATCGTTCACGAGGCTGATCACATGGGAACCAGAAACGTGGACGTCCTTGAGGTACTCCTTGTAACGGTCGTTACCGATGGCCCCGAACCGCTCCTCGAGCATGACCTCGGCAAAGCCGAGAATCGCATTCAGCGGCGTCCGGATTTCATGACTGATCTTGGCCAGAAGGTCCGATTTCTGGGCGCTCGCCTCCTCGGCCGCGTGCTTGGCGCCGATCAGCTCGCCCTCGGCCCTCTTAAAGGCCGTGATGTCGCGAAGGACGGCGCAGAACCGGCGGTCCGGCCCGTCGCCCAAGCGGCCCATGGTCATGAACAACGGGATCGAGCCGCCCTGGCGCTCCCGGCCCATGACTTCGCGCCCGTCGTTGAGCAGACTCCGAACCCCAGGAGAACGAAGGCTCTCAAGATAGTCGAGGGCCACCATGTGGCTCTCAGGGGCGAGAAGCACGGTAATCGCATCGCCCGCCACCGCCTGCTCGTCATAGCCGAAGAGCGCTTCGGCCGAGCGGTTGAGCGAGAGGATACGTCCCGTTTCGTTCAGCACGATGACGCCGTCCGTCGCCGTGTCGAGGATCGCCTCGAGCTCATGGACCCGGCTCTCTCGTGAGGGCGGCGAAGCTTCAACGCTGGACATCCTGCGGATGACCATCAGGTCCGCCGGCTCGCCGTTCCACTCGGCGGACGAGGAGCGCACGGTCACGGCGATGTTCTCGTTTCGGCGGCTCGTGAGCGCAAGGGCTGAGTCCTCCTGGCCCGTCCCGCCGAGCGCCGGAGAGCCGCGGAACAGATGAACGAGCCCTCCATCGGTCCGAATCTGCTCGACGTCGTCATAGCCGGTCAGGTCGAGGAGGAAGCGGTTGGCGAACAGGACAGCCTCGCCGCGGTGAACCAGGACACCGATCGGCAGGCGGTCGAGCACCCGGTCGCCGTTATCCGGGGTTTCCGGCTGGCGCGAAAGCGTCGGTTCGATCTCGGCCGCAGGCGCCACCTCGTCGGAAGCGGCGTCATCCCGGGCAGGTGTGTCCTGTTCGAGGCGCGCTCCCAGAGCGCGCGCGATCTCGCGAAAGGCGTTGCGCTCCGCATTGGAGAGGCCCGATGTCTGAGGCGGTTTCTCGGCGGACCGGTTCCGTCCCGTGGGTTCCGATTCAGGCGGATTGCTGCCGGACAGCGCTTCAGCCACCTGATCACGCAGGTTCGAGAACCAGTTTTCCTCCCCAGATGGCTCGGCTTCCGCCGGCTCTTCTGCGGGCATTTCCTCGGGCGGGCGGAACGGCAGCGTCTCGTCATTGACCAGGCTTTGCGCGATCAGATCCGCGGCGGCGCTCGAGGCCTCGTCCGGAGCCTCCCGCTCCTGGATGGCATCCATGCGCAGGAGACCGAAGCCCCGGAAGCCGATGAGTTCGCGGCCCGGACCAAAGACCGGCATGCCGGCCCAATCGACGGGCACCTGCTGACGCGAATTGTCGATGCTCCAGAGGATCGTGCGCCCGCTCCAGGTTTCGCGGCGAGCAAAGAGGTCTGCAACGACTCCGTCGGGATCCTCGACGACCGAGCGGGCCACCTCCTCCCAGGTGAATCCGACGATAGTGCCGGCCGTGGCGCCGACGGCCTGGGCAAGCTCGGGTGAGACATCGGTGAAACGACTTGCCGCATCCGTGTGCCAAATGAAACGGATCGGACCGGGACGCGTCTCCGCTTGAGGAGCCGCCTCGGCTTCGGCTTGTGCCACGGGCTCCGGACCGACAGGTTCAGCCTGCTGGGCCGGACGAGGGGTCGCCGACGCCTTCGGCACCGGTCCCGTGAATGCCGTCACGAGAACGACCTCCCCGCTCTCCAGGAACGCTAGGCGACACAGGGTTGCGACTGGCAGCCAGGGGCGGCTCGGGTCGAGCCGCAGGCGCTCCTGACGGGCGCCTTGCCGTGGCGCGAGGCCGCCGGCCAGGGCCTTGATGCGATCATGGGCTCGGAAGCCTGGGATCACTTGGCCGGCCTCGTCGGCAAAGGCGTTACGCAATCCCTCGGCGGCCGGCGATGTCCAGAGCAGCCTCTCCCCGGACTGATCCCAGACGAGCACGCCTGCTCCGGGCCGGGCCAAAAAGCCCAGATCCGGCTCGGCAGCGAGCCGCGCGATCAGCGCTTCAAATGGGTTGGAACCACCCGTCATCAACGGCCCTTGCTGTGAACTGCCTCAGAGGCGTCTCTGGGAGAGCTTCTAGACTAATATCCGCGGTCAAGCATGCAAGGCGGAACACTTGAATCCTTTTACTTTCAGGTAACCTTAATAAGACGAGGCATGAGGGAGTTGATTTTGCAGCGCACAATGTGATATTGCACTGCACAAATGCCTTAACGACAAGGAGCAGTCCATGGCCACGAACCCGACCCAAGGTTATGAAATTCCCCCGGAGATGCGCGATTTCGCCGAGAAAAGCGTCGAACAGGCCCGCAAGGCCATCGATGGCTTCATGAGCGCCGCTCAGAAGACCGCCGACACGTTCGAAGGCTCGGCGAACACCGTCCAGGCCAGTGCCAAGGACGCCGCGCGCAAGACCTTCGCCTATACCGAGCAGAACCTCTCGGCCGCCTTCGATCTCGCCCAGAGGATGGTGCGTGCGAAGGACATGCAGGAGGCTATGCAGATCCAGGCCGAGTTCGTCCGGACCCAGTTCGAGGCGATGCAGACCCAGATGAAGGAATTCGGCTCCCTGGCCCAATCGGCCATGAAGCAGCCGGGATCCAAGAAGTAACCTCCTTCTCTCTTAACCCTTGCGAGGACGTCACGATGGCGGAAGTGAAGAAGCCCAGAGCCAAGAGCACAAACAAGAGCGTGCAGAAGGCCGACGATCTGGTCGAGATGGCAGCCATCCCGGCAGCCGAGACCGTGGCGGCCGTCACAGAGGCGAAGCCCATTTCGCTTCCTGCAACTGCCGCAGCTCCCGTGGAGGCAGGGGCCATCTTCTCATCTGCCAAGAAGCAGAGTGACGTCCTCCGCCAAGCCATGAGCGAGGCCGTGGCCGCATCGGCCAAGGGCGCTCTCGAAGTGAACGACAAGATCATCGAGGCCGTGAACACGCAGCGCCATGTGGCTCTCGATCTCTGGCGCTCGGCCATCAGCCCCTCCCCTCTGCCTGAGGTCTTCAAGGCACAGAGCCAGACGACGCACCAAGCCTACGAGGCGGTTTCCGCCCAGTGGAAGGATATCGCCGAGACCACGGCACTTTGGTTCACCAAGAGCCTGGAGCCCCTGCAGTCTGCGTTGAACCGGTCGGGTCGCTGAACAAGCTACCCAGCCGCGATCCCATGCGTTAAGGCTCGGCCTTCCTCGGTCGGGCCTTTTTCATGTCCCTCTCACCCATCCCTGCAGTCATCGCCGTCGTCATCCGTGACGGTCATACCCTGCTCGTTCGGCGGGCCAACCCACCCGATGCCGGCCTTTGGGGTTTCCCCGGCGGCAAGATCGAGTTCGGCGAAACGGTCAAGGACGCGGCCGCACGGGAGCTTCTTGAGGAGACCGCCATCCGTGCGGAAGCCCGGGACGTGCTCACCACCCTCGATATCCTGGTGCGGGATTCATCCGGCGATCTCCAGCAGCACTACATTCTGATTGCCGTGCTCTGCCGTTGGATCGCAGGCGAGCCCGTCGCAGGGGACGATGCCCTCGAGGCAAACTGGTTCCCCATTGCCGCTCTCGATCCGGACCTTTTGCCGATGAGTGTGGATGTGGACGTGATTGCCCGACGGGCTCTCGCCTGGGCCTCGAACCTGAACGATTCCTGAGGATCAAGGGCAAAACAAAAAGGCCTCGCCTCGAAAAGGCGAGGCCAAGTTTTGTCTCTTGCTTTGGGGCCTCGCGGCCGAACTTCACCCTATGATCTGCGCATACTCGGCTCATGATCTCAAGTCGGGCATGGCTGTCATGGTTGACGGACAGTAAACGTTCATCATCCGTCAATCATGTTTCGAATGGTGACCGCCGCCGATATTGCAACAATCTCTCGTCACCCCTTATTAGATCCGTGACAGGCAATAAATGCCTATCTGACCTCTGTCGTTAAGCACGGAATACAGTAATGCGTACCTCTGCTCTTGGACTGCTCGCTGCCACGGCGGCTCTCGCCATTGCGGCCTCGACGGCCCACGCGGCTGACCTGCCGGGCCGCTATTCTCCGGCTCCGGCCTACAATGCGCTTCCGGTCTTCACCTGGACGGGTTTCTACGCCGGTCTGAATGCCGGCTATGGCTGGAATGCGGGTGACAGCCGCTATTACGACCCGGCCTTCGGCACGGTCAGCGGTCGCCGCGGCGGCGGCTTCGTCGGCGGCGCCCAGGCTGGCTACAATTACCAGTTCGGCATGTTCGTGGCCGGCGCCGAGACGGATCTGCAATATGCCGCCGTCGGCAACAAAGGCGCGTCCTACGGCACCATCTACTATCCGGGCGAGTCCGACGGCTTCTTCGGGACGATCCGCGCCCGCGCCGGCGTCGCCTTCGACCGCGCCCTCGTCTATGGCACCGGCGGCTTCGCCTATGGCGATATCGGCGGCAACCGGGGCTACGACCCGCTGCTCGGCTATCACAGTGGCGACGAGATCAACTGGGGCTGGACCTTGGGCGGCGGCTTGGAATACGCCATCACCAACAACTTCACTGCCAAGGTCGAAGGTCTATACGTCGATCTCGATACGAAGGACAATTACGACCGCGGCGGCCGCGTCAACGTGGACCGCGATGCGGAATTCGGCGTGTTCCGCGCCGGCGTGAACTACAAATTCAACTGATCAAGCGCAGTCTTTGAAAAGCGAAAGGCCCGGTGACAGCATCGGGCCTTTCTCGCATGATCGCCGCATCAGGGATCGTTCACGCCTTTCGGCACCTTGAACCCGTCCCGGTCGGACTCCCGTCGTTTGATGGCCAGCAGGCGCCGTGCCGCGATGCCGCCCGGTTCGTGCGAATAGAGCCGGTTGTTGAGCAACTCGATCTGCCAAAGCTGCAATTCAAGCAGGGCCTGCAAGCCCCTCACCCGAGCCTGGAGAGCGAGAGCGTCCTTCAGAGGGTCTGGTCCGCTGGTCGTCATGGGACCATCCCTGACAATCTTGGGATGAATCATGTGTGAACGTGCAATGTGAGAGATCAAGCACTAATCGGTTTTGCCTCAGGAACATAGTCCCCGAAGCGGTCGGGCAATGGCAATCAAGATAAACGCTATTACGTCGGAAATATGTTCCCTCCTCCAGCCGGCGTGCCCTGCAGGAACTTGGAAATGCCCAGGCGATTGCATCAGCATAGCTTGCTGGAGATCGTCATGCCTGAGACCCGTCACGAGATGGAGGCCGAGCGGATCCTCGCCACGTTGAGTGCGGCGATGCCCGATGAACACGCCTTGATGCAGAGTCGCCGCCTTCTGGCCGAAGCTCTGGAAAGGGCCGAGCAACGAGGGCGTCAGATGTCGGGGCATCAAAAGGGATCGAGCGGCTGAGCTTCTTCATCCTTCTCTAACATTGGCCATGCGATATCGGTCCTGACGGCGGCCACCCTCCCCTGCGACATTGACAACGAGGAACGGGCCCTGGTGAGGCACGTTCCTTCCCTGTGCGATAGGACACAGCGGAAAACTCTCGGGCGTGGTGATCTCCGAGCGTTGGGAGAATTGGGCCATGCGCTCCATTTTGGTTGCAATCATGCTCGGCACCCTGGGTGCCTTCGCTGCCGGCTCTGCAGCTCAGTCGGCCGATACCCGGATTGCATCCATGCCTTTCGGCGAGTGCCTGTCCATCATCAACGAGGCCGCTCAGGACGTGGACGAGGAGCCGGTCAAGCTTGTCAGCACGAGCGACGTGGTCACGGTTCGCATCAACGCTTCGGACGGCTTCGTGACGGTCTCCTGCGACCGCGGCAGCAGCAAGATGACCCTGACCAAGAGCCCAGTCCCGGAAGCCGCCGGCATGTCGGCGGAAGCCCGCTAAGACTGCCTCTTTCAGCGATGCTTGAAACGGAAACGGCGAGCCCGAGGCTCGCCGTTCCGCTGAGTGCTGTAGGAGGAAGTCCGCTTACTTCTTCCGGTTGTAGACGTCGAGGGACACGGCCGCGAGCAGCACGAGGCCCTTGATGACCTGCTGGTAGTCGATGCCGATGCCGAGGATCGACATACCGTTGTTCATCACGCCCATGACGAAGGCTCCGATGACCGCGCCGGTCACCTTGCCGACGCCGCCGGTGGCGGAGGCGCCGCCGATGAACACCGCCGCGATCACGTCGAGCTCGAAGCCTAGGCCCGCCTTCGGGGTCGCGGTGTTGAGGCGGGCAGCGAAGATGAGGCCGGCGAGGCCTGCCAGAACGCCCATATTGACGAAGGTGAGGAAGGTCAGGCGCTCCGTCTTAATGCCGGACAGCTTGGCCGCTTTCTCGTTGCCGCCCAGGGCATAGATGCGCCGGCCGATCGTGGTGCGATTGGTCACGAAGGCATAGAGCGCGATCAGAAGCGCCATGATGACGAGTACGTTCGGCAGGCCGCGATAGGTCGCCATCAGGTAGCAGAACGCGACCACGAGAACGGCGAGGAGCGCGTTCTTGAAGGCGAACAGGCCGAAGGGCGCCGTCTCAACGGCGTGCTTGAGCTGGTTGGCGCGGCTGCGGAAGCTGAAATAGATGATCACCGCGACACTGGCGGCGCCGAGGAACAGCGCCGTGTAGTTGAAGCCCTCGCCGCCGAAAACATCCGGGATGAAGCCGGAGCTCAGGCGCTGGAACACCACAGGGAACGGACCGACCGACATGCCGCCGAGAAGCGCCAGGGTCAGGCCCTTGAAGACGAGCATGCCGGCCAGCGTGACGATGAAGGACGGCACCTTGAAATACGCCACCCAATAGCCTTGAGCGGCGCCGATAAGGCCGCCGACGACGAGGCACGCGATGGTGGTCGTCACGGGATCGAAGCCCCAGCGCACCATCATCATGGCCGCGAGGCCTCCGACGAAGCCGACGATGGAGCCGACCGAGAGGTCGATATGCCCAGCCACGATGACGAGCAGCATGCCCAGCGCCATGATGACGATATAGCTGTTCTGCAGCACCAGGTTCGTAAGGTTGAGCGGCCGCAGGAGCGTGCCGTCGGTCACCACCTGGAAGAACAGCATGATGACCAGCAGCGACAGCAGCATGCCGTAATCGCGGAAATGGGTTTTGACGAACGCCGTCCACGACGTCTTCTGCTGGGGAACCTGGATCTCGTCAGCGGTTCTCGTGTCCATCTCAGCGTCTCCCCGACTTAACGATAGCGTGCATGATCTTTTCCTGGGATGCCTCGGCAATGTCGAGCTCGGCGATCAGGGAGCCTTCGTTCATGACATAGATCCGGTCGCACATGCCGAGCAATTCCGGCATCTCCGAGGATATCATGAGAACCCCCTTGCCGGCATCGGCCAGCCTGTTGATGATCGTATAGATTTCGTATTTCGCGCCGACGTCGATGCCGCGGGTCGGCTCGTCCAGGATCAGGATCTCCGGGTCGGAGAAGAGCCACTTGCTCAAGACCACCTTCTGCTGGTTTCCGCCCGAGAGATTGACGGCCTCCTGGAAAACATTGGAGCAGCGGATTCGCATCTTGCCACGGTAGTCGTTGGCGACCGCAAGCTCCTGGATGTCGTCGATGACCAGGTTCTTGGAGACGCCCTCGAGGTTGGCGAGCGTCACATTCTTGCGGATGTCCTCGGCCAGGACGAGGCCGTAGGTCTTCCGGTCCTCGGTGGCATAGGCGATCCCGTTGGAAACGGCCTTCTCGACCGTGCTCACGTCGATCTCCTTGCCGTGCAGTGCCACTCGGCCGGAGATGTTCTGGCCGTAGCTGCGGCCGAACAGGCTCATGGCGAACTCGGTCCGCCCTGCCCCCATCAGCCCGGCGATGCCGACGATCTCGCCGCGCCGGATGTTCAGGTTGACGTTCTTGACCACCTGCACGTGGTTGTGGAGCGGGTGATAGGCGGACCAGTTCTCCACCTGGAAGATGGGCCCGCCGATCTTCGGCTCGCGCTTCGGGTACCGGTCCTCCATGGTGCGACCCACCATGCCGCGGATGATGCGATCCTCGCTGACGGCCTCGGCCCGGCAATCGAGCGTCTCGACCGTGCCGCCGTCGCGCAGGACCGTGATGGAATCGGCCACCTTCGAGATCTCGTTGAGCTTGTGCGAGATCAGGATCGAGGAGATGCCCTGCTCCTTGAACCGGAGCAGCAGGTTCAGGAGCGCGTCGCTGTCCTTCTCGTTGAGGCTGGCGGTGGGCTCGTCCAGGATGAGGAGCTTCACCCGCTTCGAGAGGGCTTTGGCGATTTCGACCAGCTGCTGCTTGCCGACGCCCAGATTGGTGATCAGCTCCTCGGGCGATTCATTCAAGCCCACGAGCTTCAGCAGCTCCTTGGTTCGCGCGAATGCGACCGACCAGTCGATGACGCCGTACTTGGCCTGCTCGTTGCCGAGGAAGATGTTTTCCGCGATCGACAGGAGCGGCACCAGGGCGAGCTCCTGGTGGATGATGATGATACCGAGCTTCTCGCTGTCTGCGATGCCCGAGAAGCGCCGCTCCTCGCCCTCGTAATGGATCTCGCCGGAATAGGAGCCGTACGGATAGACGCCGCTGAGGACCTTCATCAACGTCGACTTGCCGGCGCCGTTCTCGCCCACCAGGGCGTGGATCTCGCCGGCCTTGACCGTAATGTTGACGTTGTCGAGCGCCTTCACGCCCGGGAACGTCTTGGTGATCCCCCGCATCTCAAGGATCGCATTCATCGCATGACCTCAGGCAAGAGCCTTCCAGAAATGAGCAAGGACCCTGCGCGGGCACGCAGGGTCCATTCTTGAAGCCCGTCACTTACTTGAACTGGTCTTCCTTGTAGTAGCCGCTGCCGACCAGAACTTCCTTCCAGTTCGAGGCATCGACGCTGACCGGCTTCAGCAGGTAGGACGGGACCACCTTCACGCCGTTCTCATAGGTCTTGGTGTCGTTGACCTCGGGCTGCTTGCCCGAGAGCACGGCGTCAACCATGTTGGCCGCGATCTTGGCAAGTTCGCGGGTGTCCTTGAACACCGTCGAGGTCTGCTCCTTGGCGAGGATCGACTTGACGGACTGCACTTCCGCATCCTGACCGGTGATCACCGGCATCGGCTGCTTCGGCGTGCCATAGCCCACGCCCTTGAGCGAGGAAATGATGCCGATGCTCAGGCCGTCATAGGGCGAGAGAACGGCATCGACGCGCTTGTCGGTGTAGAAAGCGGACAAAAGGTTGTCCATGCGGGCTTGGGCGACCGCGCCGTCCCAGCGCAGGGTCGAGACCTTATCCATGCCGGTCTGGCCGCTCTGAACCTTGAGCTTGCCGCTCTTGATGTAGGGTTCGAGCACGGACATGGCGCCGTTGTAGAAGAAGTAGGCGTTGTTGTCGTCCGGCGAGCCGCCGAACAGCTCGATGTTGAACGGGCCCTTGCCTTCCTTCAGGCCGAGCGCCTTCTCGATGTAGCCGCCCTGGAGCACGCCGACCTGGAAGTTGTCGAAGGTCGCATAGTAGTCGACGTTCTTGGAATTGCGGATCAGGCGGTCATAGGCGATGACCTTGATGCCCTTATCGGCAGCCTGCTGCAGCGCGTCGGACAGAGTCGTGCCGTCGATGGCCGCGATCACGAGGACCTTGGAGCCCTTGGTGATCATGTTCTCGATCTGCGAGAGCTGGTTCGGGATATCGTCTTCCGCGTATTGCAGATCGACGTTGTAGCCCTTCTCTTTGAGCGCTTTGACCATGTTGTTGCCGTCGTCGATCCAGCGCGCGGACGACTTCGTCGGCATGGCCACGCCAACCGTGCCCTTATCCTGCGCCTGGGCGGCGCCAAGCATGCCGAAGGCTCCAAGAGCCACGGCCGCCAATGTGGTCGTGAATGTCTTCAAGGTCGTTCTCCCTCTCGTCCATGCCCGGAGCGGCATCATTTCGCCCGGCGCATATTCCGTATTCTTCATTCCAGGGCTCTGTGCCTTCAGTCGGCTTGCAGCGTCCGGTCCCTTCCGGCAGGCCCTTCGGATCCTATGATTAAGGCAGAGCCTGTCCTTAGGACAGCCCCACCTCCCCGTTTCGCCGGCGGAGTGTTAGATCTCTCACGCCAGCCTATAAATCATACTATAATACTAATTTGTCCAGCAAGGCTTCTGATGAGCGTCAAAGCTTGTGATTTTCTCTGGCAGGAGTGCATCACCGGCTCCCTCATTCCACTCCCGTGAAGGCATGGATCTGGACGTTCGCCAGGGAGCTTTCCACATGTTTGATCTGAACCCGCTCGGCTGCCTGCAGGATCAGGTCGGACATGGCTTCGCTTGCAGCCGCGGGATTGGCCTGCAGGATGCCGTCGAACACCGCCTGATGCTGGCGCATCACCTCCCGGAAGCGCTCGTCGCTGGATACCGGGGAGCTGATCGTAAACGACGTGGCGAGCGCCGCGCCGATGACTGACCCGATCGATTGCAGGAAGGGATTGCCGGACGCTTCCAGAATGGCTTGGTGGAAGGCGAGATCGGCCTTGGTGAAGCCCTGCCGGCTGCTCTCGCACTGGTACATGGCCTGGAGCGCCCTGTGCATCTCCTTGAGCTGCTCCTCCGTGCGCCGCACGGCCGCGGTGGCGCAGGCCAGGGGCTCGAGCATCTGCCGGATCTCGAAAAGCCACCCGAGGAACCGGGCATCGACCCCCATCTCGAGATGCCATTCGATGATGTCGGCATCGAACATATTCCAGTTGTTGCGGTCGAGAACCTTCGTGCCGACCTTTGTCTTCGACTCGATCAGGCCCTTCGCAGCCAAGGTCTTCATCGCCTCGCGTAGAGCCGTTCGCGAGACTCCGAACAGCTCCATCAGTTCCGCGTCGCCCGGGAGCGTACTGCCGATGGGGAAACGACCCTGCATGATGTTCTGGCCGATCCCATGGGCGACGAGATCGTGGGCTGATCGCGCTCTCGCAGGCCTCTGGACATCGTTCAGCAACACCATTCTCCTTCTTCTACCGCGTTCGAAGCGACGCCGCCGACAGGCCCCGCTGCAATACGATGAACGCGAACAGCAGAGCCCCGATGGCGATCTTGGTCCACCACGAACTCAGAGTCCCCTCGAACGTGATGTAGGTCTGGATCAATCCCTGGATGAGCACCCCCACGAGCGTGCCGATGATCGTTCCGTAGCCTCCCGTGAGCAGGGTGCCGCCGATGACCACCGCCGCGATCGTGTCGAGCTCGACGCCGGTCGCCGCCAAGGAATATCCCGCGGAGGTATAGAAGGAAAAGACGATTCCGGCCAAGGCCGCGAGGAAACTGGACAGCATATAGATGCGGATCGTCGTCTTCCCCACGGGCACTCCCATGAGTTCCGCGGAGGTCCGGTTGCCGCCGAGCGCATACACATTGGCGCCGAAGCGGGTGTAATGCGCCAGGACGATGCCGACCACGAAGGTCAGCAGCATGACCATGGCGATGAAGGTCAGCCGGCCGCCACCTGGCAGGCCAAAGGCGATGTCGGTGATCTGGCCGTAGGCGGGCGCATTGATCGGGATCGAATCCGTGGTGAGCACGAAGCACAGGCCGCGCGCCAGGAACATGCCGGCCAGAGTGACGATGAAGGCCGGAATCTGGAATGTATGGATCAGGAATCCCATGCCGGCCCCGAACAGGGCCGCGATGCCTAAGATGAGGACGAAGGCGACGTAAGGATTGACGCCGTACTTCTCGATGGTGACGGCAAGGAACACGCCGGTGAAGGCGACAACCGAGCCGACCGAGAGATCGATGCCGCCGGACAGGATCACGAAGGTCATACCGACCGCCACGATGCCGAGGAAAGCATTGTCGGTCAGAAGATTGCCGATCACCCGGGTCGAGGCGAAGCTCGGAAACTGCGCGAGGCAGATCAGATAGCCCGCAATGAAGACGGCGAGCGTGATGAGGACGGGAAGATGACGCCTGATCATGCTCTTGCCTTCCAGACGGAACGGAGGGCCGACAGAACCGGCGACTGGGCGAGGAGCACGGCAAGCACCACGATGGCTTTCACGATGAGGTTGTATTCCGGCGGATAGCCGCTCAGCAGGATGCCGGTGTTCATGGCCTGGATGATCAGAGCCCCGACGACGGAGAGGCCGAGGCTGAAGCGGCCGCCGAACAGGGACGTACCGCCGATCACCACGGCGAGGATCGCATCGAGCTCGAGCCAGAGCCCGGCATTGTTGGCGTCCGCTCCGCGGATGTCCGCTGTCACGATCAGTCCGGCGATCGCCGCGCACAGGCCGCACCACATATAGACCGCGATCGTCACGACCTTGGTGCCGATCCCGGCATAGGCGCTCGAGCGGACATTGGCGCCGATGGACTCGATGAAGAGACCCAGGGCTGTGTAGCGGACGATGAAGTGCGTGATGATCAGCATCACGATGGCGATCACGACCGGCATCGGCAGCATCAGGAAGGAGCCGCCGCCGATGGCGGCGAAGCCTTCGCTCACGAAGGTGATGATCTGTCCCTCGGTGATCAATTGCGCGAAACCGCGCCCGGCCACCATCAGGATCAGGGTCGCCACGAAGGGCTGGATTTCGAGCACGGCGACCAGGAAGCCGTTCCACAGGCCGCAGGCCAGGCCGATACCGGCGGCGGCGGCCAAAGCAACAGGGAGCGGATAGCCCTGCGCCGTCAATGTCGCGGCCATCGCACCGGCAATCGCCATGACGGCGCCGACGGAGAGATCGATGCCGCGGGTCGCGATGACAAGCGTCATTCCGAGAGCCAGGATGGCGACCGGGGCTCCACGATTCAGGACGTCGATGAGGCTGCCGAAGAGCCGCCCGTCCTGCAGGCGCAGGGCGAAGAAGTCGCGGAAGACGAGCCAGTTGACGAGAAAGACGATAAGGAGCGCCGCGACCTGCGGAAGCCCCTTCGGAAGGGTGCGAGGGCGACTAACTTGAATCATGCCGCTCATTCAATGGCCCGCGATGGTTGTCATGATGGTATTGGCGCTCACCTCGGATCCCGAGAGTTCGCGCACGTGCCGCCGGTCGCGCAGGACGACGACACGGTCGCTGTAGGAGGCGATCTCCTCCAGCTCCGAGGAGATGACGAGAAGGGCGAGCCCATCCTCGCACAGGCGCTCGATCAGGCGGATGATCTCCGCATGCGCCCCCACGTCGATGCCGCGCGTCGGCTCGTCGAGAATGAGGAAGCGCGGCTCAGTGGCGAGCCACCGGGCGAGGAGCGCCTTCTGCTGATTGCCCCCTGACAGAAGCCCGATAGGCTTTTCCGCATCCGGCGTACGAATGTCGAGGAGCTTGATGAAGCGATCGGCGATCTCCTCCTGCCTGCGCCGTGGGATCAGGCGCAGCCAGCCCCGTTGCGCCTGAAGCGCCAGGATGATGTTTTCGCGAACGGACAATTCCGCCACGATGCCTTCCGTTTTGCGATCCTCAGGCGTAAAGCCGAAGCGCAGGCGCGCGGCATCGCGCGGCGTGGCGATGCGCACGGGCTTTCCGTCCACAAAGGCCTGCCCGCTGTCGGCGCGCTCGATCCCGAAGACCAGCTTGGCCGTTTCCGTTCGCCCGGAGCCGAGAAGACCTGCAAGCCCCACCACCTCGCCCGGACGCACCGCCAAATCGAACGGCTCCAGGAGGCGGCGCCTGCCGTAATCCTTGAACGCGACCAGCGGTTCTCCGGTGACGGCAGCGCGCTGGTTGCGATGGAGGGCTTCCGCGGCGAGTTCGCGCCCGAGCATCATGGAGACGAGCTCGATGCGCGGCAACTCGGCGATGGGACGGGAGCCCACGAGACGTCCGTTGCGGAGCACGGTGATCCGGTCGCAGACCGCATAGACCTGGTCGAGGAAATGTGTGACGAACACGATCCCGATGCCGCGGCTCTTAAGATCCCTCAGGATCCTGAAAAGAGTCTCGACCTCATGCATGTCGAGGCTCGCCGTCGGTTCGTCGAGGATCAGCACCTTGGCCGAGAGGTCGACCGCGCGGGCGATGGCGACGATCTGCTGAACGGCCACGGAATAGGTGCTCAGAGGATTGGCGACATCGATGTCGAGGCCGTAGCCTGCCAGAAGCTCCTCGGAGCGGCGGCGCATCTCACCGGTGCGTACGAGTCCGAAGCGGTGCGGCTGACGGCCGATGAAGAGGTTTTCCGCCACCGACAGGTTCGGCAGAAGATTGACCTCCTGATAGACGGTGCCGATGCCGAGTGAGAGCGCGTCGGCAGGATCGCGGGCTTCGATCTCCTGGCCGTCGAGGCGGATGGTGCCGGCGTCGCGCTTGAAGACGCCGGTCAGCACCTTGATCAACGTCGACTTGCCGGCCCCGTTCTCGCCGAGCAGGCCGTGGATCTCGCCCGCATGCAGCGTAAAGTCCACGTGATCGAGCGCCTGCACGCCCGGAAAGCCTTTCGTGAGACCTCTGATCTCGAGAAGCTCGGGCTGGTCTGTCGCTGATGACATCAAATCCTCGCCGGTCGATACGCGAAACAGCAGGCGATCGCCCGCCTGCTGCCCCGATTACCTGCAGATCTCAGTAGAGGTCCTTGCGCTTCTCGTATTCGGCCTTCGCCGTCTCGGGCGTGTAGACCTTGGATTCCGTCTGGATCCACTTCTTCGGTGCCGTGCCGTCCTTCTTGAAGGCCATGAGTGCGTCGAGCGCAGGCCCGGCCATGTTCGGCGTCAGCTCGACCGTGACGTTGGCCTCGCCGTCGGCCATGGCCTTGAAGATATCCGGAACGGCGTCGATGGAGACGATCTTGATATCCTTGCCGGGCTTCAGGCCCGCCTCCTTGATGGCCTGAATGGCGCCGATCGCCATGTCGTCATTATGCGCGTAGACGGCACAGATGTTCTTGCCGCCGCCTTCGGCCTTGATGAAGCTTTCCATCACTTCCTTACCCTTGGTGCGGGTAAAGTCGCCGGACTGGGTGCGGATGATCTTCATGCCGGGATTTGCGGCAACGACCTGATCGAAGCCCTTCTTGCGGTTGATGGCGGGGCTCGAGCCGACGGTGCCCTGCAGCTCCACCACGTTGCACTTGCCGCCGGTCTCCTTAGCCAGCCACTCGCCGGCGACCTTACCCTCATAGACCGTGTCGGAAGTCACGGCGGTGAGATAGAGAGACTCGTCCTTCGTATCGATGGAGCGGTCGAGCAGCACGACCGGGATCTTGGCGTCCTTGGCCTCTTTCAGGACCGCGTCCCAGCCCGTGGACACGACGGGTGCGATGAAGATTGCGTCCACGCCTTGGGCGATGAAGGAGCGCACGGCCCGGATCTGATTTTCCTGCTTCTGCTGGGCGTCGGAGATCTTCAGCTCGACGCCCCGCTTCTCAGCTTCAATTTTCGAGACCTTCGTCTCAGCGGCCCGCCAGCCGGATTCCGATCCGACCTGAGAGAAGCCGATGGTCATTTTGTTTTGGGCATAGGCGGCGCCTGAGGACAGCATCAGCGCAGCCATGCCGATTGTCGTCAGAAGATGACGGGCCTTCATGAGCTTTCTCCCTAAAATTGTCGTTGCTCTTCGACTTTAGCAGCCTTATCAGCTGACTATTAGTACTATTATATGAATCAAACTGAGCGCCTATTCAACCAAAGTCGCGTTCTTAATATGCCTCGCCCGGCGGGGCGCTACACAGTTTCGAAGGCACCGAGGAAATGACCGAAGACAAGAAACGCCCGCTGCGCAGCCAAGCCTGGTTCGGCCGTCAGGACAAGATGGGCTTCTATTACCGCTCTTTCTTGAAGAACAGCGGCTTCCCGCAGGACCAGTTCGAAGGCAGGCCCGTCATCGGCATCTGCAACACCTGGTCGGAGCTGACGCCCTGCAACGCGCATTTCCGCACTATTGCCGAGCATGTGAAATACGGCGTGCTCGATGCCGGCGGCTTCCCGCTCGAATTCCCCGTCTCCTCGCTCGGCGAAGTCACCATGCGCCCGACGGCCATGCTGTTCCGCAATCTCGCCGCCATGGATGTGGAAGAAGCCATCCGCGCCCATCCTCTCGACGGCGTCGTTCTCCTCATGGGCTGCGACAAGACTACCCCTGCCCTGCTGATGGGCGCGGCCTCGGCGGATCTGCCCACCATCGGCGTGTCGGGCGGCCCGCAGCTGCGCGGCGTCTATCGCGGCAAGTATATCGGCTCGGGCACCAACATCATTTCCATGAGCGAGCAGCTGCGCGCCGGCGAGGTGACGCTGCAGGAATTCCATGAGGCGGAAGGCGGCATGAACCGCTCCGCCGGTCACTGCATGACCATGGGCACCGGCTCCACCATGGCGTCCATGGTCGAGGCTCTCGGCGTCGGCCTGCCGGAGAACGCCGCGATCCCGGCAGCCGACGCACGGCGCAATCATCTCGCCCGCATGGCCGGGCGGCGCATCGTCGAGATGGTGAACGAAGATCTTGTGCTGTCAAAGGTGATGACCCGCCAGGCTTTCGAGAACGCCATTCGCACATTGGCCGCCATCGGCGGCTCGACCAACGCGGTCGTGCATCTTCTCGCCATTGCAGGCCGCGTCGGCAGCGACCTGACGCTGGACGATTTCGACAGGCTCGGGCGTGACGTTCACTGCCTCGTCGATCTCATGCCCTCCGGCCGCTTTCTCATGGAGGATTTCTACTACGCCGGCGGCCTGCCGGTGGTGCTGCGCACGCTGGGCGAGCGCGGCCTGCTGCACAAGGATGCGCTCACGGTCAACGGCAAGCCGATCTGGGAGAACGTGAAGGACGCGCCGTGCTGGAATCGCGAGGTGATCACAACCTTCGAGGAGCCCTTCAAGCCGGAAGCCGGCATCGCGATCCTGAAGGGCAACCTTGCGCCGAACGGTGCCGTCATCAAGCCGTCGGCTGCGTCTCCCGAACTCATGCAGCATACGGGCCGTGCGGTCGTGTTCGAGACCATTGAGGATCTGCATCATCGCATCGACGACGAGGATCTCGACATCGACGAGACCTGCATCATGGTGCTGAAGAACTGCGGCCCGAAAGGCTATCCGGGTATGGCCGAGGTCGGCAACATGCCGCTGCCGCAGAAGCTGCTCAAGAAGGGCGTCCGTGACATGATCCGCATCTCGGATGCACGCATGTCTGGCACGGCTTACGGCACGGTGGTGCTGCACGTGGCGCCCGAGGCGGCGGCCGGCGGCCCGCTGGCGCTCGTGCAGAACGGTGATCTGATCACTCTGGACGTGGCAGCTCGCAGCTTGCATCTTCACGTCGAGGCCGAGGAGATGGAGCGCCGGCGCGCCGCCTGGGTTCCGCCGGCGCCTCATGCGGATCGCGGTTGGGCCAAGCTCTATATCGACCACGTTCTGCAGGCCGACAAAGGTGTCGATCTGGACTTTCTCGTCGGACGGACAGGCTCGCCCGTTCCGCGCGACAACCATTGAACACGGCACAGTAGATACCGAAGGGAGAAAATATGTCCTCGTCCGGCAAGATTGCCTCACGCCCTTATCGCGGCGTATTTCCGGTGGCCCCCACCATTTTCGACGACAACGGCAGGCTCGATCTCGAAGGGCAGAAGCGCGCCATCGACTTCATGATCGATGCGGGGTCCGACGGCATCTGCATCCTCGCGAACTTTTCCGAACAGTTCGTGCTGACCGACAGCGAACGTGAGGCCGTGATGACGACGGTGCTCGATCACGTCGCAGGGCGCGTTCCGGTCATCGTCACCACCAGCCATTTCTCGACCGAGATCTGCGTCGAGCGCAGCAAGCGGGCAGAGGCGGCAGGCGCCGCCATGGTCATGATCATGCCGCCGTTCTTCGGTGCGACGCTGCGGGTGTCGGAGGCCGGGATCTACGAGTTCTTCCGCAGGGTCTCGGATGCCATCAGCATTCCGGTCATGATCCAGGACGCGCCCATGGCCGGCACCTCCCTGTCGGCGCCCTTCCTCGCGCGCATGGCTAAGGAGATCGCCAACGTATCCTACTTCAAGATCGAGGTGCCCGGCACCGCGTCCAAGCTGCGCGATCTGATCGCCCTTGGCGGAGATGCCATCGAAGGTCCGTGGGATGGCGAGGAAGCGATCACCCTCATGGCCGATCTCGATGCCGGTGCTACGGGCGCGATGACGGGCGGAGCCTATCCGGACGGCATCCGCAAGATCATCGATCCATACGTGGCGGGCAACAAGGAAGAGGCGGCGGCGGCTTACGAACGCTGGCTTCCGCTGATCAACTACGAAAACCGGCAATGCGGACTTCTTGCCGCCAAGGTACTCATGAAGGAAGGCGGCGTCATTCGATCGGAAACCGTGCGCCATCCACTGCAATCCCTGCATCCGGAGACCCGCAAGGGCCTGATCGAGGTCGCCCGACGGGTCGACCCGATGGTCCTGCGTTGGGGGCGGTAAGACACCGCCGCCGTTTTGCGATTGCCTTCAATGCAACGAGCCGCGGACATGAATAGGTCCGCGGCTTCTTCTTTAGTATAAGGCCAATATTCTTAGCCAAGACCACACAATACTGAATTATTAACAATAGGTTAATAATATCCACAGTATGCATAAGTGTTTCCACTTATTGACATAGCTTAAATCTCTTTCAGACTTTGAGGGCCTGGTAGAGCGTGTCGTGGGGGCACGCGCCCCCCGTGGTGATGCGGGCAGGTTCACAAAGAAAAATGACTGATAAGAGTTCTACCATTCGAAACACGCTGACGCGTTCGCTCTCCGGCGTTGCGGGCCGGTTCTATGCCGGCATCGCGGCGGGAATCGTGGCCCTGATTGCTCTCGCGATCTTCGGTTCCGTCACGATCTCGACCATTCTGACCGAGCAGAAGAAGGGTGAGCTGAAGCATCTCGTGGAGACGGCCGTCAGCATCGTGGCCGATTTCGAAGCCCGCGCTAAGCGAGGCGAGCTCTCCGAGGACGAAGCGAAGAAGCGCGCCTCCGAGACGCTGCGCATTCTGCGCTATGGCGGCTCTGAATATTTCTTCATCCAGGATTATCAGACGGTGATGCTGATGCATCCCTTCAGCAAGACCCTGGAAGGAAAGGACAATTCCGCGGTGAAGGACGCCAATGGCGTTGCATTCCTCAAGGAGATCGGCAATGCGGGTCGGGCCGGCGGCGGCTTCGTCGCCTATCTTTTCCCGAAGCCGAACCAGCCGGAGCCTCTTCCCAAGCTCTCCTATGCGGCGAACTTCGACAAATGGGGCTGGGTGATCGGCAGTGGCGTGTACATCGATGATCTCGCAGTCCTTGCCGCTTCCTATCGCAACCTGTTCCTGGCACTCGTCGCTGGTGCTGCAGCGCTCCTCCTGCTCATCGCCTTCGTCCTTGGCCGCAGCATCTCGAAACCGATCCAAAGATTGGTGGAGAACATGCGTGCGCTCGCCGGAGGCGACCTCAGCGTGCCGATCGAGGGCGCGTCGCGCCGGGATGAGATCGGGGTCATGGCCGGGTCCGTGCAGGTGTTCAAGGATGCACTGATCGCCAAGAAGCAGGCGGACGAGGCGGCAGCACTGGAAACTGATGCCAAAACCCGTCGGGCCGAGCTGCTCGACCAGCTGACGAAGCGCTTCGAGATGAACGTGTCGGCGCTGACGCAGGGGCTTTCCTCGGCGGCCACCGAGATGGAAGCCACCGCCCAGTCCATGACGGCTGTTGCCAACCAGACGACCCAGCAATCGGTTGGCGTCGCCTCGGCGGTGCAGCAGACCTCGTCGAACGTGCAGACGGTGGCGGCCGCCACCGAGGAGCTCTCGATCTCGATCCGCGAGATCGCCAGCCAGGTGAGCCAGT